>CAZNDN010000136.1:9399-10608 GCA_964571815.1 uncultured Fibrobacterota bacterium | reverse complement strand
CCAGAGGTTGTATCGACGCTGGAGCGCGGTCAGGGACGGTGGAACGGTAACCACCGCCACGTAGGGCGAGGCGCCCTGCATCGCAGTAAGCTCAAAGACGGCTACGCGCGGATGCGTTGCCGGGTCAATCTCCCCGCCTTCCCGGTTTACCCACAACCCCACCTGGCTTGCCGCCGGACCAAGCACGGGGTTGGTATTCACCCGGTCCGCACCCGTGAAGCTCACTTCGAGTCGGTCTGATGCAAGGAAACGCGCCGACAGGGTGATATCGTTGTTTCCGGGGGGGTACACGAAGAGCTTTCCCGACACCGCGGTATCCATACCCGACTGGTCGTCGCCGACTACTACCAGTGTACATACGTACTCTCCCACGCCGCGGTAGACATGCGTAAGAGAGCCCGAATTGTCGGCGGGCCCATACCGCGCGCTGTCACCGTCGCCGAAATACCAGCGCCACTGCTTGATCGAGCCCGTGGAGCGGTCGGTGAACACGGCCCTGAGTGAATCCTGCCCCTTGGTCGGGACTACATCAAACGCCGCCGCAAGCGGTCCCACCACCCGAAGCAGCACCGTGTCACTCCGCGCACTCCCCCGGGCATTGCTCACCTCGCAATAGTAGCGACTCCCGTGATAGGCTTCGCGGCTGTCGGGGACAATCTGCAGCGATGCGCCGCTGCCCACAACGCCGTCGCCCACCCTGAACCAGGTATACTGAAGCGGCGGCGCACCCGAGGCCTGCACGCTGAAAACCGCGCGCCCCCCAAGGGGTACCAGCGTGTCCAGGGGCAAAACGCCGCTTACCGCGGGCGGCGGTTGCGTCACCGTCAGTAGAGCGGTGTGTGTAGTGACTGTGCCGTGGTCATTGCCCACGACGCATTCATAGATTTCCCCGTTGTTCTCGGCGGTCAAGGTTGGAGTCGTGTACGAAGCAGAACCGGCATCGACAATCGGCGCACCGTTTTTCAACCATTGGTAGGTGACTCCATTTCCCATCACCGTCACCGAGAAGCGGGCAGTGGTTCCGACCGGTGCCGTCACGGGTTGCGGGTGGCTCAGGATTTCCGGCGGGCCCGCCTGCCTGGTTTCCGCGGGTGCGTACCGCACAATATCCGCGCCGCGTTTCTGACTGAGATAGCATAGTTTCATCCAACCGGCATCACGGGTAGCAGCCTCAACCCGCACTTCGTCGATAACGCCGTTGAGACAGTT
>CAZNDN010000136.1:5051-9299 GCA_964571815.1 uncultured Fibrobacterota bacterium | reverse complement strand
TTACCGTCGTTACTGAGACGGAAAACGCCCGGCATGTTGAAATAGGTTTGTGTCTCACCGATTACGGGCAAAAACACCCAGCAGGAGATTGTCAGCCCACCTGGAATTGACCTGAGAGACGCATCGGCCGGGTTTTCACGACTTACCAGCCGCGCGGACGCGAGGGAATCGGCCAGACCGATCATCGCCGCCGACTTGGCGCTTTGCTTCATGGCCCGGGGACTCAGGTCGTTACCGTTGGCCGTCGCATCCTCCCGCACCGTGCCCGAACCGGTCTCGCCCAGGTGCCAGACTCCGCGGAACCCTCCACCGGCGGCAAACACGGATGCCGCGTCCGAGCCCGCGGGCGCCGAAGCATTCCCCCAGTGCATGAGAATCACGCGATCCGCGGCAGCTTTGACCGTATCGATCCGCACCCAGATCTCGGCCGCGGAATCAGCACCTCCCAGCTCCCAGCGCTCGATCTCGAAGCTCAACGGCGAGGCGCCCGCCTTCGTAGAAAAGCGAATATCGCTCCCGTTGCTTTGCGCCGTCTGAAACACGTGCCGGTGGCGTGATTCGGTAAGCCGAACCAGCATTGGAAACCCGGTGATATCACTCCCCAGCCCGATGCCGGCGGTCTTGAGCGTGCAGGGCATCATGTAGCTGAAATCTTCATAGATCGCTCCCGCGCCCACGCACGGAAGCAGTATCACAATCGCCGTCTTGAGGCACTGTTTCGTTACCGTCTTCCACGAAGCCACCATACCGGTCCTCTCCTTACCTTACTCCCCCGGACCTCGCCCCCCGGTTCCCCATAGCCTGCTCGCGCCTGGGAGCCGACCGGCACCCAAATAACCGCTTAAACGGGCTTGCCTGCGAGACCACATGTCTGGATCGAAGCCTTCACATGCCTCTTTCTCTGCCGGTGCCGTGCGAAGGAAGGCTCCCGGTCACCTTGCCGGCGAAACGCCTTCGGGCCGCCACCCCCTCAACCGCCGGCGGGCACGAAACCTCTCGCCTTTATGAATATAGTTATTCTTGGCCCCCTTCATGCCGGTTGAACTCTCGCGGGCGTCGTTCAGCGCCTCACGTCCGCAACCTGCGCGAACCACGAAACGCAACGATCGGCCAATCCAATGATGAAACCGGGTAGATGCTGCGCACCCCCATCGATGGACCCGACTGCCCCGCTAGACTCGTATTGCGCACAGCCGGCAGCCATTTGAGGTGAAATAACGCACCGAAACCCGATATTCTGCGCAAAACTCGTTTCTGTGTTATATTATTACTATAAGGGTGGCAATGAATGCCCCGGCATATTCGTCAATAAGAGTGTACGCATTTTCCGAGACTTTCAAGGGGGAGAGCATGAAACCTGTCTTCACGGCAGCGATATTCTGCATGATGGTTACCGCGAGCCGTCTTCCGGCAGAGGCTTTGTCGAGGGCGGTTCACGAAAGTTTTTCACGAGAGTACAGCCTCATCGCGCAATCCATATCGTCCACACAAGGTCTTTCCCGTCGCGGAACCGGCCGTGCTTTGTCGGCCCACGTGGTGGACCGCCAGGCACTGATTATGAGTTCCGACAGGAGTCCTTCCGATGTCCTGCTTCGTCGTACGAGCGCCCTTCTGAACCACCTGAAAGGCAGGATACCCCAATCGAAATGGGACGCTCACGCCCGTGGGCTTCGGCAGCTTTACAGCGAGGCGGAGACTGTGCGGGGGGCACTTACGAAATCACGCGCTTCCGCCGACAGGGAACTGTTCATGCAAACCGCCGCACTGCATCGACGCATTGCCTTCGACAACCCACTTCTTGATTTCGATGACATCCTCTTTTGCACCTATGGGATGAGTCGCGCCCATCACATGTGCGATCAGTACTTTGCCTGCAAGGTCAACACGGGCGGGGGCCTGTACATTCTCAAGGATGCCTTTTCGGACAATGCCCACGTCGTGGATATTCTTGAAGGCGCAACGGTGGTCGACGGGCCTGATTACCGGGGACAAAGCCTGGAGGGAGGCGCGTTTCTGTCGCCGGAGCTTACGTATGACGGCACGACGATCTACTTCGCCTGGTCGGAGGCTTCGGGAGACGATTGCTGGAGCCTGCAGTCGACATATCACCTGTTCAAGTGCGGTATCGACGGCTCGAACCTGACCCAACTGACCACGGGTGAGTGGAACGAATTCGACCCCTGTGAACTGCCCAGCGGCAGAATCGTGTTTATCTCCGAGCGCCGCGGAGGTCACGGCCGTTGTCACGGGCGACCGGTGCCGACGTATACGCTTCATTCGATGAAACCCGACGGATCCGATATCATTCGCATAAGTTACCACGAAACCAACGAGTGGCACCCAAGCGTCGACAACAACGGCATGATTGTCTATACGCGGTGGGACTATGTCGACCGTGATTCGGACATCGCGCACCATTTGTGGCTCTGCTACCCCGACGGGCGGGACCCACGGGCTCCGCACGGCAACTACCCGCACCCCTGGACCACGCAGAAGGACGTTCCCGCTTCGGTGTACGAACCGCCGGATTGGAAAAGCATTTACTACGCCGACGGACTCGAGGGAAAACACCCGACCTACGGGAAGAAAATCGGCGAAACGTATTATCCCAAGGACGGCAGGTGGCTGCGTCCCTGGATGGAGATGAACATACGGGGCATACCCGGCTCGCAGAAGTATGTCGCAACCGCAGCCCCTCACCACGGCCTGGCGTTCGGCTCGTTGATACTCATCGATGTGAACAAGGAGGACGACGGTATCATGTCGCAGGTGGAGCGGCTCACCCCGGATGCGCTCTTTCCGGAGTCGGAAACCGGTATCGGAGCATGGAATCTCAACGAAACCGGGTACCAGTACGGGACGGCGTGGCCGTTGAGCGAAGATCTTTTCCTCTGCAACTACTGGGACGGCATCTACCTGCTGGATCGATTCGGCGGAAAGCAGCTTCTGTACAAGGACGAACAGTTCCGTCCCATAGACCCCATTCCCCTGCGTCTTCGTGACAGGCCCCACGACCTTGGCGTCAAGACCTGGCAGGGGGAACGACGATCACTGGAACATCCGCCCGCCACGATACAAGTATCAAATATCTACGATACCTATCCGCTGCCGTGGCCCGATGGTGTCGTGGAAGAGAAGAAGATCAAATGGCTCAGGATCGTGCAGCTTTTTCCCAAGACAACGCATGATCAGAAAAAGCCCAGGATAGGCTTCGCCATGCAGGGGATCGCCCGGATGTCGCTGGGGATCGTGCCGGTGGAGAAAGACGGAAGCGTATACTGCAAGGCGCCGGTGGACAAGTCAATCTATTTTCAGGCGTTGGATGCAAACAAGATGGCAATCCACTCCATGCGTTCCGTGACCTACGTTCACCCCGGAGAGAAGCTTGTCTGCTACGGCTGTCACGAGAAAAGCTTCCACGGCTGGTACGCCCCGCCGTCGCTGCCCACAACTCCCATCGCCTTCCAGCGTCAACCCTCCGAGCTTGAGCCCGAGTTCCCGGGACACCATACCGATCCGACCAAAGGAGCAATCCCCTTCAATTTTCATCTCCTGGTGAAGCCGATCTTTGAGAACAAATGCAGCCCCTGCCACGCGCAGAACGGCAAGAACACGGATTTCAGCTACGGCTGGACGCTGATGAACCGGGCATTCTTCTTTCACGCCGGGTTCAACGGCGCAATCCAATACGACGAGCACGGCGGCTCGCGTACGGTTCCAGGCTACTATGGGGCAATGCATTCGACTATCGGCAAGAACTACCTGAAGTCCCACACCGATAAGTTATCGGATGAGGAATGGACGCGGGTTTTTATGTGGCTGGACCTCAATTCCAATGAACTCGGGGTGTACAAAGACACGAGCCAACAACGCTCCGGGCAGGTGGCCTGGCCGGAACTCGATGTCGATCCCGACGATCCGATCGGCACCGAGGAAGGCGCTGTGGCCGTGAGTTCCTCTCGAAGCGCACCACGGGAAATTGATATTGTGCCCGCGGGACGGAGTCTGCGCATTGCGGGCAGCGGCGGGGAAAACGTGAAAGTGACCGTACACGATTTCGCCGGAAGGCTTGTGACGGCCCGAAGTATCACCGGAGGGGGCAACGGACACAGAGCGATCGCTATGCATGATGTGCCCCGCGGAACGTTCGTAGTGCGCGTGCAATCGACAAACCGGTCGCACAAGGCCTCGGTACGATTTGTCACCCTGCCGGTATCGGTTCGGTAGCACCCTTCCCGTCCGGAAGAG
>CAZNDN010000136.1:0-4951 GCA_964571815.1 uncultured Fibrobacterota bacterium | reverse complement strand
GCCTCTCGTATACATCCGGGACAAGGGGCGTAGAAAGAAACGGCCCGGCCGCCGAATGCACGTTTCGAAGACCAGCAAGATTGAACCAGTCATCGAAGAACACACGGGTCACTCGGCCCGTGAGTACCTGAAGTGTGACAACCCACTTCCCATACTGCGTATCTCCGCACGGTCATCCGTTTCCATACCACAACAGCGGGAATCTGACCACTACCGATCTGGGCTCCTGACACCTCCATCAGGGACCCGGTCGCCGCTGGGTCCCGGACTCTCTCTACCACCGCCGGTACAGATGCACTTCGCCGTTGCTCAGGGCGACCCACAGCGAGTCCGACGAAAGGGCACGGATCGCGTTCACCCCTACCCCGTCTTCACCGGCGCCGATTGGAACGAATCGTGCGATCCTCTTTCCTTCAAGAAGGTCGAGCATGAATATTTCCGTTGCGACCAGGCCGAGCGCGACGGCGGCATGCCCTCCTCCACAAGACGAAACGGCCCCAAGCACTACTCCCTTCCTGGTCGATCCCCCGGTCGCGTATTGCCTGGAGATCACGGTGATTTCTTTGTTCGTTGACAGCCCTCCCGACATCAGCAGAAGCGTTCTTTCGTCACGGTCGGTCGCGACCACGACACTGTCCCATGTCTCGACGCGGCCGATGTGAGTGAAGGAATACGTTGAGACTGCTTGTACCGCACCGTCGCCGTCGACCAGCACCACCCGCTCCCCATCCTCGTCGGCAACGTAGATTGAGTCGTCGCTCGCCACCGCCACATCTCTGAGCGTGGCACCTTCCAGCGTGATGGACCCGAGAAAGTCTCCCTTTCTATCGTACAACCTGATTCGTTCGGTTCGATCGACCACGTACAGCCGATCATTGTGCATCGCGATGTCTCTGGGCTCCATGAAGGGTTCGTCCGAAGGCGGTTCGAATACCTTCAGATGTTCTCCCGCGGTATCGAGCATCACAACACGACCATGATAGGACTCCGTAAGGTAGATCGTATCCCCCGACACGATCATGCCGAGATGCCCCGGGTCGGTCTCTTCGGGTTCGCCGAGACTCTTCAGCAGCAGGTACGGTGAGACAACAGGCATCTGGACTGTATCGCCCGGTCTGCTCTCAGTGCCCGAGGGCGAGATCGCCGTGATTCGATAGGCGTAGGAATGCCCCTGACGAACGCTGCTGTCCTGGAAGAAGGTGTCCCGCACCGGGGAGGAATTCACCGCCGGTGGCCAGAGAAGGGAATCAAGGTCTTTGCGGAACACGTTGTAGCCTGCCGCGGAAGAATCCGCGGAGGGACGCCAGCGCAGTGTCACGACCCGCATCGCGGTGTCGCAGTCCGCGGACAGGCTTCGCGGTGCCTTCACACCGGCGAAATGTACGTACAGATCACCCAGGTCGGTGGTGTCGCCCGCCGTGACACTCACCCCTGCCGTGTCGAGCACGTCGTACTCCGGCCGGTCGGGAAGCAGCGGTAGAATCCGTATATCGTAGTTGCCCTGCGCCAGATCGGAAAAAAGGAAGGTTCCGTCGGCCCCCGGAAGAGCGAACCGGTCGAGGCCGAAGGCCAGGACAAGAACCCGGCGTGGATCGCCCCCCTGGCTCAGGACAACTTTGCCCCGGATAGCCCCCGGCGGCCGAAGCGTATCGGCAACCTCCACGGGAGAGGTTGTGCCGGCCACGGCAACCGAGTCGATCAGCGCCAGGTGCCCCGCGCCGTCGTCGGCTTCCACCACATAGATATCGGGCGTAAGGGTATCGATCACGAACGCACCCTGATTGTCGGTGATCGAATGCGCGGTATCGAAGGCACCGGGGGAGAGGTCTACCGTCGTGTCACCAAGAGTGGACCGGGGTCGAACGTGTACATCAATACCCGTTGCCGGCGTGACCCCGTCGGGCTCGTAGAACGTACCGTGCACCACGCTGTTGGTTGTCTCGGTGCCGCCCCCCTGGCCGCCACCGCCTCCCCCGCCGCCGCTCACATGCCCGGGTGACAGGGAACCGCAACAAAGCAGAGCGCACGCCACTACCGTAACTGCTCCCGGAATGACGGCGCCGTCTTTTCGGCCCGGCCCTTGTTTCAGCGATTCGGGGCTTGGAGCGTTGTCGACGAACTTTTTCGTCCCCGCCCGCATTGCCGTCCGGTGTTTGCACCGCGCGCAGAACCGGGCTGTTTCCTTCAGTTTGCAGTCGGCGTAGAAGGTGCACTCGTGAATGAAGCAGTTCATGTGTCTTCCGGCCGCGGCGTCTCGTCGGACACCACGTTGATGCTGCGAACCTTCTTCGATGGGGTCGTGCTCAACGGATACAGTTGTAAATTGATTTGATACACCCGGTCCGCCTTGCGTCCGCGCGAGGCAATTCTCAGAAGGTGGGCCCTGAACGCCCCGATTTCGTCGCGTATCCGCCTGAATCCCTCTCCGGAAACGCTCAGCGTGAGCGTGGAGAAATCTCGAATTTGCCGGGGGTGGCGACGAAGAGAGCAGGTGGCAAGCTCCGCTGTTGTCTCTTGAAACTTCTTTACCAGAAACGAGCCGAAATTCTCTCCCGTGGTGATCGTCGTGTTGGTGCGAGTGTAACTCCCCCCGGCCCCACGACGCAGGAGGTCGAGGTCGACCAGCAATTCCACCGATTTGCGTGCCTCCTTAACGCTGATCGGCGGATCCAGCATTTCGCCCAGTGCCTCGAAATCGTCATGAAAGGGAATAAGCGAAGCCAGTTCCCGGATTGCCGCATGATACCACTCACAGAAATACTCCATCTGCATCGTACGAAGGGCTACGGCCGAATGATGCCTGCCGAATGATTGCATGAGGCTGAAATAGAACTCGCGCTCATCCTTTGTCTTGGAATCCGAAAAGCCGACCATTGCCATGAAATACTGGCTTTCGTTCTTGTCCAATCCAAGCGCGCGGGCAAGAGGGAAAACCGCGCCGTGAGAGAGGTTTTTTGAGCCGGAGAGCACTTTTGAAAAAAAGTGTGCCCCTTGAAACCGGCTTTTCGCGTAAGCAGGCGGTATGAAAATCGCGGGTTTTCCTTCTTCTTTTCGCAATAAAAGCGCTTAAGGAACTCCCGGTAATCGGTGAGTTCGTACACTGAGATCATTGCGCCTTCCCGTGCTTCCGGCATGCAGGAAGTATAGGTTAATCCATTGGCGAAGTCAAGGGATCACCTTTCAAACCGTTTCCCTTTTGGGCAACGAACTGAGACGGGGTATCTTCAGCGGGAGTTCGGCTATCGGGCGTCTTGTATGCTTTCGTGGAGAACATCCGGGAGAGGGCCTGCCTCATCTCTTTCACGAATACGGAAGCCTGTGGAATGAACCTTCGGCCCGGGGCCCGATTACCGTTCGATGTCGGCCATTGCGGATACCGTAGCATCCCGTGTCACACGGATAGTGAAAAACAACGAATTCCCGCTTGCGGGCGCGGCAGCGCATGGTCACGGGCAACGCCCGGTTCGGCCTGTTGGCAGGTAATCCCGCTCGGAGAAAGGCAGGACGGGCAACGGGAGAATGAGAATGCCTTTTCACCCCCGGTGATGCCGAAAACACCCCGCCTCACGTCTTTTCGTCACTGCCGCCCTCGTGTGTCCGCCCCGAGAGAGTCTATTGGGCGCGCAGAAACGTTGCGCTTCTCCGCACCACCCCGGCCTTCACCCGCACGCAGTACATGCCCGCGGCCAGATGTGAGATATCGGCGTGAACGGAGCGTCCTCCGGTGCTTCCTCGCATGCCGGCGACCGTAGCACCCCGCAGGTCGTGAACGGACCAGGAGATTTGGCTCCCCGATACATTCTCGATGCACACGTCGGCCTCTCGAATCATGATCGTGATGTGACCGGCCCGGGGCAAGGACGACGCTTCGGTGAGGTATCCTCTTCGACGGAGATCGGCTACGATCGACTCCCGCACCGGCGTGGGTTGACCCGATTCAACCCCCGTCGGATTGTCGGGATCCCAGTAGTGTGAAGGCCACACGATCTCGCCGGCGTCCTGTTTGTCGGTTTTGCGGAAGTCGCCGTACTGCATACTGTTGCAGTCGAGCCAGCACACCACCGGATACAGGTCCTCCTCGGTGATTCTCCCCGCTTTGTACATGTCCAGAGCCCCCGTGCCGAGACCGGCAACCCCGGCCCCGCAAAATCCGGGAATACTTCGCGAGCCCGCGTATGCCTGGGTGTTTCCGATGCCGCCCGGCCAACTGAAAATCATCTTTGAGACGTAGAGGTTGTGGGCATCGTAATCAAACATGCCGGTATTCTTCCCTTCGCTCTCATGACAGGGAATACAGGTCTTCTGAAACACGGGTCTGTTCACAAATGTTTCGTACGCGAGAGGCCATGGTCCTCCCTCTACTTCCTGCTCAAGCGGCGAGGGGCCGCGCTGCAGGGCCAGGGGGGTCGAGGTAAGCGGCGGGACGGCTTCCCACCGGTTTTCGTGACAGCCCACGCAGCTCAGGTGCTCTCCCTTGTGAACGTACGTTCCCGAGCGCATAGTCTGGAGCGCCATGTGGTTTTCGTCCAGCACCTGGAAGTAGATTTCTCTTCCGACCGGGGCCTCGAAATAGGCGCTTCCATCCTCTTCAACCTTCGCCACACCCAGCGAAATCCGGCCCGGCGACATCGTCTCGTAGGCCATCGGCGGCTTGTTCCTGTCCCACCGAAGGTTCTT
The DNA here is from genome assembly GCA_964571815.1 of uncultured Fibrobacterota bacterium. Classification (GTDB taxonomy): domain Bacteria; phylum Fibrobacterota; class Chitinivibrionia; order Chitinivibrionales; family WJKA01; genus CAZNDN01. The sequence continues at coordinate 274 of CAZNDN010000136.1, read as the reverse complement.
GGGAATGAGCTGCACCACCCGGATCCACTTTATCTTCTTCTCCTCGACCACATCGTGGGGGAAAGGGTAGGGATAGCTGTTGTATACGTTCTGCACACTGATCACCGCCCCGGGATGATTCGGGTCGGCGTCCTCACTGTCGTAGGTTTTCGTCGCGAGATCGGGTATGTTTCGGGGACGCAGGGGAATCGGACAGCTCGCATTCTCGAAGATAACCTCTTCGTTGCCGAACTTGTCCAGCAGCAGCAGCTTGTCGTTGCCGTGGACGAGGTAG
>CAZNDN010000135.1:5415-10753 GCA_964571815.1 uncultured Fibrobacterota bacterium | reverse complement strand
TTCCAACCAGAACCACTGGGATGGCGATCCTCGACGCACAACCGAGAGTATCGCGAATCACCAGTACTATGGGATCACCTGCAACCTCGCAAGAGGTACATGAAGCCTCGCTTCCTCGAAGCCCGTCCACCAACGTGGCCCGGGTGCGCGATCATCACCAAGCGGACGAAGCGCGCAATCAATTCCCCGATCTCCGCCCCAGCCTGAACTCTCCCGGGAGCAGATTACGCGATCCTGTTTCAAAAGGAAAATAATTGAGCCTCGGGGCATCACACCAGACGTTTGCAAGGATTTCGTGGATTCGCTCGACCAGCGCCTGAGCCCGCTACTCTCGGAATGAGGCTGTGGATTTCCAGTACCTCGATGGCCGGCGGTGCCGCGTGCCCTGTCGGAACAGAGGAGAGATCTCTCCCGGTCGGGCCGGCAGATGGCCCGGATCGTGCACGGGGCGAACCTCCGCTAAAGTAATAAAATTAGTCCGGTACACATCCCTGCCCCGCGCGCCAAATCGTATTTTTTTACGCCTGAGCGCGGGGAAAAGCCGGATTTCGGGCTCCTGTGTTTGCCAATGTCGAACTTTTATTTCCAAGGGAGGTTGCACCATGCCTACAGCCAGTGAAACCGGGAAGGAAACCCTGGGGTTCCAGACCGAAGCGAAGCAGATGCTTCATTTGATGGTTCACTCCATGTACACCCACAAGGAAGTGTTCATCCGCGAGCTGATCTCGAATGCGTCGGATGCCCTGGACAAGCTCCGGTTCGAGTCGGTTACGTCACCGGATATTCTCGGCGACGACAAGGAGCTGGCTATCCGGATCAAGCTGGACAAGAAGGCCAAGACGTTCACGATTTTCGACAACGGTGTCGGCATGACCCGTCAGGAGGTAATCGACAATATCGGCACCATTGCCCGCAGCGGGTCAAGGGCATTCCTGGAGAAGATGACCGGAGACCAGAAAGCCGACTCCAACCTGATCGGGGAGTTCGGGGTGGGGTTTTATTCGGCGTTCATGGTTGCGGCGCGTGTGAAACTGGTCACGAAGCGGGCGGGGGGCGATGAGCCGGCGGTGGTGTGGGAGTCCGACGGGGTCGGGGAGTACACGATCGGGGAGACGGAGAAGAAATCGCGCGGCACCGAAATCACGGTGTACCTCAAGGAAGAAGAAGGCTCCTACGCAGAGACCTGGAATGTGCGGTCGGTGATCAAGCGGTATTCGGATTTTATCACGTTCCCGATCTACCTGCCCGACGACAAGGGTAAGGACGAGGTGGTCAACGAGACCAAGCCGCTGTGGAAACGGCCGGCATCGGAGCTGACCGACGAGCAGTACGAGCTTTTCTACAAGCATACCCTTGGCGCATTCGACAAGCCGCTGCTGACCATCCACAAGCAGGCCGAGGGAATGCTTGAGTATTCCTATCTGCTGTTTGTTCCGGAGCAGGGGGCTTTCGATCTGTACCTCACCGAGCGCAAGCACGGCGTGAAGCTGTATGTCAAGCGGGTATTTATCATGGACGACTGCAAGGAGCTGCTTCCGGAGTACCTTCGGTTTGTCAAGGGAATCGTGGACTCCGAAGATCTCCCGCTCAACGTCTCCCGCGAGATGCTGCAGCAGAACCCGGTTGTCGAGCGCATGAAAAAGGCGCTGGTGGGCAGGATTCTGGGGGTGCTGAAAGACACGGCGGAGAAGGAGCCGGAGAAGTACAAGACCTTCTGGAAACAGTTCGGGCCGGTGCTCAAGGAAGGGATCCATACGGATCACGAGAACAAGGACAAGCTTCTGGAACTGCTTCGGTTTCAGTCGTCCATGGGTCAGGGCGCCGATGACCTCGTGTCGCTGAAAGAGTACGTGGGCCGGATGCGCGAGGGTCAGAAGGACATATACTACGTGAGCGGTGAGAACCGGGAGATTGTCGAGAAGAGCCCGCATCTGGAGGTTTTCAAGGACAAGAGTGTGGAAGTGCTCTATCTTGTCGATCCGATCGACGAGTGGATCGTCAACGACATCTACAACTTCGACGGCAAGCCGCTCAAGTCCATCACTAGAGGGGATCTGGACCTGGGCGAGCTGGGTGAAGACGAGGCCAAAGACAAGAAGGAATCGGAGACCAGGTACAAGAAGCTCCTGGAGCGGATCAAGAACATTCTCTCCGATTCGGTCAATGAGGTTCGTCTTACCACGCGGCTTAAGGGAAGCCCGTGCTGCCTGGTGACCGGCGAGCACGACATGGGCGCGCATATGCAGAAGATCATGAAAGCCATGGGGCAGGATGCACCGGATGTCAAGCCGATCCTCGAAGTGAATCCATCACACCCCATTGTCGCCAACCTCCACGCTCTGTACGAGAAGGATGCCAACTCGGAGCAGCTTCAGGAGTGGGTGAAGCTTCTCTTCGACCAGGCGCTGGTTGCCGAGGGGCGGGTCCCGAAGGACCCCGTAGCCTATGCACAGCGGGTCAACGGGATTCTTGCCAAAGTTTCCTCTGAAGCGGCCGGAGGCGCGGCCGAGTGAGACCGATCGCCCTGCTTACCGATTTCGGTACCAGGGACTGGTTCACGGGTGCCATGAAAGGGGCGGCCCTGCAGGTCGCCCCGCGCGTCACGACGGTAGATATTACCCACGAGATCGAGCCCGGTGATATCACATCGGCGGCGTTCGTACTCGCCCGCTGTGTCGATACGTTCCCGCGCAATTGCGTGTTTGTCGTGGTGGTCGATCCCGGTGTGGGGACCGCGCGACGGGCGCTTGCCGCCCGGGCCGGTGGACGGTTGTTCGTGGGGCCCGACAACGGTGTGCTCTGCCCGGTGCTGGACTCGGGATCACGTCGTGCCGTGCATGAAGTCACCAACACGGCGCTGTTTCGCACGGAGGTGAGCAGTACGTTCCACGGCCGGGACATTTTCGCCCCGGTCGGGGCTCACCTGGCAAAGGGAATCCCTCTGCGCTCGGTGGGCCCGGCAATCCGCGACTACGTTCGGCTGGTCCTGCCCGAAGCAACAGTTGCCGGCGATAAGATCCATGGCGAAGTCGTCTACATTGACCGGTTCGGCAATGCGATCACCACAATCCCCGGCGGGGAAATCGACCCGCGACAACGCCGGCACTACGCCGTGGTGGTCGGCAGGCGGCGCCGTGTGCCGGTGGGTCTCTGTTTCGGTGACGTACCGGTGGGCAAGGCCGTGGCAATCACCGGCTCGTCGGGCTACCTCGAAGTCTCGATCAACGGCGGCAATGCGGCATCGAAGATGGCCCTCAGCATCGGCAGTCCGGTCACGCTGGTGAGACCGTCACGCTCGAGGCCGTAGTCCTTCCTGCACATACTCACGCATTCGACTCGAGAATCTCACTGCCCCGCTCATGCCGAGCCGGGTCGAATCATGCTCCATGGTCCAACGAGGACATTCGGGCCTCAAGTCCGCACGCAATGTGCGGTACCACATTGAAAGCACACCTTTGCCCCGCTCATGCTGAGCACAGTCGAAGCATGCACTTGGGCAATGGTGCGAAACACCACAATCAACTCCAATTCGGACTGTCTGCTTCCCTTGCGTGCTGGAGTGAAGGAGTGTGAAGGCGGACCCAGTTGCACTCTTCGACGAGCTCAGGGTGAGCGGGGCCGCGGTGTGGGCAAGGTTTGACAGGTGCACCCTTCGACTGTGCTCAGTGTGAGCGGGACTTCGGTGGGTGTGGGTTTTTGACAGGTGGCCCCTTCGTGAGGCTCAGGGTGAGCGGGACCGAAAGGGAACGCTTCTCTTTCGGAGTATTCTTCGACAGGTGCACGCTGAGTGCGTGTCCAGCCTCAGCAATCGAGCCTGTGCTTGCACGCGTTCAGTTTACCACAAACGAAGCGACCGCAAGCACGTCGATTGCCAGCAGCGCGGGGGTTACTTCGTGCCGTTTCCCCGCGGCAAATTTGATTACGGTCCAGCTCAGGAAGCCCCACACGATTCCCTGCGTGATCGAGTAGGTGAGGGGAATCAGGATCATGGCCAGGAATGCCGGGATAGCATCATCGAGCCCCTCCCAGTTGATTTTCAGCACGGGCCGCATCATGAACGCTCCCACCAGTACCAGGGCCGGGGCCGTTGCCTGCAGGGGGACGACCGAGACCAGGGGGGAGAGAAACATGAACGGAAGGAAGAGCACGCCGGCAACCACCGCGGTCAGGCCGCTCCTGCCGCCTTCCTCGATCCCCGCGGCCGACTCGATATAGCTGGTGCCGGCGCTGGTGCCGAAGAGCCCCGAGAGAGTTGTCGAGAGAGCGTCCACAATCAGGGACCTCCGGATATTGCGCGGTTCTCCGTCGGAGTCGACCAGGCCCGAGGCCTCCGAGACCCCGACGAAAGTCGAGAGACTGTCGAAGAGGTCGGTGAAGAGGAACGCGAAGATCACCGGCAGGCACGCGAGGTGCAGCGATCCGAACAGGTCCAGTTTGAAGAATACCGAGAAATCGGGCGGGGCGACAAGGCCCTGCCATGTGACCAGGGTAGCGGTGCCGCGGTTGATTGCCGAGGCATCGCCCCACCAGCGGCCGATGGGGATCATGGCCAGCGTGGTGAACGCGATGCCCACGATCAGGGCGCCCTTGACTTTTCGTACGACCAGTACCGAGGTGAACGCCAGACCGATGAGGAAGGTGATTGTTGTCGGATCGAGCGCCCCCGCCCCGATCACGGTCGCTTCGTTGGACACCACCAGCCCCGCGTTGGTCAGGCCGATCAGCGTGATGAACAGTCCGATACCGCCGGCCACGGCGAAGCGTATCTGACGGGGAATGGCGCGCACGATATGCGTGCGGATATTGAAAATGGAAAGCAGCAGGAAGATCACTCCCGACCAGAACACCGCTCCCAGCGCTCGCTCCCACGGGATGCCCCGGGTGATGACCACGGAGTAGGCGAAGAAGGCGTTGAGGCCCATACCGGGGGCGATCACGATAGGGTTCCGGGCATAGAGACCCATCATAATACTGCTGAACGCGCCGACCAGCACCGTGGCGGTCAGTACCGAGGGAAAGGACATGCCGGTTTCGCTGAGAATCGCGGGGTTGACCGCAATGATATACATGGTGGCCAGAAACGTGGTGATTCCGGCGATGATTTCGGTACGGGCGTTGGTGGCGAGCGAGTCGAACTCGAAGTAGCTTCTGGCGGTCACGGCAAGCCTTTCTGAACTGGTTGAGCAAAGGTTTGGTCGGTGTCAAAAAATACTAGACCCGACAGGGGAGGGGCTGCCGTGTGGTCAGTTTTGGAAGAGCGGCGGCAAAGCGGGTTACTGACGAGGACAGCTTATTCATCCCGGCATTTGCCGGTTGGGCGGCAACCACCGGCCGGAGG
>CAZNDN010000135.1:0-5315 GCA_964571815.1 uncultured Fibrobacterota bacterium | reverse complement strand
CCGGTGAGATTGCTGCCCGCTATGTCCAATCGGTGACCGCTAGTCCGGTAACTCGCTTGAACTCCCGGACGTTGTTGGTAACAAGGGTAGCATTGTGGGCAAGCGCGGTGGCTGCAATCACCAGATCGTTGGGCCCGATAGTCTTTCCTTTCCGTTCCAGACCGGCACGGATCCGGGCGTAGCACTCCGCGGCGCCGCGGTCGAAAGGGACTATCTCCATGGGGGCAAGGAACTTCTCGATCACTTCGGCGCTGCTGCGCGCCTTCGCGCTTTTCGCGGCCCCGAGCATCAGCTCCGCGGCCACCATGGACGGTATCTTGATATCGCGGGGACCGTGACGCTCCATGTTTCGGGCTATTCCGGGCGACACGCCTTTCAGGAAGAAGATGCAGGTGTTGGTGTCGAGAAACCAGGTCACATCTTCTCCCGCGGCATATCTGTCCCCGTGTCCAACTGTTCGGGTCTGGTGAAACCAGAGTCGGTGATACTTCCCTGGAGATCGAAGTATCCCGGCGGCCAGGAGGATTCAACACTCGTGCGAATTCGCGACCTGACCCATTTTGACACGGATACCCGGCTCTTCCGGGCCGCCGAACGCACCTTTTTCAGCGTCGGCTCATCGATATACAGCGACAGTTGAGGCACTGCTGAGGGCTCCCTTCGCAGGGGCATGAGGAGGACACGGCACGTATATTATATAATATAACATATTAACAGGTTTCGTACCGGGGTTTTGCGGCGCGGAGAGCTTTCTACCACAGAGGGCACAGGGGGCACGGAGAAGCAGGGGAGAACAAATCCATTTCGTTCTCTGTGGCTACGTTCAGGAATGTTTCGGGGAATGATTTCAGCGTGCACTACACTGCCGTGATCTTCGTTGCAGGGTCCGCTGTCGCACCCGAACCTGCACACAATCCAGCCGGGAATCTTTGGGTCCCCAATTCCACCCCTCTGCAGACGAAACCTGTGCGCGAAACCCAATGACCACCGAGCGTACGACCACTGCCACGGCATCACCTTGCCGCGTACGTTGTCCGAAGAAAATCGCCCATGGCGGCCAGTTTCCGGCGAAGCGAGCGGGGTGTGAGGACCTGGACCGTGTCGCTCCATCCAAGCACCCACTGTACAAGGTCCTTGTCAACCGGGGCCTTCATGGTGAGTATCACGTTGCCTTCCGTGTCTTCGCGCAATGTTTGCGAAGGGTGAAAGCGTCGCTCCGAGAGCAGCAGTTTCATGTAGCGGGGAAATTGCAGGGTCACGCTCCGCGGCCGCGGCTCATCGGCGTCCAGCATGCCGAAACTCGACGAGAGCCGCCTGTCGATTCTCTCCCGACGGGCTGCGGAGACGCTGAACCGCTCCTCACCAAGCGTTGCCGTCACGATCCGCGACAGCTTGATATAGTAGTCCCTGTCCGCGTGCCGCCGGGAGATGCAGATGAAATACAGCTCGCCTTTGTAGAGTATGAGTTTCACCGGACGGATCGTGCGGCGCACGGGCTGAAGGGTATCGGACTTTCGGTAGGTGGTCTCAACCCCCCGTCCTTCAACCAGCCCCGTGAGAAGATCGTTGAGCATGCTCCCGCGGAGATTGAGAAGCGAGCGCTCGCCCATGAAAAAGGTCGTCTCGCTCAAGCGCTCATCCAGGTCCTCGAACAGGTCGTAGTCGTCCCGGGCGCTCAACTCCGCGATCCCTTCACTGAGACGCCGCATATTCCCGGTATCGAGATCGAAAAAGGATTGGAGTCGTTTCAATAGAAACAGGGCCAGGAGCCCGTTTTTCTCGATCGGCAGGCTCATCTTGTCCCGCATGTCGGGCTTGATGAAATAGTACCGTCTGTTTGCGCGCCGCTGCACCCCGATAATGTCATCGTGACGCTCCGCGAGTACTTTCAGGTCCCGCTGCACGTTCCGAAGTATCACGGGTTCGGTCATGTTGAGCCATGCGTGAATGTCGCCGGCGGAGAATTTCCGGTGACGATTGCGGACAAGATGCAGCAGAATCGCCGCCATGCGCTCCCCGCGCGGGGTTTCCGTAACGGACATAACGCCTCCCGACCGGTGTTGGAAAGAAAATACAAGAGTGCGACGGTAATTGTCGCAAGGCGTGAGTATCTTTCTTCTCGAACCACCGCCGGAGGCGAATCCCCCAACCTTCAGAAGAGGGAGTGGAGCGATGAGCGGGAACGGAAAAAAACTGAGCAAGACCTCGTATCGAGTCTGGAGGGCCTTGAAATCGGACCGCAAACGCACCGGCCGGGTCCGGTCGCCTCGCAGGATCAGGTCAATCACCCAGAGGCGTGAGCTTGAGTATTTGATCAACACTCTTGCCTATACGCACGTGCTTTTCACCCGCGATATCATGGAGATAGCGCTCTCGTACCTTCCCGGGAGCATGAAGATGGAGGTGTTCTGTTCGGTGGCGCAGGGCAGGCGGGATCGTTCTTTCGTTGAGAAGTCGCGCGAGAATCTCGATTCCGAGGGCATTGACTCGATTCTGTGCGACATGGTCAAGAGAACGGCACTGCGCGGAAAGGTCTCTTCGGGCATCCTCACCCGCCTGTGCAGCGTTCATGACCACACGGGAAAGCGGTTGCCGGGCGGGAAAACCACGGCGCGGCTGGAGCAGCTTGCCGAGCTGTTTGACTTGAGCCGAATAGATATCGAACTCCTCCTTCTGGCCCATTGTCTGGCATGGAGTCGTGATGTCGAGCAGATTTTCGACGACTTGCACGATCACCTCCGAATCAGGCACAGCCGTGGAACGGGAGTGGTGAACCCGCTGCCTTTTTCGATCATGACCGGCCTCCCGCGCCTGTCGGTCGTGTCCGCCCTGGACTCTTCATCGAGCCTGCTCCGCGCGGGGATTCTCGAAGACGACGGCGACATTGCCGGCGACATCTCCCGCTTCATCGTGGGGCTGTCGAAGGTCCCGATCGGTCGCAAGTATTTCGGCGCGTATCGAGGAAGGACCCTGCCCATGGACTACTACACGTTCGGCTCCCGTCATATCCAGGCCCTGAAAACGATCGCCGCCAACCGTCCGCGCGGCAAAGGCCCCAATATTCTGCTCTATGGAAGACCGGGTACGGGCAAAACCGAATTCGCCCGCTCGCTGGGCAGACGCCTCGGCTACAGGGTCTATGAAGTACACAATATGGACCGGGAAAAGCACGATCAGGCCAATGTGAATGCGTTCCGGTACCGGGCCCTGCTGGCCTGCCGGAAGACGGTCGATCCCGGCAGGTCCATGCTTATCGTGGATGAAGCCGATTCGCTGCTGAATAACCGGGGGCTGGATTTTTTCGGCTCGCCGGTTGCGGAGAAGGGGCAGATCAACAAGCTGCTCGATGAAAGCCGGTGTCCGACCGTGTGGATTACCAATCGCTGGGATGGTATGGATGAATCGACACGGCGGCGGTTCGACTACTCGGTTGCGTTCGAGCGGTTCACGTTGCGGCAACGCCGGCAGATCTGGCGGCGGGTGGTTCGCAGGTATCACCTTTCCCGGCGCCTGAGCCCCGCGGTAACCGATCGATTCGCCGAAACCTACGAGGTCGGCGCGGGGGGTATTGACGTAGCCTTGAGGAACGTGGCGCACATGAGCAAAGCCCCCGACCGGCACGGCGAGATGGTGGAGACCATCGAGAGTATCCTCAAAGCGCACACCAGAATCCTTGGAGTGGATCGGGAGAACGACTGCAGACAGAGCACGGCCCCGGACTACACCGTTGACATCCTCAACGTCACGGGAGGAATCCAAACCGCGGTCGACACGGTGGCGGCTTTCGACGAGCACTGGAGAACGGAAGCCGCCGAACGCGGCCGCGCCCTGAACCTGAATCTGCTTCTGTACGGCCCGCCCGGCACCGGAAAGACCGAGTTTGCCGGGTATCTTGCACGCATGACACACCGGCGTCTGCTGGTCAAACGCGCAAGTGATCTTCTGAGCATGTGGGTTGGAGAAACGGAGAAACAGATCAGGAGCGCATTCGAAGAAGCGTCCCGGGACAAGGCGATTCTTTTTATCGATGAAGCCGACAGTCTGTTTCGGAGCAGGGAAGCCGCGAGTCACTCCTGGGAGGTGAGCCAGGTCAATGAGCTGCTGACACGGATGGAGAACCTGCGGGGCATGCTGATCTGCGCCACAAACCTCCGGGAGATCATGGATCCGGCGGTGATGAGACGATTCAGCCTGAAACTGGAATTCGGCTATGTCGCCGGGAAGGCGGCGGAGAAGCTCTACCGGGTGTTTTTCGAGAAGCTGATCGACAAGCCCGTTCCCGCCGGCGTGGTCTCGGAGCTGCATGCCCTGCGGGGACTGGCGCCCGGTGATTTCAACGCCGTGCACCGGAGGTTTTCGTTCATGCCGCGGGACAAGATCGACCACGCGACAGTGATCGATGCGCTGCGCGGCGAAGTGAGACTCAGAAATGACAAACAGGACCGCAGGATGGGCTTCCGTTAAGCCGGACGCAACGTCGGAAAGCATTGCCCCCGCACCGGCGCCGCCGCGCCCGGGCCCCGGGCAGTCCCCGGCCGGTCGCACCACCATGAGTATCCGCGAGATACGCCGGTGTGCATCGGGGGCGGAGCAGACCCTCGCCCGGATCAACCCCGCGATCGCGTGCTCGGTGGTCGTGGTGTTCGATCGGTATCAGTTCGCAGTTCACGATCTTCATGAACACAGTCTGATGCTTCCGTCGGTGCTTCTCCACCCCGACATATTCCCGGACCAGGATATTGTCCGGATGCGGGATGAGGCCGGAATCTACCTGGAGATGCGGGAGTGGCTCAGCGACGGTGATTCGTTGCGCAAGAACCCGCGGCTGCTCGATGTGATCTCGCGAATAGTGCGGGGCGCCGAACAACCCCGGGGCACGGAAGAGCGTGTCGAGAAGAAACATTTCATGCGGAAAGAGTTCGAGGCGAAAAAGGAAAACCTGTGGGAGCGATTGATACACATACGCAATCGGCTCGCGGGTAACATCAAAACGCTGAGGTTTATCCTTCCCCGGTGCGAGCTGCGGTTTCGAGCGCTGGATATCGATGCGATTCAGCGGATCAAGCGTCACCCGCTCGTGCAGCGGGTGGGCCTGACCGACATGTCACCCGCATCAATTCGCGTGGTGATCGCGGCGGCATACAAGTCACGGCAGACGAGCACGGGAAATACACTGTAAAAGCAGATGGTCCGTCGATTATGTTTGAGCGGGAAAGCAAGAGAGGTCAGGAAAGAGGAAACTACGAAACACGGGAAAGGAAGGGGGGCAAGAAAGGCAAAACTACGAAATACGCGAAACACGCGAAACTAAGAAC
>CAZNDN010000134.1:0-10949 GCA_964571815.1 uncultured Fibrobacterota bacterium | reverse complement strand
TGCCTTCCCCGATAACTTTTGACAATGGATAGTGCTGGAGAATCAGCTCATACACTTGTTCGACCTTGTTGTCATTGAGTGCAAGGGCCATAATTTTCTCCCGGGCCTCGTCGAGTACGGCAACGGCTTCCCGGTAGCTCTCCCGGCTCATGGACAGCAGCGTATGAGCACAGTAGCGTTTGTCGGGCCCGAGTCTCTCGGCGGCATCCATACCGAGCTGCAGGAACATCCGCCGGTACGGTTTCTTTACCGCCGAAGGGACGTCTTCGAACGTAAGCGCCGGATCGCTCTGCTCGAAGGCGCCGTCGGGCTTCCTGGTGAGCAGGCCGCATTTCAAGAGCAGGTCAACGGCCTTCTCCGCGGTCGCGGCATTGACCGGCGGCTCGACCAGGGCCCCGAGCTTCCTGAAATCTCCGCGCCAGTTTCCGTACACCGCCAGTTCGCGAATCACCGCGTAGCTGAAATGTTCAAAATAGGCGTACTGGTCCTTGTGCAATCGGTAAAACTTTGCGGATACCCGAAGTTGAACCATTTGACGGTAGTAGTGCTCCTTCCGAACCGTGTCTCTGGTTTGATTGAACCATACGAGGTTTTCGAAAAACCGGGCGTTCTTGCCCCTGAGTCCCAGGCCCGCTATGATCCTGGGAAGCGTGCGTATGGTGAGGTTATACCTTCCCTTGAGTACATCAAGGATCATGCTCGGTGATGAGAGCCCGGCTTTGCGAGCGAAGAAACGATGCGAAAAGTGCTCTTTGAGCCGCTTCTGCTCCCGGAAGTAGTCCTGGAGGAAGGTGCGGTAGTCACTGTAGAAGTAGAGCTTCTTCAGGACATCGTGGGGATGTGATTCCGGTTGTTTTCTCATCTTCGGCAGCTTTCCACTCACGAACGGGCACTATTAAGTATAAGCAAAAAAAAGAAGATTTGCAACTTCAATGTTCGGAAAAAATGTCGGAACTACGCTACGGAAAACCATAACACACTAATATACAATAGGTTACATCATTATACTGTACGAAGTTCAGTACGTTTTTTTTATTTGCCTGTTGCGCTCAACGCTCTGTTCCACTATCTTATGGAGAGGAAGGGAGGCGGCTATGAACAAAAAACCGGTCGGTTGGGGTTTGCTCGCGGTGGCGCTGGTGCTTCCGCACATGCAGTGCAACCGTTCATCCTCTGTGGGCCCGGAGGGGCCGCGGTATGTCGATCCGGGCGAGATGGGTCTGAAACTCCTTACCCCGAACGGCGGAGAACGTTACGAGGTGGGCGACACCATGGTTATCTCCTGGGCCGTGGATACCACGAAGGTTTTCAACAGCCTCCATTTTGATGTGTCGTTTGACCTCGGATATACCTTCAGCACTATCAACTGGAATGTCGTCGAGAACCGCATCTACGCGACCGACACGACGGTCCACGACGGCAATGTGGGTACGTATCGCTGGGTCATACCGACGGAATACTACGACCCCCAGTACCGGCAGGATTTCTCGACCATTTCCGACTCCTGCCTGGTACAAATCTGGGAATACGACAATTTCGACAAGAGCGATTGTTCCGACAGTGCTTTTTCCATTCGCGACAGCGGCTTCGCGGGGGGCGCCGATCGCCGTTGATCCTTACTCGCTCCCGAAGGAGGGCATGGTATGAAACGGGATTCGTGGAGCGCACTCGGTGTGCCCGATTCCGGCGTGGTTCGCCCGGCACTTGCCGTTCTTGTCTGCATGGCCAACGCCGCGGCGGCGCCGCCCCCGCAAACGTTCCCCGTTTCAATTGCCGTCGAGGCGGAAGATTTTGACACGGTCAGGGGTGCCGGTATTGACGGGTGGGCAACGGACCTCCGGGGCTGCGGCAACGGCGACTGGGTTGGGTACGACTCAATCTTTTTCCCTCCCGGCGGTTACGATTCCATAGCCTTTACGACAATCAGTCTCGGCACTCTCAAGGAAAACCATACACGGCCCGGGTACCTGACGGTTCGGCTCGACAGTTGGAACGGGGCGGTGGTCGCAACATGTACACTCTCGGTACGCCATCACTCCTGGACACGATGGCGCGTTCCGTTGAAAAAGACCGTGGGAGTCCACGCGCTCTTCGTGCTTTTTTCGAGCGATCGGGAAAACGATACTGTCTGCCGGCTCAACCGGATTGAGTTGTCGGGCCGGGTCAATAAGGATGACCTGCAATGCGGCGATGTGTATGTCGATGGAGAAGGGGGGGCGGATACCAACGACGGCGAAACGCCGCAAACGGCGTTTCGCACCCTTTCCCGCGCAACGCGGCTTCTCGGTCCCGGCGCCACGTGCCGTATCCGCGGGGGAGTGTACCGGGAACGACTCCAACCGGTCATGTCGGGAGGTCCCGGCGCGCCGGTGACCTTTACGGCCTGCAACGGTGAGGACGTCTATATCAGCGCGGCAGAGCCGGTGACCGGATGGAAACGCCACGAGGGGGCGATATATGTCGCGCCGATAGACTGGAATCTGGGCAGGTACAACAATTGTGTGTTTGTCGACGGTGAAATCATGTATTCGGCCCGCTGTCCCAATGTAGAGGACCCCTGCCCGGAGGTCGGGTGGGACTCGTACAGTACGCCTTGCCTGGAAAAGGGCCGGCAGTGGATTCATCCTCTTCTTGTACCGAGCTGGGCCAATACGAAGTACTGGAGAGATGATTTTGTCGGGCCGGATGATCCCGATACGGTCATGACCCAGACGCTGACCGGGCGAAAAATGTCTCCCTGTTTTCAGAATCGCGACGCCGATTTCTTCAAGGGTGGTCTGTTCAAGGGATTTCGATGGTGGTACTTCACCAATTTCGGCGAGGTGCTTTCCTCCGATCCAACGGGAACAACACCGGGCGACGGCATCCGCTTCGCCGTTCGTCGCAACCCCTGTATCGGTGTGAAATCGCACAAGGGGCCCTTCTACATATCGCACAAACGGGAGCTGCTCGATTCACCCCGGGAGTGGTATATGGACGACGGCAGGGTCTATCTCTGGGCTCCCGACGGGGACTCACCCGACGAGCATCTGGTCGAGGTCAAGAAACGCCAGCAGGTAGCGCTTATCCAGGGCTTGTCGCATATCGTTATTGAAAACCTGCGTTTTCTCGGTGGGGCACTGGTCTTACGAAACGCACGTTTTTGCCGTATCGAAAATTGCCGGTTCAAGTACACCTCTCAATACGAAACCTGGGAGGAGTCGTGGGAAGCAGGATGGGCCTCAACCAATCCCGGCCAATACGGTGATTTTCGGGCAAAGACGTTTGCCGACGGTCACCGGGGCATCTATATCGGCGGTGAGGAGAACGTGATCTCCCGCTGTCTGATCGGGGTCAGTGCCGGTTCGGGCATTATTCTCGACGGGAAAAACTGCACCGTGGAAAACTGTATCATTCGCGACTGCAATTATGCCGGCACCTATGATGCTGGTATCTACTTCACGAACGGTCGGCGTTATGATCGCGGATCTGAGGATGCATACTGGGGCACCGGTCACCGTATTGCCAACAACTCATTCCGCGGATTCGGCAGAAGTGCAATTCATTTCAACAGCTCCGGCCAGGCAATCAACGAAAATCCCATCACCATTACGGGTAATGATTTTCAATACCGCAGTCTTCTTTCCAAAGAGGGAGGTGCAATTTATGTGTATGGAGGCGGAGGACCCTATACCGAGATTACCCATAACTGGTTTCACGAGATAAGCGGCAAGACCAGCGGTATTATCGGTCTGGATAACGGGGCAAAGCATTTCCGCATCCACCACAACGTTTTCTGGCGAGGCACTCGAACGCTTCACGACGCCTCCGTCTTTTGTAACATCTGTGCGGATCATGCCATTGTCGCCGACAACCTGGTCTGGAACAATACCTTCATCGAGTCCAACCACTGCTCCGAGAACGTCGATCCCGGCTGCTCCAAAGCACGCAATGTCGACTGGATCGGCTGTAACGCGCTGTATGCCATGGGCGAGCCCGAAGCGTGGGGCATTGCCGACGCGGCAAACCATAACTTCACCCTGACCGCCGGCTCGCGGGCAATCGACGCGGGCATGAAGGAAGTGGTAATGGACATGCGGTATCGCGACACCGATCCCGAAACTCCAACGTATGATTCAACTCTTTATACAGGAATCATGCTCAACGATTATGAGGGTGACGCTCCGGATCTGGGTGCGTATGAATACGGCCGGGCTCCCTGGCCCGATCCCGGAGCACAGTGGGAAGAAGAGGAGTGGGAGTACCCACCGAACCGAACGAGTATGGTACAGTACGTGTCGTTCGGGGGAGAGGGATCAGGACCCTCCGTCATAACTCGAAAAGAGAACCTGTTTATCGCACACCCCTTGTCGAGCGGTTCGTACACAGTCAGCCTGTTCGATGTCCGCGGGAGGATGGTGCGTCATGTTTCGGTTGAACGTCGATCGGTCGTGGTACCGTTGAAGGAGCTTGTTCCCGGTATGTACCTGTTCCGTATCAGCGGTGCGATTCAGACACATTTCTCGTATCTGCGGCACCGTTGAGTTCGGGGAAGGTTGGCATGCAAACAAATTTCGGCTTGAATGGACGTCTGATTGGATGTCTCCTTCAAGGAACGTATCCGTCTCTCCACTCATCGGGTCTGGAAATGAAAAGGGGATATCAATCGATTCGAATCCATGTTGTCGGAGTTTTCAATGTTCAATGATTACAGGAGTGCCACAACCAGGGAGTTTTCGCAATGAATTTATTGAAAGTGTGTACCCTGACGGCACCAGTCGGCCTTGCCGAAACAACCAGCGCCCTGCATCTGGACTTTGAGCCGCACGATGCCACGTTCAGCGGCCGAACTTACGTAGAGGGCGGAAAGTCGTGCAACCATGATGCCGCGAGCAACCAGGGAGATACCGACTGGGGATTGACCGGTAGTGCCGCTTCGGGAAGCCAGTGCCTCTGGGTCGATATTGCCAAGTACAGCGGAAGTGTCAGTGCGAGCATCATGGCTCGGGCAGAGCGGCGTCTGGGGAGAGCAGGAAGTAATCAGGACGTATGGTACAGCTACTACCTGAAGTTCGACTCAAATTGGCAGAACCCCGGGGCTTGTGCAACAATTGTCAATCAGGTACGTTACGCGGGTTCCGGATAATGACTGGTCCAGTATCAACGAGGTTCCAACAGGTAAATACTCCAGTCGCATATGACACATGAATCGCCGTCGAAGCGCCAACTTTTTCTCGACGAGAGGTATCGATAATCATGCCGAATGTCAACGGGTTTTGTATGAAAAAGCAATTTCAATTCTTTCTCTTCCCCCTCCTGCTCATTCCCCCCTTTCCCGTCGGTGCAATCGACGGCACCGCGGTCACCTGCGCCTTTCGCTGGGCCAACGAATGGAAAACCTATCCCGAGCTGCCCCTGTGGCGTTACGGCGCCAACAGCCGCTATACCGGGAAGATGCTTCGAATCGATATCCGGAGCAATGAGGTTGTTCGACGGGATACCGTGTATGAAGAAACCTGGGCACGGTATCCGACCCTGAGTCCCGACGGGAAGAAAATCGCGTTTCTTCGCCTGAGTTGTTATGAAGAAAACGGCGAGCTGATCGACAAAGAAGACAAGTGCTTCATTACCGTGACGGACACCGACGGTTCAAACCGCAAAGACCTGGTCTCCATGCCCATGGGCGGGGGCCGCACATCCATGGACTGGCCCCGCGGCGAGTGGGTCTATTACCAGAAAATGGATACGTATGAGATATGGCGTGTCAAGGTATCCGATCCCGCACACAACGAGCGCGTTGCCGTCTACGATGAATTCAGAAAGTGGGAGTTGAGTGCCGATGCGCGCTATGCGGTGATTCAAACAATCTACGACGGGAAAGGCGGGAAAGGCACGATGAGTACGCCGCACATTTTTCCCCCTGCAAAGCATCCGGTTTTCCTCGGTGGGTACCGGCATCTGCCCGGCTGCAACGGAACGATTTCCCCGAGCGGGGCGTATCTGGGTCTTTTCATCAACACCGGCCATACCGAACTTTTTCTCCGATACTGGGACCCGGTTGCCGATACCACGCACCTTATTCCCTCACTGGTCGACGACCCCAATCGGTACTGGGGTCAATCGAGCGTGCATGTGCTCGACATGCGGGAGTGGTACGGCGACAGTGTCGGCCAACAGATGGACTGGCCCCGCTGGTCGGCAAATTCCGACAAGTGGGTCTGCCTGAATATCGGTCTGGTACGCGCCACCGCCAAGAGCGGCAGCAACCAGGTGCTGATGAACTGGGTTGACCACGAGATAATCATGACAAGCGAAAATCCCATGGAGGTTGACGCCGAGACGACGGTGGGTTGTACGGCCGGTGATTTGTGGGTAGATGGCCCCGAGGGAATGTACGAAAATGCAGCCGGTGCATGGGTGGCGGTCGGGACTGACGGGGTAAGGGCGACCGGTGTTTCGAATCAACGTCCGGCGTCAATCAGGCGTCTCCCTGTCCGCGGATCGGTTCATCCGACACTCCGGCGCGGTGTTCTGCGCCTCGAAATTCGTGACGAAGCGGGAATCAAATACAATCCGCGAGGGAGAAGCTTGCCGCACGTGGAGGGACGATGAGAGAAACCGATACGACGGTGCTACTTGGTTTACCTGCATACAACACAAACCCGGAGGTCACCATGTTCCAATGTAGTTCAAAAACGCTGCTCATCCTCAACCTGCTTTGCTCTTGCCTCTTCGCAATCGACGGCATCGCGGTGTCGGTCTGCTGGCAATATGTCCACTGGAACTATACCGGCGATGCAGGCAAGCTCCCCGGCACAAAACTGGTACGCTTCGATATTGCCGACAACAAACCGGTTTCATCCGATACCCTGTACCATCATCGCTGCGCGTATCCGGCCATTGATGTCAACGGCCGTACCATTGCCTTCTATGCCGATGATGAACAGGGCAAGCACTGGATAGCAACCATGGACATCGACGGCTCGAACCTCAAGAAACTGGTGGAGATAGAAAACTACGGGGAAGCGGCCCACCTGGACTGGGAAAAGAGCACCCATATCGTATACGAACGACCCGATGAATCAACGCACAAGAGTTTCCGCGGCTCGGGAGAGATATGGAAAATCAACCCATCCAATCCCTCGGAAAACGTAAAACTGTGGGACTACACGAGAATCGATACGGGTAAGGACTGGGTTCGGCGGTTCAGTTTATCGGCCGACGGGAAACGGGCCGGGTGCCAGATTCGCGGTGAAAATACGAGTCAGTTTATTCATACGGTCAGCAGTAATCCTTTCAACAGCAAGCTTGGGAGTGAACCTGCCTGCAACCTTTCGATATCCACTTCGGGAGACTATTTCGCCGTCTACCGCTGGGGGGCACATGCCGATTTATTTCTTTTCCACTACGATGATGCCTCCGGCAAGGTGAAGGACCTCAGAGACACTTACGGACTTCCCAATATCCATGATGAAATCGCGACATCACTGGGATTCGATCCGGGCAGGGGGTGTGAAGTTATCCGCTGGTCCGCCAACTCCGACAAATGGGTCCTGCAATGCGTGGGCCGGCATGGCCATGCTGATCGTATACGCTATGGCAGCAACCCGGTCATTTACAACTGGATAGACGATCAGGCAATCATGCCTTCACGCAATGCAAAACTCCCCTGTTGCGATCTTGCTCAGGCAGAGACAACCGCCTACTTCAACAATACCACCGGAGATTTTTACGTCAAGGGAATACCGGCCGGTCATATCGAAACCGTTGAGGGCGAGTATGTAGAGGTTGCCGACGGGGTGAGTGTTGAGCGGAACATGGCGACCCTCGCGCATCGACCACGAATGCTACCCGTTCGCAGGGTTTTTATTCAGGGCCCGCACGCGGGAGTCAGGCTCGTGGATGAGCGGAACAGGGTGGTTTCGTTGACGGGGAGGGTGGTTCTGGAGATTTCGAAATGAAACAAAGAACATTGCATGTTTCAACAATCGTTATAATGGCGGTATGCGCCCATCTCTTCGCCGAGCCGAAACCCGGCGAAGTCTTCCGTGTCTACCACAAGCATGCCCCGAGGTGGATTGTCAGCAACTGCGGTGCAAGCTACTGTCACGGTAATTCACCCCACACGAGCACGTTTGATATGGATATCAACAACGCGACCCGCATTGAGCTGGCCATCGACCTGTGGGGCGGCCATATCGGCTCAAAAAAGACCGTCGAGATCAACGGTGGCTCTCCCGTCGAACTCGTTCAGCCCAACACTCCCACCTCACCCGAGTGCTATTACTACGATTTCCAGGGCGCGTTCATGGAGCTGCCGTTGAGTCAGTTCAATAGCGGCAGCAATGAGCTTCTGTTCAGGGCCGGAAGTGTCGGCGCCTGCAAGGGACAGGGCGCCAAGGGCTGGTACTGGCTGTACAGCCTCAATCTGTATGTCTACTATGATGCCTCCGCCGTAACCCACACCAAAGGAACGGTTGCATCGCCTGCACAGGGCGCCTCGATCGGCGACAGTCCTCAGTTCAGCCTCAGCCTCGACGGCAGCGCATCGGATGTTGACAGCGTGGTATACATCTGCAACTACGTCGACTACCCCTGCAAAGGAACCGGCGTCTACCGGGACTGGCATTTCTGGCAGACACCACGCAGCTACAAGTACAACTGCGCCGGTGTTGGTAAGACGGCGCCCTATAACGTCACCTGGGACACCGAATGGATTGCCGACCAAAGCAGTTCCATGAAAGTGGCGGCATGGATCGTGCGCAAGGACGGCATCAAGTATATGACGCCGGCGGTAAACGGCGTCACGTTCAACCGGTTCCGTTTCGTCAGGATGTACAAGCCGTCGAATGTGTCCGAGAAATTCGGCAGTGCATTCGTGTGCACGTGCAATGTGCCCATCGCCGACGACGTGAGCAAGGCGTCCAGGGCGATACTTCGGTTGTCAACGTGGTCGCGTGGCGGTGATACGCCGCACCGGGTCTGGATCAATGAAACGCTGATACCGGGAACCAGGGGTGCGTTTCACAAGCCTGCAATCATCCGAAACGACATCCCGCTCAACGCTCTGCGCAAAGGGAACAACGAGTTCAAGATCGACACAAACAAGAGCGGCGTCCACGCCTTTGAAATAAACTGGCCGGGTCCGGTGTTCTTTGTGGAGTATGAAAAAATGGTTGACATTAGGAGCAAAAGCACACACGCTCAGCGGGTCACCATACGGGGGAGACGCCCGGCGCGGTACTATCGCCCCGACGGCAGAAGAATCGTTACAACCGGGAGCGCACGACACGGCGTAGTCCTGTTTGTCGGTGCGCACGGAAGAATCGCCGGATGTACTGTCCACCTCGCGAAATAACTTCGGTACATTCAAACCACGACACGTCGAAGGAGGTATCGATGAAAACCAGAACATTGCTGTTAACAACCACCTGCGCGCTCATCCTGGGCGGGCAACTCGCACCGGTCACATCAGAACTGCTCTGTGAATACTCGTTTGAGACCGCGGAGTTCTACAAGATGGAGGGCTACGGAGGGATGAAGCGGTCCTGCTGCGTACGCGAAAACGGGCATGAGGCCGGAGGTATAATCAACGAGGCAATAGGCATTGTGCAACCGCCGTGGTTTGAGACGAAAACAAGTCGCAAGGGAGGAAGGTGCCTTGGCGCTCATCATCTTGCCGACAGCCGGGACATAAAGGACAGGACCGAATGGGAGTGGGTGAAAATTCCTAAATCCTGCAAAGTTACCAAGAAAACAGCCCCGCGGAAAAGGCCAAAGGATGGTGAGTGTATTACCTATCCGCTGGGACCTTGCGCTCGTGATTTTTACTTGAGTTTTCAGGGATAGGAGTGCACTATGCGTACCGTGCCTCTACTCCCTTTCCTTGTGTGTGCCGCATGTGCGCGGGGAGTCTCAGGAATGGATCCGACGTGTCCCTCGCCACGCTTCTCAACGCGGATATCAGGGCGGACCCGGGCGGTGGGTTATACTCTACGCACAGAAAGTTCAAGCGCTGTTACGGATGCCGCCGCCGATTCGGTCCGTGGACGACGCGTCCCCTGAGATCGACGGCTTCTTGCAGGGAGTTGGCTGCGGAAACGGAAGAGACAATGTTGGCTGGGGAGTTGCCCTTTCGATGGAGAGGCAGGATGAGACTTTTCCTCTGGATTCTAAATGCCGCGGGAGCCGTTTGTCCAGTGTACATTCGGGTGTGCGTTTCCCTCCATTCCGCCAGTATCGGCTCCAGCACTTCAAACCACGTAACCGCCATCTTTCGCCCGCCGCTTTCGTTAGGATGCCACCGGTCCGAGAGATCCTTGCTCGGATCAAACCCGTCATAGTGGTCCGCGATATGGACCGGAGAAGTTGCTGTCGAACGGTCTTGGGCCCAAGTGTCGTCGATCATTGCATTCATGGTTTGGAACGTCTCGCGGTGTTCTTCGGGGGAACACGGGATGATCCGCGCAACAACGAAAACGAACTCCGGAAATGAGGCCCGGAACTCGTCGATAATGTTCTCGATGTCATTCAGCGTAGCGCGGGCGAGGTCCTCCCTGCTCTGGCCTGTGGCTACCAGGTCGTTTGTTCCCAGATGGCACAGTACGATGTCGGGACTGAAACTATCTACAATGGAGTCCACTTCCCCCAGAACTTCATCGGCCCGCTTCCCGTAGTGCCCTTCATGGTCAAAATCAAAGCCGCTGCCCGTGGCGCCGTCATGCGAAACCTGCATCCGTCCCACAAAATCAAACTCGTATCCGCCATCATTCAGTAGTGAGTCCAGGTACGGACGGTAGGACTTCCGCGGGCTCTCTCCCTGGGTAATGGAGTTTCCCAGGGGCAGAATCCGGATCGGCTCCGCGTGGATAGGCGCGACAGGCCCGGTGGTCAGGACCGCGGTCAGGCTCATGAACGCAACGTGAAGGATTGACCGGTAACGAGTGCAACTACCCGGCTTTCTCATGAGT
>CAZNDN010000133.1:0-11068 GCA_964571815.1 uncultured Fibrobacterota bacterium | reverse complement strand
CAACTGTCCGCACGCACAACCCGGCATCGCTCCGACCGCAGGTATCGAGCAGGTTCAGTAAGCAGTTCTTAATCATAAATACCAACAAGGACCCGCTCATGGAGCAGCGCGCATCATGCGTGACCATTTACTGGGAGATCGGTGACGGTCCGCCTGATGACTCGGTGGACGGCAGTTGCAGCTTCGATACCGCCGGCGCCGCCGCGGCGTTCGTGCGCGACGAGCTGCTGCCGGGCCTGGCCGAGTTCATGCTGCCGGGAAAGCTCGATCGGGACGATCCCCGGGGGCTGGAGAGACTGTTCGAGGAGTCCGAAAAAGAGGAGCCCGAGTGCGGAGATGATGTGAGACTGCTGCGTGAGTGTCGCGCGCACGCGGAAAAGGTCTGTACCGAGCAGGATGCGGACAACACTCTGGAGGAGTTGGAGCATATCCTGCGGCTGTGCGGCGAGCGATGGAACGGGGAGCGGAGTGGACCGTGGTTTGCGGGAGGACTGGAGCGGGGTGATTTTTGACTGGGGGGAGTCGAACCAGGAGGCGTATGGCTCTTGATGTGATTGCCGGCAGGGGTAAGCCATAAGACGAGGCCGGGCAGCTAAGAGACACCCAACGGTGGGCTACTCATGGAATCTTGATGGTATGGCGTGCGGTGTGTGCAATTGGCGCCCGCAAGGAGGTGAGTAACCGTTGAGCATGGGACATTGCACGGAAAAAAATGGCGGTGGTCGTCTGCGGTTCGTCCGGGCGCTCGAGTACGAAGGATTTTTTTTCACGGCAAAGAAGATGGACTTCAGAAGGGCGGGAGTATCTTGAAGTTCCAGGACTATTTCAGCCAAACGGAGGATTGACAAAGCCATGAGTCTCTATCAAGTGTTTATCGATGAAAGCGGCAGATTTGAGGACATTGAGGACACCAAGATTATCGGCGCCCTTCTCATTGAGGACGAAGAATACCGGCACACGAAGGAGGCTTTGAGAAGCAGGATACGACAGGTTTTGAACATCGAGGGCGATTGCGGTAATGTGAGTGGAAAGACCCTACACGGCGACAAAAGAAGCCGTGCTCGAAGTATCATTGAAGACTACCTGGCGCAACGGGCGAATGCCCGTTTCGCGTATGTCTACCAGACGCCGAACGATTTGCCTCATGTGGAACTGTACGATCTGTCGCGGGGCGCCGACCTGTTCCGGAATATGCAATTGGCTTTGGTCAAGAGAATCTGCTACTACCAGCCGAACTTATCTTGTGAGAATCAATTCCGATTCAACATCGCTCGAAGGGTTGTCCCGGCAACAAACGCGAATCGACGGTGGTTTCTGGACAGGGCCTACCCTACTGCCACCAACCCTCAAAACAGCTTGCTGTTTATTGTGAACAATAAGGATTGGCTGGAAACGAGTCTCAATGGGTTTCTCCAGGGGGCGCAGATGCAAGGCGCCGGCTTACCAGTCGCCGAAGTTCGCACGTATGCGGATTGGAATGATCCCTGTATGTTTGCTGCAGACATCATCTGCAACAACCTGAGAGACTATGGTTCGCAAAAATTGGCCGACGGTCTGGTGGACCATGACTATCCGAGCAACGTCCCAAAGACCGCGGTTCTCTTTTCGGATAGGAGACTTGAGGAAATACTTGAAGCCAATTGGCGCGCCCGGGAGGCCAACGACTACGACAAGTTGCTTGGGCTTCTTGCGCAGTACCCTGCGGCCGGCGGAGAACCTCCACGTGCGGCATGTCTGATCCCGGTGCGCGTGAACTGCGAAGAAGTCAAGGCCGTTACGGAAGACGAACACGACGCGGAAAGAAAGCTCAAATCGGCACTTGAAGTGCTTGAGGCAAATGTTCACTCGGAATTGCCTCAAGTTGTGGAGCAAATTGGGTCCGTGGGAACCTGGTTGGGCTCAAGGGGAGAACTGAAGCTGGAGCGGGAACTGCGGATAGGGACACTACATGCATTGTGCGAAGTCTACTCGGTGAACCATCAAGGGGGGAATCCTGAATCGCAATACCGGCGCGCTCGGAACTATTTGGAGCAGTTGCCGAAAGACGCGGAGTGGCTTGACCTGGATGTGAAGCTGCGTAATTTGAGGTGTGTCTCTCTCCACAACGTGTTTGGCTTCGAGCAGTCACTTCAAGAAGTCAACGACCTTCTTGGGTTGCATGAAGGACGGATCAAGGCCAACTGCGCCGCACTGCTGGATTACCGGGACAGAATGTTGGGTGAGGCGTACGGAACCGCGGGCCAGACCTATGCATTCATGTGGAGAAAAGGAGATGAGCACATTGGAATGGCACGCGCCTGTTTGAGCGAGGCAGAGAGACACCTGGGCAGGAACAGCATGCAGAGCTCATTTCGGTGTCACCTTGCAGCCGACACGAACGACAACGAGGCGTTCTTTGAATCTTTTGCGAGTCCGGAGTTGTTTCAGACCCGAACCATTCTTGATGCGCTGAAGACTGAGCTGCGCAAAGATGCCGCCAGACGCAACAACTTCAATATCTGGCTCTGTATCAAAGGCGCACATACATTCCTGGATGACGCAAGTCTCAGATCTTTCTATAATGAGTTGATTGCGGTATCCCGGTCATGGCACTCCACCGCGCACCCCTGGCTTCTGATATGGTTGTCGGCGGGAAAGGCTGCGATGCGGCTGGATCGGATGGATGAAGCCAACACCTTCTTCATGAGAGGCGCGGGTCTTGCCCGGGAGGATTCCTTTGAACCAATCACCGACACTCTCTTTGTCGCTAATCTTCATGCTCATACCCTCCAAATAGATCCTGATAATGCAGAATCAAGGCAATACCTACGGAAAGTCGTTGACTACCTGCTGCAAGGCAATGTACCTTCGGTGTATTTGCCCGGCAACGATCAGACTCCCGTGCAGGGCTGGTTTGGTGATACGATTGATGGTCTCAGGGAGACTTTTCGCGGGAACGAGAGTGGGTTCAAAGATGCGCTGAAATCATTTTCATCAAGGTTCACATTTACCTATCACTGAGACGCGGATGCGGGCCGGCCTGTAACAGGTGGAAGTACGTGCTGTGATCAAAGCAGGAAAAGCTATGCGAACCTCCCTCCCCCCCCAACCCGGCATGCTCGCCACGCTCCGCAACCGGCGAGGCATTGTCTCCGGCGTGGAGCCGTTTGATGCTCCCGAGGGGGTGGTGAATCTGGTCAGCGTGGAGTATGTGGACGGCGACGGGCAGCCTGAGGACCGCGTGCTCTGGGAGATCGAGCCCGGCGCGCGTGTGGTGCCTCCGGCCGCGCTGCCCGATGTCCACGGCGAGGCTTCCATGAACAAGGGGGAGTTCGACGCCATGGTACGGGCGGCACGGTGGTCGGCAATCTCTCCCTACATGGATCCCGACGGTCCCGAAGGACCGTTGACCCGTTTCCCCATCTCCGCGCCGCTCCATGGGGCGATCCAGCCTGAAGATTATCAGTTGATGCCCCTTCTCAAAGCCATGCTGATGCCCCGGATAGCCCTTCTTATCGCCGATGACGTGGGGCTGGGCAAGACGGTGGAAGCGGGACTGATCCTGGCCGAATTGATCATACGAAGAAAACTGCGGCGGGTGCTCATTCTCACCCCGGCCTCGCTCAAGGCGCAATGGCGAGAAGAGATGCGCGAGAAGTTTGCGATTGAGTTCGACGAAGTGGACCGGCATGCGACCAACGAGCTCCGAAAGCGCATGGGCTTCGATGCCAATCCGTGGCGCACATTTCAGAAGGTTGTTTGCAGCTATCATTACCTGAAGCAACCCGATGTGCTGGAGCAGTTCTGCGCCGCTTCGCGCACGCCGGCGGGATCTCCTCACCTCCCGTGGGACCTTCTGCTGGTGGATGAAGCTCACAATTGCGCCCCGCCGGCCATGGGAGAGGAGAGCGACCTGGCGAAGATGCTCTCGGTGATAGCTCCGCTTTTTGAGCACAGGATTTTCCTGACCGCAACACCGCATAACGGACACACGCGCAGTTTCACCGGGCTTCTGGAGAAGCTCGACCCCGTGCGCTTCCATCAGGTGAGTGAGCTGAAAGGCGCGGCGCGCAAGCGTGTTCCCGACGTTGTGGTTCGGCGGCTCAAACGCGAAATCAACGCGGCATCCGACACGCCGCGCTTCGGTGACCGCTGTCCGACACCGGTACCGGTGTCCCTTGCCCCCGATGAACAGGGGCTGGCGCGGGCTTTCAGGGAATTCAGGTCGAAACTGAGGCAGCTCATTGCGCAGTCGCATCGTCGTGAACAACTCGCGGGAAGTTTTGCCGTTGAGATTCTCGGCAAACGCCTCCTCTCGTGCCCCTTCACTTTTGCGAACTCGTGGCAACGGTACATGGATGGTATCGCCCGGGAGAAGCAGGCGGAGATCAGCGATGTGCGCGCGGCGCAGAAGCGGCTGGACGAAGAGACCGAAGACGATCTGGAAGCGGAAAGCCGGGCCGGCTTTGCCGCGGGTGCGGTCGGCGCCTGGCTCAAACCCCTTGCGGACGAATTGCGGAGTGAAATGTCCGCCGTTGATGAGTCACTGCGAGTCCTGGGACTGTGGGGCGACCAGTGTTTGCCCAAAGCGGACAGCCGATACGAAGCCCTGAGGCACGTGATCCGCGAGAGCCTTTTTGCGGGCAGACGGTGGCGTGATGACGAGCGGCTGGTGATATTTACCGAGTACAAGACCACGTTGGATTACCTCTACGGGCGTTTGAAGGCGGACTTTTCCGGGGAGGGACGCATTCAGCTCCTTTACGGGGGAATGGACGCCGACGACCGTGAGGCAATCAAGGCATCGTTTAATGACCCGTCGGACCGGGTGCGGATTCTCGTTGCCACCGATGCGGCCTCGGAGGGACTGAATCTGCACGAGACCGCGCGGTTGCTGCTGCATTTCGACGTGCCCTGGAACCCCGCGAGACTGGAGCAGCGCAACGGGCGCCTCGACCGTCACGGGCAGGCCCGGGACGTTACCGTCTTCTACTTCGAGAGTGATGACGATGCGGATATACGGTTTCTGGGCTACGTGGTGAGCAAGGTCAATGCGATCCGCGAGGATCTGGGCGCGGTGGGGGAGATATTCGATGCCGCATTCGAAAAGAGGTTCATCGATGGATACGATGACGCCGAGATCAGGCGGGGGCTCGAGCGGGCGGTGGAGACGGCGCGCGCGCGAATGGAGCTTCCCCGCGACCGGAGGGCATCGGCGGCCGATTCAGTCGATCGCGAGTCGCCGCTGAGCGAGAAACGCGAAATGGAGCGGCTTCGGTCACTGCGTGACGAACTGGATATCAGCCCCGAGGCGCTTCGTTCGACCCTGGAGACGGCGTTGAGTATCGACTCGGGACTTCCCCGGCTGTCGGGTCCCGATGAACGCGGGCGCTTCGCGTTCGTGCACCCCATACCGGCGGCCTGGGAGAATCTGGTCGACGACACGTTACGGGTAGCGCGCGGGAGCGGGGCGAAAGGTGCATTGTGCAAACTGCTCTTCGATCCCGCGCACTGCATGAGTTCGGTTGGCGGCAGGCCGGTGTTTCGCGCTGTTGCCGGCAGTGCGCTCATGCACCTGGCGCACCCGATGTATCACAGGGCCCTGGCCGCCTTTGCGCGGCTGCGTTTTCCCGGGCCCGCAACGGAACGCAAAGCAACCCGGTGGACCGTCACGCGCGGAGCGGTACCGGACGGCGCCGATGCGCTGGTGCTGGTGACCATCGAAGAGATTGCGGTCAACGAGCTGAGGGAGACCTTTCATCACTGGGTGCGTACGGTCAGGCTGCCGGTGAGAAACGGCGAACTGGGCGAACCGCTGCCGCACGTGCCGGCGGCGGCTGCGGGGCAGGGACGGCCGGGTGATGACCTCGATGCGCAACAGGCTCGGGCCCTGTGGGAAGAGGTGGATACCGAGGTGAGCGCGTTCATGCGCGCACGTGCCGGTGAACTCACCGAAGAACTCAAGCGGATCCTTGAGAGGGAGTTTGTCGAGGCGCGACGAGCCGAATCGGAGCGGTTCAGAAGCAGGCAGGGCGAGTTGTCGGAGTATATCAAGCAGATTTCCATGCACAAGATCGAGAAGGAGATCCAGCAGCTCAAGGCGGCGGAGCTGCAGACGGACCTCTTTGCCGGGACCCGGGCTTCCGAGGAATACCGGCGGGCAATCGAGGAGAAGGAGGAGGAGTTGCGGCGGCAGAGCCGCCACTATGAAGAGTTGCGCGGTCGGCTCGAAACGGAACGCGCGCGCATAATGGACTACCTTCTTCCAGCGAGATTCCGGCTCAGGGGGGTCGCCAACTGCTTCCCGGTGGCGGTGGAGATACGTTTGGGAGGCGCCGCGTGAACCCGACCGCGTACGAGTGGTACAACAGCCTCAAGCACGGCGGCATGCTCATTGCCCCCGCGCGCCTGGCAGGTCACTTTTCCGAGGGAATAGAACCCTTGCCCCGGCGGGTGATCTACGAGCTTCGAAAAGTGCTCACACGCGTGGCAAGTCAAACCCGGGTGGACGGCGCTGAAGTGCTCGGCACGGTCCTTGAGGAGGTATGCGGTCTGCGTGGAGACTGGGTGCGGGGAGCCCGGCTGGGGAAGGATCAGTCGGTCAGAGCGTTGTCGGGCGAAACCGTGCGCCCGCGCAGGGTGTGGAGACCGGGCCGGGGGTTGAGCCTGCCCGTGTTTGTGGACACCGAGGTAAGCCGGTTGGGTATCGGCCGCGGTCGTCGAAGTCACTCGCGTGTGCTGGAGTGGCTGCGCGCGCGGGACGGCAAGGTCGGGCTTCTGACAAACCTTCGCCAGTGGCGGTTGGTGTATGCCGGCATAGATTTCGATGCCTGGGTGGAATGGGACATCGAGTTGTGGCTTGAAGAGGGGCGAGAGTCCGACCAGCTCACTGCGTTGCGGGTTCTCCTGTCGCGGGAGTCGCTTGAAGGGCCGCTGCTTGCGGCGATTCAGGAGTCGCGCAAGGGCCAGGCGGAACTCTCGGGGGAACTTGGCGAACGCGTGCGCACTGCCGTTGAGACGTTGATCCAGGCCCGCGGCGAGCAGCTTGGGAAGCTGTCCGATGATGTTGCCCCCTCCGACATGTACATGGCGGCAACGCGGGTGATCATGCGGATCGTGGTGGCGCTGTTTGCGGAAGCGCGGGATTTGCTGCCGCGCGACAACCCCATGTACCATTTGTCGTACAGTATCGGTGGTCTGCGCGAGAGCCTGGAGCGGAGCGGCGCGGGAAAGGGCGGCGAACGCCTTCGGCACCGTGCCGGCGCCTGGGCGCGAGTGGTCGCGCTGTGTAATCTTGTGTACCGTGGATCATATCATCAGGCCCTGCCCGTGCCGCGGTACGGAGGGAATCTGTTCGAACCGGGCGACCCGGCTTCAGACGACCCCGTTATGCGCGCCGTGGCGGTGTTCGAAGATACCTCGCACGGCCCGACCGACAGCGCGGTGCTGACCATACTCAACCTGCTGTGCCGCAGCCGGGTGAAGGTAAGGCAGGGCAACGCATTTACCCGGGTGGAAACACCCGTAGACTTTTCCGACCTCTCCTCGGAGTATATCGGCATACTGTACGAAGGCCTTCTTGACTACGAATTGAAACGGGTTCGGGGCAACGATCCGGTGGTATTCCTTGGGCTGGGCAACCAACCCGCGCTTGATCTGGCCGCATTGGAGGCCATGGACGCCAGGGAAGTCAGAAACCTGGTTGAGAAGATGAAGGTCAAGAAAGAGAAGGTTGATATTGAGGATGAGGTTGAGGACGAGGAGCGGGTTGAGGTTGACGCTGAGGCTGAGGATGACCTGTCTTCGTCTTCTGAGGAGGACTCCGACGCGGCGGCGCATGAGGTCGGGACAGGGGAAGGCACCGATATACTGACCGATGACGACCGGAGGCAGGCGGCGCGGGACAGGGCCCTGGCGTGGGCGCGAGATGCGGTGGTGTCGGGGAAGATTGTGAAGGTTTCCAGGAAGAAGCAGGCATCAGGGGCCGGCGGTGCCGACGTTGAGAAAGCGGCAGGATCGCTCATCCGCCGCGTGGTGCTTCCGGGCGAGTGGTATCTGGTTCGATGGGGAGGGACGCGCAAGGGATCCGGTACGTTCTACACGCGTCCGCAATTGGCGGTTCCGACGGTGCACCGGACACTTCGACCCCTGGCCTTTGATCCGCCGGTGCGCACCGATGGTATCCCCGATGAACAGGCCCCGGCGCATGAATGGAAACCGAAAACGCCCGATGCCATTCTTGGTGTCAAAGTCTGCGACCCGGCAATGGGCTCGGGGTCGTTTCCCGTGGCCGCGCTGCGGTTTCTTACGGATGCTCTGTATCGCAGCCTGCACTATCACGGCAGAATTCGCAACGACGGAGAGCGAAGCGTGGTGGGCATTGTGGAGGGAGACAACGCAGAAGGGAGTTTGACCCGGGAGTATCTGCCGTGTCTGCCCGATGATGACCGATTTGAAGAACTGTTGCGGGCCAGGCTGAAACGATACGTGGTGGAGCGGTGTATCTACGGCGTGGACTCCGATGCGCTGGCCGTGGAGCTTGGGCGCCTTGCCCTGTGGATCGAGACCATGGACCGCGACCTCCCGTTCGAGTTTCTGGATCACAAGCTCAAGTGCGGCAACTCACTGGTGGGCTGTCGACTCGACCGTTTCCGTGATTATCCCGTGTTGGCGTGGAAACGCAAGGGCGGTGACGGCGACAAGGGGCCGCGCACGAGGGCAATTGCTCAAAGGCTCAGGAGCAGGGTCATTCCGGAGTTGCGCGATGTTATCACCGGGCAGACATCGGTTTTTGAGCCGCGTGGCATGCCCGATCCCTCGGCCGTCCACCGCGAGGCGCTCGAAGCCGTCCGGAACATGGCCGCAATACCGGTCCACGATTCCGAGGCGCGAGCCGTGTACTACCGGGAACATATTCAGCGCAACGAGCATATCGCCAAACTCACGCAGGCCCTTGACACGTGGTGTTCGGTCTGGTTCTGGCCGGTGGATGATCTGGACGATGCGCCCATGCCCCGGGGGTTGCTTGCGCCGACAGAGCGCCAACGCGAGACCGTGAGAGCACTCAAAGCCGGGTATCGGTTCTTTCACTGGGAGTTGGAGTTCCCCGATGTGTTTACGGGCGAGGGCATCGGCTTCTCTGCCATGATCGGCAATCCGCCCTGGGAGACCATGCAACCAGTTGACAAGGAATACTTCTCAAATGTTGATCCGTTGTATCGTACCTACGGTCAACAGGAGGCAAAGACAAAGCAACGAGAGTATTTCGAGCGCGACTCAGACCTTGAGCAGGAGTATGTGGCATACAAAGCGTTTTTCAACTCATTCGCGACCTGGGTGAAGTACTCTTCTTCCCCTTGGGGAAACACGGACGAAAGTGCCGAGAAGATTACCCTCAGCCGTGGTAAGGAGAATGATATTCTGCACCGTACATGGAGCCAGCAGCGGGCAAGGCACGGTGCCGGGGTAAACCACAGACCTTCCTGTTTCAAACACCAGGGGGAGGGGAAACCCTACACCTACAAGCTATTCCTGGAACTGGGGTATACGAAGACTCAAGACGATGGCTCGATAGGCATGCTTGTCCCTTCAGGAATCTACTCCGACAAGGGTACGGGCGAATTGCGCACGCTGTTTCTGGATAAGTGCCGTTGGAAATGGCTTTTCAGCTTTGAGAACAGACAGAAGATTTTTGATATTCATCGCAGTTTCAAATTCTGCCCGGTCATTCTCGGCAAAGGCGGCACCACGGATGCCATCCTTACCGCGTTCATGCGGCACGATATTACCGAGTGGGAGCGTGCCGAAGCGTTTGTCACGCCCTACCCACGCGAGCAGGTTGAGAAGTTCAGCCCCCGGTCGCGCTCCATACTCGAAATTCGCGGCACAAAGGACCTGGAGATACTCGACACCATCTACTCCAACGCATTGCTCCTGGGCGACGACGGCCCCGATGGCTGGGGGATAAAATATGCCCAGGGCGATTTCAATATGACGTCAGACTCCAGGCTCTTCCCGCCCCGTCCGAAATGGGAAGCCAAAGGGTACAAGCCCGATGAGTACGGGCGCTGGATCGGGCCGGATGGGGATGTGGCGTTGCCGTTGTACGAAGGACGCATGATCGGACAGTTTGACTTCAGCCAGAAAGGGTGGGTCTCGGGCAAGGGAAGAAGCGCGGTGTGGCGGGAGATACCGTGGGAAAAGAAGGTTATTGAGCCGCAGTATTTGGTATCGGAGGAGGATTATCGGACCCTTGAAAACAAGGATGGTACTCTTAAGTGCACACATGGACTCAAGACAGGGTTCATCGACGTCAGTTCAGCTACTAATCAACGGACAATGATATCTAGCTTGGTTCCTGACCTTCCCTGCGGGAACAAAGTTCCGATACTTATCACTGGAGGAGCTTCGAGCGCTGTTCCTCGGCAGGTGGCGTTGACTGTTCTATCAAACGGCTTCGTTTTTGACTATGCAATGCGGAGGCGACACGGGGGCTTGAGCCTCAACTGGTTCATCGTTGAGGAGGCACCGTTACCTCCATTGGACAAACTCGGAACATATAGCACGTGCCTTCTGTACTGTGGCCTGCGTCTCAATGCTGGCTACCCTCGGTTCTGGCCTTACCTATTGGCAGTCCGGAATCTTCTTCTGAAACAGAAATGCCCATTTGGTGGGAGAGAAGCGGAGAGAATGAGGCTGAGATGTATTACGGACGTCATTGTTACGTTGTTGTATGGGGTTGGTCAGGAGGAGTTTGGATACATCTTGGCTGATTGTGATTATCCTGTGGATTTCTACACATCTAAGCAGGACGCCTCACAGCTCCACCCCAAAGGCTTCTGGCGAGTCGACAAAGACAAGCCGCCCGAACTTCGTCACACGGTCCTCTCCCTTGTCGCTTTCCACGATCTTCAGCGCATGATCGAAGAGCACGGCGGTGACCGGGACAAGGGCATCGAGGCGTTCTGCAATCAAAACAACGGCGAAGGCTGGATGCTACCCGAAAAACTTCGCCTGGCCGACTACGGCCTGGGTCACGACGACCGCGCACAACAATACCAACCGGTCGCCGAAAAATTCGGTCCTCGGT
>CAZNDN010000132.1:0-11155 GCA_964571815.1 uncultured Fibrobacterota bacterium | reverse complement strand
TCACCGCGCGATCACCATCCGCTGCGACAGGGCGCCGTGCGGGGTCTTGACGTAGATCATGTAGGTCCCGGCCGAAACATCCGTGGTTTCGATTGGCCCGTGCTGCCGGCCTCCGGTGACGCTTTGCCGCATGACCGTCCTGCCCATGACATCGACAATCCGGACCGAACCGATCGGAACATGGTCCGATCCCGAGAGGGCGCGAATACGTCCCCCCGAGACGACAAGTTCGGGGCTGCGACGATCGCCCGCGGACGGGATGAACCGCGATGCCCTGGTTTCGTCGGGACGCGGCTGATCGATCTCCACGCCGGTCGGGTTGGCGGGATCGACATCCACCACCGGCCACACCAGCTCGCCGGCCCGTTGCTTGTCCATGCCGAAATCCGAGCCGAATTCCATGGAGTTGAGGTCAAGCCACATCACCACGCTGTTCCACTCATCGTCGGTGAGCCGGTCCCTGTGGGAAGGAACCAGCGCCTTGCCGATACTGGTATATGATGCGCCGAAAAAACCGGGCGCCTGACGAGACCCGTTTGCGGCAAGGTGACCGACACCGACACCGTAGGAGAACGCCTGCCACCGGAAGGACTGATAATCCGAGTCCTTGATCCCGTTGGTGTTCTTCTCACTATGGCAGGGAATGCAGGTATTCTCAAAAACCGGTTTCACCAGGCGGTGGTAGTTCATGGGCTCCGGGCCGTTATCAAGCTCCGGGACAAGCGGGGACGGCGGCCGTTGAAAAGCCCTCGGCGTACCCTCCATCGGGGGTGGTGCTTCCCACTTGCTCTCATGACACCCGACACAGGAGAGGTGCTCCCCGGGATGGACATAGGTGATCGAACGCATGGAATGAATCGCCATGTGGTTCTCATCCAGCGCCTGGAAATAGATAGCTTTGCCCACCGGGGCTTCGCAGTACACGCTCCCGTCTCCCTCGACCGGGACAACACCCAGCGACATGCGGCAGTTGGCATCACCTGCACAACCCATGGGATTGGCGCTCCGACTGGTCCTCCCGGTTTCGGGATCGGTGTGATTCATACGAGGAAACAGTTGCACGATCCGCATCCATTTGATCTTCTTCTGCTCCACAACCTCCGGTGGAAACCAGAACGGATACGTTACATAAATGTTCTGGACACTGATTGTGGCGCGCTCGTAATCCGGGTTGGCCTCGCCTCTTTCTCCCTGGAATGTTTTCGAGGCAATCACCGGCGGCCTTGTACGCGGCCGCACCGGCGCCGGAAAGTTGGGGCGCATGTTGTCGGCGTACAGCGGCTCCTGGTTTCCGAACCGGTCAAGCAGGACCAGGGTGGTGCCCCACGAGGTCAGATAGAAGTCTTCGCTGAGCGGCCAGGGAACCGAGAAATCCGGGCGTACCTCCTGTGGGGCCTTGCACGGCCCTTCCCCTTCGTTGTGAAGATAGGACGTGATTCGCCGCAACTGCGACGTAATACCGTCGTCTTCGATACGAGGGTCGACAATCATGA
Source organism: uncultured Fibrobacterota bacterium (assembly GCA_964571815.1). Taxonomy (GTDB): domain Bacteria; phylum Fibrobacterota; class Chitinivibrionia; order Chitinivibrionales; family WJKA01; genus CAZNDN01. Next base: position 9,662 of record CAZNDN010000132.1, on the reverse strand, counting down.
GCGGTCCGACATTGCCCCCCACACCCGAGGGATGATGTTTGCCGGATATGCATACGATCTTGTGGGAGTTGGGAATGGGCCGGAAGCAGTATTCGATATAGGGACCCAGCACCCGGCCGTCATCGCAGCCGTTGTAGTCGGGCTCGCTGTAGTTGAAGTACTCGTATGCCTCGGGGATACCGCGATCTATCCACGGGTGCATGTAGTTCCCATGGGGCGCGCGCGGATCGCGTCCGTCGGGGTAGCAGGTCCACAGGTGATGGCAGGTTGCCGAACCCCGGTCGACGTAATCCCAGCGGGTATACATGATCATGCCGTCGTTGTCGACACTGGGATAGTATTCCGGCGTCTCGTGCCAGCTTATCGGGTAGAGATCGGTGCCGTCGCCTTTCACGCTGAACAGCGTGAATGCTTTGTTGGCCACGCACTTGTCGTTGCCGGGCCGGCGGCTCGAGACGAAGACCACCCGGCCGTTGGGCAGTTGCCAGGGATGGTTGTCGTTGTAGATGCCGAACGTAAGCTGCGTCAGATTCGACCCGTCGAGGTCAGCCCGGTATATGTGAAAGACATTCTTCTCAGCCACTCCCTTGCCCCATGACTCCGATTCCACCGGTCCCTGCCACATGCCGTCGACGGTACCGTCTTTCGGAGGCTTCTCCTCACATTAGGCGAAATACACGGTTTGCCCGTCGTAGGAAAGACAGGGGTGATCGAACGCTCCGTTGAATTCGGCCATGTTCCTGCCCTGCCGGGGACCGTTTTGGAAGACAGCGTCGGTGAGCAACTCACGAGCGGTGGGAGAAGAACCGAAAGGGTTTTCCACGATTTTCAACCGGTTTCCATAGCTGCCCTTGCTCGACCAGGGGATGTCGGTCATGTGCCGGCCGGGTGTCATATCGCCACCTACGAGAACCTTGTCGAAGTCCAGAAGGGGATTGGACAGGGCGATTTTTCGACGAACGGCGCATACCTGCCCATAGAGGTCTTTTCGCGTGGCGACATTTGAAGGATCGACACCGGCGGCCTGAGAAGCAAGGCCCTCGAGCTGCTGATCGAGATCACCGATCCGTGCCTGTACCTTCAGCTTGTCACACAGGGCCCGCGCGCGTCGCAGGGCGATATCGAGAGGGTCCCGGTCGCTTTCGAGAATGAGCGCCTGCCGGTCGTAGGTGTCATCCTGCTCACGCAGAAACCGCGATATGCGCATTTCGCCGTCTCTGTTCGGACACGTCACCGGCGCGTCGGCAATGAAAAGCTCCAGCTCCCGCCACTGCCGGTCATATTCATCGGTGATATAGTCGCCGAATGCCGCGAAGGGAACGGCACAGACGGCGGTTAGGACACACAGACGACGCATGTGGCTCAGCGCATCGGCTCGAACGTGTTGTTTCATGGTGAGTCTCCTTTGATGTTTGCAGGCCTTTCTTGCCGCACGTAAGAAACTCATGGTACCTCCTCAGGCGCCCGAAGGAGCCTCTACGCTTATCCCGAGCCCTGTAACCGGTTCATGCTGAGCAAAGCCGAAGGGCTCGGCAGGTTGAATATTCGAGTAGTTCCCCATCATCTCACAACAACTCCCGAGACCTCTTCCACACCCCGGGCGCGGTGAAACCTGACCGCGTAGAGACCGGTCCCGATTTCGGATCGTCTCACGCGCAGTGTGCGTGAGCCGTTCACCTCGCGGGAAAGTGCCGTCCTGCCGTTGATGCTCACGACATCGAATCGCCGAATCGTGGGATCGTTGACCGTAAGCCACACCGCTGTTGCGGAAACGCTCCAGCTCAATGCAGCTTTCCCGGCCACGCCGTGGTGTGCGCCGATACGCCGCGAGACGGTCGTGTTGTCCACCAGTGGCGGAATATGAAAAGGTGCGGATGCGAATTCGGTTTTTCCCGCGTGCTCACACACGGCTTTCGGATACCCGGTTATCTCGTCCTTCCGCAAAACGTCGGCGAGCACGGCGTGCCCGTCAGAACCCAGACTGTCAAGCACATTTGCCGCACAGAGCTGTACGCGATCGTTTTCATCGTTCAGCTTCCGCCTCAGAAGATCGAGCGCTTCCTGCTTGCGTTTCCCCATGAAAAACAGTGCGCGTGCCGCGACAATGTGAACGCTGGGGCGCCGATCGGACAGCTTCTCGGCACATTTGGATTCGGCAGGGGAAGCGGCGGTCCCGGGATTGCCCAGACCCAGAGCAGCCCAGTACCGGACGACAAAATCGCTGTTGTCAAGCCCCTCGGTCATTTCACCGAGCGCATCCTCTCCTTCTTCGGTGCGCAGCACGAATGCAAGCCACCTCTCAACCGGATTGTCGGCGGCACCGTGGGTTGCGGCATACTCCGAGCCGTGCGTTTCGACAAGCGACTTGAATTCACATTCCTGAATGAATCCCACATCCCGCGTTTGAATCATCCTGTCGGCCACCGCGGTGCGCATTCGCAACAGCACCGCGCGGTGGTCTTCGGAATCCGCGAGGTTGTTGACTTCGTGCGGGTCGTGCAGGGTATCGTACAATTCCTCCCGGGGACGTGTCGGCGCGAAAAACTGATCGGCTTCGGCCCGAAGTGTTCCCTGCTCGTGCGTGCCGCGAAGCTCCCTCATCATCTGCGTTCCTTCCGCGGCGGCTACCCACTGGTACCATGGAAGCCACGGCATAAAATTGCGGACATAACGATAGCGGCCGTCGCGTGCGCTCCGGACGAAATCGTACCGCTCGTCAATTCGGCCGCGTGCGGTGAAGACGTATTCGCGAGGCGAGGGAAGCCGCGGTCCGAAAACCGGTTGGCCTTCCATATAGGAAGGGGCCGCGACGCCGGCGCAATGCAGAAAGGTCGGGCCCAGATCAAGGAAACTGATCAGGTCGTCACAGGTCGTGCCCGGAAGATCACGTCCCGGTCTGCGGTTCTTTTCGGGAAATCGCACGACAAAGGGAACCCGCGTCCCGGAATCGTACGGCCATCGCTTCATGCGCGAGAGTCCGCAGCCGTGATCGGAGGTGAAGATAACAATCGTATCATCATCCAGCCCGTCGCTGTGAAGCGCATCGAGAACCATCTTGAATTCATCGTCCATCTCTCGATATTTCTCATACATGGTGTTCATCATTTTATGGGCCGTGGGAGTATCGGGCAAATATGCGGGCAAGGTCTCCCTCGATGTTGTGTCGTCGGTGTGCGGATGATACAGGTGTCCTTCGTGCGTCGCGCCGTAGCCGTGCTGGTAGAAGAACGGTTTTGAACCATCGTAGTCCCGCCAGCCCGGCAGTGGTTTCCGGTCCCACCAGTACGCTCCGACCGCGCTCCACAGGTTCCCCTTTTCCGCACCCCGGGAATCACCCTTGTCGGCACGAATGGTTTCATAGCCGCTTTCGCGCAGCAGGGCCGGCCAGGAGACAAGCTCGGCCGGCAGGTGGGCGCTGCAGCGCATGTGCTGCGCGCCAATTGTCGTGGCTGACATCCCCGACCACAGGCTCGCACGGCTCGGTGCGCACACGCCGAAAACCGTGAACGCGTTGGTATATACGACGCTTTGCTCGGCAAAGGAATCGAGTGTGGGCGTGCTGCCGTTGGGGTCGCCGTAGCAGTGAAGAAAAGGAGAGACATTTTCGCACATGAACACGACAATATTCGGCTTTGTCTCCCAGCCGTCGCCGAAAACCCTCCGCAGCATACCCGCGGCGCCGAGTGCGGCCACAGTGACGCTGGTGCGCTTCAGGAATTCCCGCCTGCTCTGCGATGAAGAAGCCATCTCCGCGGTCCTTTCACTGCCGGTTTGTGTCCTGCCGGGCGCAGCCTCCCCGGTGATAGTGAATATGAAATATACAGAGATAGGAGCGTAATGACACTCGCCAAAAAGCCATCTTGTTAACTGTTTTGTTATGTTTTGGAAGGGGCAGGGGCTCGTACGGAAACCGTGGCTGGATCCGGTCCGGAAGTGATCGATTGTAGCGGATTGCGGAAGAACGATTCGAATTCCGATTGGGGTACGACGGAAGTGCCGGGATTTCCGGAGTGAGGTGGTTTTTACGAGTTCAGCGACCGGGTTGCTGTTGCGCGGCAACGATTGCCGCCACGCCGATCGCGCATCGGGAGCGCCAGGTCGGTAGAGACGTCTCTATCGGATCCGATTCGATCCGATCCGTATCGAAGGTGCTGATCTTCTCATCGAACGTGGAACTAGTGACTGGGATAGCAACTGGTGCGGCACGAGGCCTTTCGTGCCGCCAACACAATTTCCCTCCCTGGAGGGAATCACCGGGGCTCCTCCCTCTGCTCCATCTCGTTCCAGATGTCCATGCATGCACTATCGCTGCCGCATCGTCAATACCGGCCGCGAAATATCGTTTCATGTACATGCTCCCTTTTTACACACTCACCATGGTAAAATCAAGCTCATCCCACTTTTCGGCCGGATACCCGAAATCGATCATGAACCTTTTTGAAAAGCCTTCCACATGCGCCGACATTTTCCTTCTGAGCTTCTCGATGGTCACCGCATCAACCAGCGGCGCGCAGGTTCCCATAATCAGCCGATTCGGCTGGCGGTCGATAGTATACCGTGCCAGATGGGTTCCGAACGGACCGCAGCAGTGATTTGCCCAGATTGAGTCGATGATGCAGAGCTGCTGGCGGGCAGGGTTCGTGCCGATAACCGCCTCACTCTTATTGACCGCCATCATATAGTTGAACGGGTCGAGTCCTTGAAATACTTCACGAGGTTGCCGGACGAATGTACCGCCGTAATGATTATGCAGGCACAGTGCCGCATTGTTCATGACATCACCGTGTGACTTGTTGGTTGCCATATTGACAACAATATCGATTTCTCCGTCGGCAATGGACTTTGCGCACGGAAATTCACCCGCAAACGGTTCGGGCACCGCCGCCGGAGTCGTACCGCCGAGCGCATCGAATCCATGGCTCAAAACAACACCCTCGGGGATGCCGTTGCCCACGTAGGGTTCATACAGGTACTGAATACCGGAGGCAACCACCTTGTTTTCGTAATCCCACATAAGTCCCTGTCCGTCGTAAAGGATTATGTTGTGTACCGGAACACCCAGCCCGGTCAGAACCCTGCAAAGCTTGCCGACGACCGGCACGTGGACCGGGAACATGCTCTGCGTATCGAGAACCATGGCAACCTTTATGTCCGACCAGTTTTTTGTGCCGTTCATGAAAATGGTACTCCACGCTTCCGCTGTAGAACCTTTCCCGGAAAGGGCGACGGCACAAGCGTCGAGATCCGCCTCGATGCGAACCGTATCCAGCCCCTCGTTCTGTAATGCGAAACGTTCCTTGTTGAGCGTGATGTCGATGGGATCGGCCGACATATCAAACGGGATATCCACACATTTTCCATGAACGCATACATCACCCAGGGCACCGTCTTCGGGGCCGAATCCGGGGAAGATTGCGTTGTCGTGGCAACACACGATACGGTCGTTGGGAATGGCCGGGTTGATTTGCATCCCGTCGGCCCAGGCGCCTGATGCTCTTCGCGGGAAGAGACCGGAAAGGGATGCGGCGGTAATACCAAGAGAGGAGAGTTTGAGAAAATTACGTCTGCTTGTTTGTTTCGTTTTCATTGCAGTGTGCTCCTTGTATTGTCCGGTTCATCGTGGATTGCGATGTGTCCTGTCGGATATGGTTATTCCACCATAACGAGCCGATTCGTCACCAGCATATCGCCGCTGCGCAATCTGACGAACAAGAGCCCCCGGCCGGTATGCGTGTGGAGCGAAAGCGTATGGTTTCCCGCATCACGTATACCGTTGTCAAGCTCTTGCACGATACGTCCCACGGCGTCGATAATATCAAGGATTATCCGGCGACGAGTGCACAGTGAATACGTGATGGTTGTACCGCATACATCCAGTTGTGCGATTCTCGGTGTACCGACGGGAGCGGGAGTCGTCCTGTTTCCGACACCGTCGCGATGGACGGTGATATAGTCGATGGTGGGTATACCGGTGCCGGCCCGCTGAATACGAATGAAATTTTCATTTTGGTCGAGAGGGACATTCTGGAACAACGTATCCTGCCACTCCCAAACATATTTGCCCGAATCGTCCTGGGTTGGCGCGGGAAACGTGATGTTGGTCCGCCACGGTTCGCCGTTGATGAAGATGTTCCAATTGAAACCGGCCTTGGCCTTGGAATACCGCACCGAGAACGATGTGGCCTTCGGTACGGGCATGAAATCAACAAAACTGAAACATCCGCACATACCGACTCCCATAAGACCCGAGCTTGGCGGCGAACAATAGTCCTTGTGCTCGTTGTCCCAGCAGTTACTCCCCTTTTCATGGTCGGTTCCAAACGGGTCACAGATTTTCCCGCATACCTCATTCTTTATTTCTATACACCCGTTCCATATTTCCATGGCTTCGGCCTCTATCTTTATCGATCCGTCGTCATTGACCACCCCGAAACCGTCAGACAGTTCGGCGAAGACGACGCCCGCTACCATAGACACCAGCAGTGCCGCTGCCCGGGCGGCACGACGCGTGCGAAGAGGGGTTGCGATGTGTGCTGCAATCATTGATGCTCCTTTCGGCTTTTCCATAGCCTGACACTTCTGTTGCGTACAATATAAAGAGAGCAGGTTTGCTTTGCGCTCATTGATTAAGTTAATCAACAAAGCAAATGTGTCAATTTATCTGCTATGTGCTACAGAAAAGCATGGTCTCTGAGAAGGTACAGCATCGAGATCGGCCCAAACTCCATTCAACCTCGATTGTTACGATCCAAGCTATTCGGCCACTGGTACAGGGTCGGCCCATTAGACTCTCAGTCCGTGACATCTACGTTTTTTGCGTTGATGTTTCTATCCGTGTCAACTTACATGAGCAACTTTCTTAAATCCTTCATGCGCCGGCCTTTGGTACAACACAGGCTACAACTGCTCAAATCCCGTTCTAACGGGACTGGCATCTGGCTTCTGGCCTCTCCGGCGAAGCCGGCTTAGCTGCTATAATCCAAACCTGGAAACTCTTGCCTGCGCCATGTTTAACTATGTTACCGGAACCCGCAGATCTCCGCGGCATACGGCCGGAAAAACGTCGAGGTCCCGGGATACATTTATCTGATCAATTCGCCGGAATGCATCCGGAAAGAAATCTTCGATCAGCTTCTGAGATACAAAAAGCCTGTCGCCGTCGTCGATGAAGAAGGCGGGTGGCCCTACGAGGAGTATATTCCCGTTCGTTCCCGGTTCCGGATCTTCACAACCACGATTTCATCGGAGCCCGGCAAACATGCGGCCACCTACCTCCTGAGCCGCGGCCATACCTCAATTGCCTACCTGTCGTCGCACCACAGTCACTACTGGGCGCGACAGCGCCTCCAGGGGGTGCTTTCCACCTACGATGCCGCGGGATACGGGGACGGCGTCAAGCGCTTCTGCTTTGACCTTGATTCTCTGCGCCCGCCGCCCCGAACCGTTGTTCACGAAGCTTTTGACCTGAATCCGATGATCACGACCGTCGAGAGGGCCTTCAACCGGCAAAAAGACACTGCACCGGCCGAATTCACCAAGTTGATGATGCAGTATATCAACCGTCTGAAGGGTGAGGTGCAAACGCTTTCGAAACGCGCGCACTATCTCGAGGCCCTTTTCGATACCGTTCTTGACCACAGCGACATTACGGCATGGCTATGCGCTACGGATTTCGAAGCCTGTACCGCACTGGACTATCTGGCCAAGACTTCGGTCAAAATACCCGAGCAGCTTTCTATTGTCGGCTTCGACGACACCATCGGAGCACTCTGGTACCATTTGACTTCGTATAACTTCAATATCCCCAGCCTGGTTCATACGATGCTGAACTTCATCCTGCGCACCAGAACAGGCGAACACATTGCCCGGAAGCGGGTGATCACCATTGAGGGTGTGCTTATCGAGCGCAAGACCTCGGGACCGGTGCGTCGCTGATCCCGCCGGCCGGCGTCTGGTGGCGATGGACTGTTTTATCCGTTTTGTTATAGATACGTTCCGGCTTCCCGCACCATGAAACCAAACCGTGAATTCTCCCGCGTCTACGCCGAGATTCGTCGCATGGCCCGGCGGGCCGGGCCGGAAAAGCCCTTGCCGTCAATCAGGGCCCTTGGCGCTACGGTCGGCGCATCGGTGTACACCACGTGGAAAGTTGTCGACCGGCTTCGTGCGGAGAAGCTCCTTGCCCCTCGTCGCGCACAATCACGGAAACCGACAACCGGCCAACCTCTGTGGAGATGCGTTGCCGACAGGGTTGAGCACGATGTGACACAGGGGGCATTTGCCAAAAGCACACCGCTGCCCTCACTGAAGGAGCTTCAGGCGCGGTACGATGTCTCCTATCCGACAATACGCAAGGCCCTTGAGCTGGTCCGTTCGAGGGGATCGATCGAGAAAGGCATGGGCGGCTATTTCGTTCCGCGCCCCGTGGTTTCCGGCCGGCATTTCCGCGTCATTCTGCTTCGGCACAGTGCCGACGGGCGCACGCCGGTGTGGGGGGCGCACGATCAAGAGTTTATTCGGTTGCTGGAAATGCGCTGCGCCAATGCGCGCCTGCGAATCGAGCAGCTTGGCTACGTGGTTGAAGACGATCGGGTGCGTTTCATTTCTCTGCAGACCGGCAAGCCGCGGACGATCGGCAACACCGAGACCCTCCTGGGAATCATGATCATCGTGGTCAATCAGGCAAGCGCCCATCGGTCCGTATTCAGCGCTCTGGCAACGACCGGAAGGCCGGTGTCCATTCTCGATGCGATCGGGGGGTGGTACGGCTCGATGAAGATGCCCCGGAATCTGCGCCACCGTCTTATCAGCCTGGTGGGCAAGGCGCCGGGCCGGAACATGGGGCGCTACCTTCTGGAGCAGGGCCACCGGGATATCGCGTTCTTCTCTCCCCTGTATGCCGAGCAGTGGGCACGGGACCGTTTCTCGGAGCTGAAAGAGATCTTCCATGACGAAGCGCGGGGACGGATGGTCCATCTGTTCGCCATCCACGATCATGTGCGGATCTGGAGTTATCTACCGGCCGCCGCCCGGCGCGTGCGCGTGGAAAACCTTGTTCGATCCTGCAACCGGTGGCTCCAGCGTGCTCCTCGTGAGTTCTCGTTTGTCATGGCGCCGCTTCTGCACACTGCCGCGGGCGAACAGTGCGCAAAGGGCGAAATCTACCTGCAACTCATCCCGCTCTTCGAAAAAGCTCTTCGGCGAAGCACCCTCAGCGCCCGGGTGTTTGACGAGGATATGTTTGCCCTGATGGCGCTGGATTTTCTGCGAAAGCGCGGAGTGGGCGTACCCGGAAAAATCGCGCTGCTTTCGTTCCAGGATTCCCGTGAAGCCCTCCAGGCGCGCGTGACCGCCTGCAGTTTCAACCTCACCGCGGCCGCCGAGGCAATGCTGGATTTCAGCCTCCATCCCACGGCATACCGGTGGAAACGAAGAGGCCGGGTACTGGATATCGACGGAACGGTGATTCGCCGGGATACGGGGTGAGGGTCGAAGGTCTGCTTCGCCGCTTCTGCATTCCGCTTCACTTTGCCCGCATTCTGATTGACCGGCGAAAGTTCGTGCAGTCGGTATGATTTCAGGGAGCAAAGGATTGTGCTTGACTGCTCCGATTTCTTCAACGCCGGCTTGTGTGACTCATTGCGCCGCGATGCGACGGGCAA
>CAZNDN010000131.1:5927-11198 GCA_964571815.1 uncultured Fibrobacterota bacterium | reverse complement strand
ACGCGACGGGCATCCCGACTGGGTGCTTCTGAAACGGGGAGAGGTCTGGTATGAGAGTGGGATGGTGCGCAATGGACGTTCGGATGCCGAGCCGTTCCTGTTCTCATCGTACGGACCGGGCGAAAGCCGTCCACTGCTCAAGACCGGTGCGGAGAGCGGACTGAACCGGTGCTGCAAGTCCACCAATAACTTCGCGGCAGTGGATATTGCATGCTATGCACACACGCGAAACCCGGATTCTCCGGAGTATGTTTCCGGGGAAGGAAGCACCGGATTCAACCTGTTCTGCGGTGAAGGATACGTCGCGCGGGGATAGCTGATCGAAGGGTGCCTGTTCAGGTTCTACACCGGTAACGTGATCCAGGGACCGGGAACGCTGGAAGATATTATCGTACGGCGCAACGTGATCGTGGATAACTACAGCACAACCGCTCACTCGCAGGGGCTGTATACCAACAATGTGTCGATGGTTCTTGAAGGCAATGTTTTCGATCATAACGGCTGGTACCGACAGCAGATCGACGACGGGAACGAGAAGGCCGACGGCCAGGCGACCATGTTCAACCACAACACGTACTTCTGCAACTCAAAAGGCGTGACATTCCGTGAAAACATATTTCTGCGCCCCTCCAGCATGGGAAATAAGTGGACGGCCAACGACGGGCAGGGGAGTGCACACGATATCACGATCGAGAACAACTTGTACGTTGACGGAGAAATCGGTATCGGTATCGGCGGCAACAAAACGGACCCTCCTTATCGGTTCAAAAACATTGCGATCCGGCGCAATGTCGTGCTCGATATCGGCCGTTCACGCCCTACCAACCGCACACTGGGCTGGGGGCTGGATATCAACGACTGGGACGGTGGAGAGGTGACCGGCAATGTTTTCGCGCACCAGGTCGATCCCGGTGTCACCAACGTGCGGGCGCTGAAAATGGAAGGTGAGACCCGCAACGTAACCATACGGGACAATGTCATCCACGATCTTCGCTCCCATTCACCGCTGGTGGTGTTCAGGGACGGCACGACAAGCGAAGGGATAGTGTTTTCGGACAACGACATTCAGTGTCCGGGCCTGAATGTATGTCTCATGCGAATGCCTGCCGTCCTTGCCGGATACGACTTCTCGGACAACGCCTATTTCAGCGCCCGTGATGAATCGGAATGGTTCCGGATTGACGGAAGTTCTCTGGGGTTCGCTGACTGGCGTGCGCGTTCCGCCGAGACCGGTGGGTCGGCCGGCCGCATCTCGTACGCCGATCCCGACCGCACGGTGGAGAAGTACAATGGCGTGCAGGGCGGAGATGAAAGCATGGAGGGGTTCGTTGGACGGGTTCGGGAACAGGGCAGGGGCACCTGGCGCACGGCCTACACCGCGTCGGCAATTAACGACTGGATTCGTGAAGGATTCGGTATCCCGACCCGGTCGGTGAATCCTCGTGTCCGTTCACAGGGGCCTGGAAATCCGCCGAATAGCACCGTCTGGTATACCATACGGGGGCATTGCCTGGGTTCGCGAAACAGCGTGCGGACCCGGACCGGTGTGGTAGCCTCGCGAACCGGCCGCATGGTTGTCGTCGGCAACCTGCCCCAGCGGCAGTAGCCGCGCGTTTTCCGCAACTCCGCAAGTCGAGCAGCCTCCATGTCAGGGCTTTCCGTCACTCTTTTTCTTATATTACTACTGTAGATGAGCCCCTATTCCCTCTTTCCCTGCGGTGCTGTCATGAGTTTCACAGGTCGTTCGTACCTGCCTGTCGTTTTCCTCGTAGTTCTCGCCACGTCCCTTTTTGCGGGCCGGATGTGGCATGTTTCCTCTTCGGCAGCCCGGGATGGGGCCGACGGGTCCGCGGGGAAACCGTATCCCAGCATCTCTGCGGCGGCACAGGTGGCTCAGCCGGGCGATACGGTACGTGTGGGTGAGGGGGTCTACCGTGAGCGTGTCGCACCGCCGCGGGAAGGCAGGGAGGGTGCGCCGATCGTATACATGGGCGTACCCGGCGAGCGTGTCGTGGTGAAAGGCTCGGTTGTGTGGGAGCCTCAGTGGCGCATGGAATTCGACGATCCGCAGGTCTATTCGGCTCAGCCCGATCCGGCTCTGTTCACCGACGACTCGCAGATCGACGGCTCGAATCCCTTCAAAGTGTCCTTCGACATGGGGAAGGGGCGAACCTGCGGGCAGGTGTTTATCGACGGGGAGCGGGCGCTTGAGCAGGATAAGATCGACAAGGTCAAGTTTTTTTCGAATGCCTGGATGTACGTGCCCGAGGAAGACAGGATATACGTGCATTTCCGGAAGGGCGAGTCACCGTCCAACACCACCGTCGAGATAACCGTTCAGCGGAGAGTATTCGCCCCGCACAAGCGCTTTCTGGGATACATCACGATCAGGAATTTTGTCTTCGAGCATTGCGGCAATCAGTATCCCGGAGGCTTCTATCTTCCGGGGCACGAAGCGAAGGCGCAGGCGGGCATGGTCGGCACGCGCAGCGGTCACCACTGGGTGATCGAAAACAATGTCATTCGTCATGCCAAGTCACTGGGAGTGGACTGCGGCCAGGAGAAGGCTCACGGGGTGGAGGGCGAGCTTGAGGGGGTGGATCCCCGCTATGAGTACGATCAGGACAAGATCGGACATCATCGGATAGCCGGCAATACGTTTCTCGATAACGGGACGGATGCTATCATGGCGTTCGGTCCCTCGGACCTGACTATCGTCGACAACGTCTTTCTCCGCAACAATGCCCTTTCGCACAAGGGACCGGAGGCGGCGGTAATCAAGTGTCACAATGTGGAGAAAGCCCTGGTCGAAGGAAACCTGTTCATGTGCAACAATGCGGCGTCGGCCTATTTCGACAACCGCAACAACGATATCCGTATCACCCGCAATGTTTTTGCGCACAACAGAACGTCGGCCGTTTTTGTCGAACTCTCCCGCCGCGAGACCGTGCTCGTCGACAACAACATTATGGTCAACAACGGGATGAACGGTGTGTATCAGCACGACGCGTCGAAGGTCTGCACCGCTCACAATCTTATTGCCAACACGAGCGGAACCAATCACTACGGAAGCATCGGGGATGCCTACTTCATCCGGAATGTCACCAATCGGGGCAGTGCGTACACGCTCGACAACAGCTTGTACAACAACCTGCTGCTGGGCAACCGTCGCGATTTGACTTTTCCTATTCCGTCGAACCGCTGTCGAAACAACGATGCGGATTACAACGTCGTCTCCGCGGCGGCCGACGATCGGAGTTTCTCGATTATCCTGACTAACGATTACAGTTCGTTCGACGACATGATCGCCGAGATCGACCGGACGCTCGGTGATGAGTCTCCGGGGGCCGATGAGTTTTCGGTTCCGTTCAAGACACGGGCCACGCTTACCTACGAGGAGTGGAAAACGTACTGGAGCCGGGCCGGCGCGGGATTGTCGGAGCATTCTCTCTTTATTTCGCGCGGCGACACGGTTGAATTCGACACAACGACCTTCACGCTCACACTTACTATCCCGTTCGAGCCTTCGTCGGTAGGTGCCGAGTCCGTGTCGGAGCTTGACAACGACTTTTTCGGGAACCCGATTCCCGATGACGGGACCGCGGTTCCGGGGCCGTTTCAGAACCTGAAGAAGGGGAGGAACACGTTCACCGTGTGGACCGGCGAAGGTGGAGCGCATCTTCCGACGGCGGGGGGGGCGCGCCGGCGCACAAGCAGGGCGCGGAAAGGGCGTGCCGCGGGTGAGGGGACTTCTGCATCTACACGACTGCATGTTCATGGAACCCGACTGAGAATCCCTCAAGGGTGCAGGCACGTGGAACTGTTTGACCTGTCCGGCCGCCTCCTCGAATCGTGGTCGATCGAACCGCACTCTCTTCCGCATGTCAACGCCATGCTGCGCCGGCAGGCCGACGGCCTGATTATCCCGCGCTTCCTATTTGAACCGGTACCTGATTCCCAGCCCTGAATACGACTCCTGAAGAAACGAATTCCAGTCCGGCCCGTCACTACGAGCATACGGGGTGTCGTCGTAAGTGCTCTCGGGATTGCCGTCGTTTGCCTTGTCGTTAAGGGGAAGGCCCACAAAACATACGGCGGCAAAGCCCTTGACGCACAGCTCGGGCATGTAGAGCCAGGTCGATCTCCACATCCTGTGCTCCGGGTCGGGCCGCGGGTCGTACCGGTCGATTCGCTCATCGTGAATCCAGTGCACGCCGAAAGGCAACGTGAGACGCACTACCCAGGTGTGGCGAAAGAGACTGTTGACAATGTGGGAGTAGCGACAGTCAAGAAGCAGCTCCGACGGGACAACACGCCCCAGGTCGTTTTCACCGTAGGGCTTGAAGCGATAATAGAACCGTTTGCCGGACTTCTCTTGTGCGTATGCCTCCAGCCAGCCGTCGATGAACTCGTTCTTCCCGCTCACTGGGCGCATCTGAAACGGGGCGGCATAGCCTGCCCCGAAATGCCACAACCCCTTGGCAAACATTTTCCGTTGGTGCCTGAGGGTCAATGCAAGCGCGTACACGCCGGTACCGGGCTGGAAACGAACCGGGAGGTACGACGCATACGATTCCGCGCCGCGGCTGATATCGTAGGCGCCCGTGGGAAACTGCACGGCCAGGGCGGCGACAACGGGATTCTCGGGAATCAGCAACAACCGTGCATCGACCGAGATATCGGCCAATCCACCGGTTGCGTAGCTTGTTGGTGAAAAAGCCCGCGGCGCGCAGGCTTCTCCTGCGTTGCGAACGAAAGGAATGGTCGAGCCGAGCTGAATTCGACGGTGGGGAAACCATGTCAGGCGCAGCGGGAATGCAAGGAGGGAGTAGAGTTGATCCCGGGAGTGGGCAACGAGCGTCTGCACACCGAAGCGTTTCTCGGCCGGGATCGGATCCGGCCAGAGGGGAAGTGAGAGCGCACCGGGCGCGCCACCGCCGGGGGACGAAATCCCCGCGCCGCATCCTCCAATCGATTTCCAGGGAACGGTCGAGGGCAGGGAGGCCGCAATAGTTCCCGGGTGTGAGGGAATGCGCGCTCTGAAGAGGACGATAACCGAAGCGGCCGAGACGAGCAGGGCAATGAGTTTTGGAATGGACGCCGTGAAGCGGGCGGGAAGAACAGGGGATTGTCGGTGCATGGGCACAAAATAGTCGTTCGGGCGAGTATGGATCCCGGTTTCTTTGTTCAGACTCGCGGTCGTTGGCAGGCGTGCACTTGTCCCATGTGCGGATTCCCGAATCAGAGAGATCGAGCGGGTCAGATCGAGCG
>CAZNDN010000131.1:4302-5827 GCA_964571815.1 uncultured Fibrobacterota bacterium | reverse complement strand
ATCGAGCGGGTCGGACCAAGTAAATTGCGCTTCTTGACCTCCATTCGCCGATCCTGCCGAATTTGAAACGATTAACTGACCTCTTAGAATGAATCCCGGTGCTCCTCAAATGGCCTCTAACAGCCGATTTTGCCTCTTGTTAAGCGATTAATCGACTCCTTGAAACAAGTCTCGGGAAATTTGAAATCGCTTCTTCGCGGGCCATTTCGTTCGCCTGCGTCATGTCGTGGAGGTCTCATTCGGTCCGATCGCGGACATTCTGACCTGGTGCGTGACAGATCGCGGGTAGCCCGCCGGCCTCTACCGGGCGAACGAACGCCTTGTCTGAGCCCCGGCCTGCTGCGGTCGCCGGTTGGGCAGGCAGTAACGCCGAGAACTGACGGCGTTCGACAGTGCCGAACAATCCCGGTATTTCGCACGTGGTCAAGGTTCCGTCTCGGTAATGAATGTCACATCTTGAGTATCGCACCCAGACAGCCTTCCTTTCGAATCTCCCCCCCCATTTCATCATCTCCCGGCGCAAAACTATTTTCTGACATCGTTCGTCGTTGCCGTTCAGAAAGCAGGAGCCAATGCCGCGGGCAAACAGAACCTATCTTCCGGGCCTCGTGTGGCATATCACGCATCGATGTCACAACCGCAGCTTCCTTCTCAAAGGAGACCGCTACAAGAGGGAGTGGAAGCGGTGGATCGCCGAATCCAGGAAACGTTACAAGCTGCGTGTGCTCAACTACACGCTCACGGATAACCATATTCATCTTCTCGCCTTCGACAAGAAACCGGGTTCGTCGATTTCGTCAAGCATGCAGTTGACGGCCGGGCAGACGGCGCAGACGTTCAATGCCGTACATTCTCGTCGCGGGGCGTTCTGGGAAGATCGCTATCACGCCACCGCCGTGCAGACCGGCAACCATCTTCTTCGGTGCATCTGCTACATTGATTTGAACATGGTGCGGGCCGGTGCAGTGTCGCACCCGTCGCAGTGGCAGTGGGGCGGCTACCGGGAACTGCAGGAAACGAGAACTCGATACCGGCTCGTGGATTCGGGTAGCTTGATGAAGCTGCTCGGGGTGTCGAGTGTTGTGGAGCTGCGGGATGTGCACGGCCGAATGATTGAGTCGAGTCTGCGCAACGAGGATCTCGAACGAGACGACAGGTGGAGCGGTGCTATTGCTGTTGGTGATGATGCGTTCGTGCGGCAGGTCCATGAACGACTCCAGGTCAGGATGGGCAGATGCGCGATAGTCGGGGGAGATGGAGTCGAAATGGTAGGTGAGCCGCGGGAGGACCTCTATGAATCGCCCGGCGCGGGCAACGGCAATACATTTGACTGGATGCTCGGCGAGGGACCGTCGCAGACGCATGCCCGGGGCCGCCGATTCCATCGAACAGTAGCTTAGCGCGCATTTTCGGGGGGTCAAAATGCGTTCTAAGAGGGGGTGTTATGGCTGATATTCGGGTGAAAATGCTGTTCTCGGGCTGCAATCGGCGATTTTCCTTCTGAAATCTGGTCCGACCCCAAGAA
>CAZNDN010000131.1:0-4202 GCA_964571815.1 uncultured Fibrobacterota bacterium | reverse complement strand
ACCCCAAGAACCACCCCAAGAACCGGCCCAACCACCTCGATCCGGGGAACCAACATGACCGACAAAGTCTTCTACGAAGAACTCCTGCCGCACGAGTTCGAGGAGCGCATCTCCCACAAGCCGGTAGGCTACCTGCCGCTGGGAACGCTGGAGTGGCACGGGGAACACAACGCGCTGGGCGCGGATTCCATTCAGTCGCGTGGTCTGTTTGAAAGGGCTGCACTAAGTTTCGGCGGAATCGTGTTTCCGCCGATCTGGGTGGCTCCCGACAGCATAAGCACCTTACCTGACGGAAGATACCTCATCGGCATGGACATGGCCGGCTCGACCGAGCCGGAACAGCAGTTGCCGGGAAGCTGTTACTGGGTTCCCAAGGGGCTGTTCGTGTTACTGGTCGAATCGCTGTTGCACCAGGCGAGACGGGCCGGGTTCCGGTGCATGGTTGCCGACGGTCATGGGCCGTCGAGAAAAGCCTGGGCAGAGATGGCCGGCACCTGGGAGCGGCAGTTCGACATGGCTTTGATTTCAGCCCAGCGCGACTTCCCTCCCGATGTGTGGAAAACCCAGAACGATCATGCCGCCCGCGATGAAACGTCGACCATGATGGCCCTTCGGCAGGATCTGGTTGATTTATCACGGCTTCCGACAGACAGGTCAATCGTGCCCACCGGGATCGGAGGGGCCGATCCGCGCGATTCCGACCGTGAATACGGGGAGCGGCTGCTTGGGAAAACGGTTGAAGCTATCGGGAGAAAACTGAAGGAGCGCGGGTTTTGATCTTTTCATTGAATACGGCGGCTGGGTCTTCTCAAGCCACGCAACCTCATCCGCAAGCGGGGTATCCATGAACCGGACTGATGCGGCGTTTTTCATGGTGTTCTTCGTCGCTACGGCGACTCCGCAGGCCGGATGGCGAAGCAGGGGCAGGGAAAGGGAACAAGCCCGGCAGCAGCGTATCGCCGATTCGATCCGTGTTGCCGACTCTCTTCGACGGGCCGACTCGATACGCGTGGCCGATTCGCTGCGAATCGAGGTGTATCGCAAGCAGGAGGCAAAGCTCGAGGAAGAGGCACGGCGGGAGCAGCGGAAGCGGGCCGAGCAGGCAAGGAAAAAGGACACGGTTGCCGGATGCGGAACCCGAGGAATATATGCTTTCGGCGCGGAAGATCGTAATCGATCCCGTCAGAATCGACACTTCGGCGCTCGACAGCCTTGAGCACGACATCGACAGTCTGATGTCTCTCGTGTGCTTGCGGTACCGGGGCATGAAGCGACTGCGGAAGGCACGCATGCCGCGCAAGCTGCGGTTCTTGAAAGCGCAGCTTAAGGGTGCACGCAAGGACACGGCCGATACTCGGTCCTGCTGCGAGATGCTTCATCAGGTGCAGGAGCTGAAACTGGCAAAACTGAGGCTGATACTTGACGGGCAGGAGGGCGACAATTGTGCGTTTGTCAACTTTCACATGAAGGCTGTCATGAAAGAGACGCATCAAATGGCCGAATTCATGATTGCCCTGGCGCCCGATAAGCCGTACCGAATCAAACGGTGAGCGCTCGCCGGTCGAAAAGGAGCGGGTAGGCAGGGGTCGGGCAGTTTCCGCAAAAAGGGCATAGCGCCGACCTCCCGGCTCGAGTCACTTCGAAAGAGTGCCTATCCCCACGCGTTTCTCCGCACGCGACCTGCTTTCGTGCACGACTACTCCCGGAGCATTTCCAGTTTTGCTCATGTCGGCTTTCCGTCCCTGAAGCGTGAAGGTGCGGGAGGGTGCGCCGACACTGCCGATTCCGGATGAAGGTATGCCGTGCAGCGGTTTCCCTTTCAGTCCTACCGACTCGCAATCGGCCGACCGCGGGTCACCGGTTTGACACATGTAGCCCCGCAGCCGGTTCCAGAGTTGTTCCTTGAGCTGCCTGAACTCCTCCCTGTCGGCCAGGTTGTTCATCTGAAAGGGATCGTCGGGCATGTAGTACAGCTCTTCGGCCGGCCGCATCCCGAACGAAAGTTCGTATAGATCCTTGACATCGGGATCATCCTTGTGCTCCAACATGAAGGTCTTTGTGGGCCCATTGTCGCACCTGCCGTGGTTCGCGCCTCCGTTGGGATTCAGGTCCGGCTCGAAATTGCGGATATAGTGCCACTCATGCGTGCGTATTGCCCGCTCGGGATAGTATCCCACGTGGTCCTCGGCACACGCATACACGGCATCGCGGGAGGGATCGACAATCCCTTCCTGATCCGATTTGAGGACGTTGAGAAAGCTCGTGCCGGTCATGTACTCGGGGATCGGAACCCCAGCCGCCTCAAGGAACGTCGCCGCGATATCGTCGAAATCCACCAGATCATCCACCACGCGCCCCGCCTTGCCCTGGCCGGCGCCCCACCGCACGGCAAACGGCACATGATTGGAATAGTCGTAGCAGTGCGCCTTGGCGCGCGGAAAGGGCATGCCCTGGTCGCCGGTCATAATAACGATGGTGTTGTCGAGCATACCTTCGGCTTCCAGCTTCTCGATAGCCCGGTTGCATACCCGGTCGAACGACTCTATTTCGCAGGAGTACTCCTTGATGTCCTGACGAACCTCGGGAACATCGGGTAGGAATCCCGGTACGTGAACATCATCATTCGACCGGCTCGGGTCGCAGTCACCGCCGAACGGACGGTGTGGGTCGTAGCTTCCCAGCCAGAAGCAGAATGGCGTGTCTTCAGGGATATGATTCATGAAATCACCGAAATTGGTGTATTCCGGCCCGATCGGCTCTTCAACCCCCGGATCGCCCGGAGACCACGGCTTGCCCGTGCGGCCCGGGTGGTAGCCGTGCTCCTTGAGAATGTGGGGGTAGGTGACGGTGTCGGAGGACATGCTTTTCCACAAGTTGATCGCTTCCAAATCAGCCTCCGTTTCGGGGCGGATGCTTATACGTGAATTCATGCCCGGCGCCTTCCTCCGGCTTCGTGAAACGTGGCCGTTTTCTTGACGCCGAGGAGCTTGAAAGCGTCACGGTGAAGGGTTTGGCCTTCCAGTGTACTCATGACAATAGCCCGTGCGAATCGCCTGCTGACCCGTGCCGATTGGGTAAGGTAGTAGTTTCCGCCTCCTCCCGCGACAATGCGCATGAGACGATCCAACTCTTCCCGGTAGAGAGCCTTGAATTCACCTCGTGAAATGAATCCTCCCTCAACCAGCCGCCGGAGCACGACAAGGCTCCTGACCTTGAAGGCGCGAGCCGGTCGTTGCATTTCCCGGACGTGTCCCTCTCCCGTTCGCGGCATTCTGCGCGCCACAATCCGCGTACTCAATCCGGCCCGCTCACAAGCCCAGTGGATGCTATCGGGGTGTATGTCGGCGCGCAACGGTGTGCTCCTGGAGCAGGGGGAGGGATCCGGGGATTCTCGATGTCACAAGAGATTACATCAAACCCGGTATGCTTCCCCGCCCTGCCTCCGAGTGCAACGCTTGCCGCGGCCCGGTGCCGCGTGAATGAATCGCGGGCTCGCCTCTGGGAAGGGGCAACGGTCGTTTCGGCTTCCCGTCGATTTGCAACATTGTCGCTCGATCCGCCGGCCTTCGGCTGTTTTCTCGTGAATATCGCGACGATGGCGGATGTCACCAGTCCCATAATGAGCGCGCCGATGAGGCTTTGCACGATATAGCTCGTGAGATTGAAATACTCCCGTGCGGATTCCTCGGCCAGCTTGCCCGATTCTACGGCGTAATCGGCCGCATTGGAGAAGTACGACCGACTGATAACGTACGCCACGATTACCTGGCCGACAGGACTTAAGAGCATGACGACAGCCGTGACGACAAGGCCCGTCATGAACCCTTGCTTGTAGGTCATGTATCCCGCGAACGCTCGCTTTCTCTTGTCCAGCAAGGCCGGGACATACACCAGAATCGCCGGAACGGCGTAGAGGTTCGTGTAGTAGGCGTGCTTGTCGATATGGGTCAAGTGCAGGCCGACCATCCTCTCCAGCAGCATCCACAACATCGTAACTCCAAAAAAGATGAACCCCCATTTGATTTCGATCCGATACTTCCTCATGAAAACCTCCCCGCTGTTTCAGGTTGATCCGATTCCCCGTCAAAGCATGTTGTCGACCCGGACGATTGTGCACCCTGAGCGCACGGGAACAGCGTGTCGGCGGTTACGGGATGGACGGTTCTCTGGAGCGGGACAATCGTGTTGAAATGGGGGATAGA
>CAZNDN010000130.1:9013-11429 GCA_964571815.1 uncultured Fibrobacterota bacterium | reverse complement strand
CAGCCATTGCCGCACAACCAAGCCCTCCAAGGGCGGGAGATACGATGATGAGGTTAAGGGCGGCAATGGAAGTTATCCACCATCAAGCATCCGACATCAAGTATCCGGCACCAGGCATCCAGCATCACGCATCCTGCATCCAGTATTTTTCTATGCGCCCAATACGTTGTCCACGGCCGAAGAGCAGTGGGGGGCCGTTGTGGACGCTACATTTCCTACACCAATCCGTCGGGAGAGATATCAAACTATGTCTTCACACACCCGCCCCTGGTCATCGAAGTTACCGTCGCTGCACCCCCTGACCCTGGGTACGCAGAACCTTGGATGCGACTACGACACAACCTCCCAATCCGTGGCCGTGGTACGCGAGGCCATGGATGCCGGGGTGTCGTTGCACACCAGCCACAACTACAATAACGGGCAGTCGCTGAATATCCTGAAGTTGGCATTCCGCGAGGCGCCGTCGAGCATACCGCCCCTTATCGGCAAGATCTACTGCTACAATGCCGCGCAGATCAGGCTCGATGTGGAAGAGATTCTTGAGCGCCTTCCGATCGACTCCCTGCCCGTGGGGCAACTGGCCAAGAACGATCACCGGGAAAGGGAGATTGTCGACGACGTTATCAACGAAGGTCCCATGTTCGATGCGCTGTGTGAACTCAAGGACAAGGGGCTTGTGGGGCACTGGACCTTCGAAATCTTCCAGAAGTTCGGCTCCGATGCACAGAAAGCGCTGGAACACGACCTGTTCGACTCGGTGACCTTCTATTTCAACCTGCTGGAGCGCGAAACCGGCAACGACAACTGGGAGCAGATTCGAAACAAGGGGCTGCCGATCATTGCGCTGCGCGGCTTGTGCGGCGGGCTGGTCGAGCCGGCAAACGAATTCATGGCAGGCCAACCCGGCAAGCCCGCCGGCATGGTCGACCGCCGGAAGGAGCTTCAGGGGTTGTTCGATGAGTCCGGGTGCGCATCGTGGGCCGAGTTGTCCATTCGGTTCCTTCGGAGCCGGGAGCAGGTCCGCTCGATTGTGATCGGTACCGGCAAAAGCGAACGACTTCGGCAGAATATCCGACTGGTCGAGAATGCCGCGCCGCTTGATCCGGCGCTGGTGGAGCGTATCGAGTCATTGCAGCGTACGTGGGCCGCCGGACGGACCTTTGATCCGAACAGCCCCTGGGTATAGGCCGGGTACGAGAAACAATGCATAACCCGCGAAGAGGTGAACTCATGAGAACGTGGAAACTGTTGTTGGTGGTGACGGTGCCGGCCCTGTGGTGTAGCGGGTGCGCAGGGGGAAGAAGTGCGCGGGTTGCGCCCGAGGTTTCCCCTGAACCGAAAGCGCTGACTCGCTCGTGTGAGGGAACGATCGACAGTATTACGGTCGGCGATTCCCTGACCCGGCCGAGCGTGGTTCTGGAAAACGAGCAACTCTCGGTCACCGTCTATGTTCCCAACCACCGCTACGGCTACTACCGCTCCTCCCGTTTCGACTGGTCCGGCATGATCGGCCACGTGAAACACCGCGGACACGTATTCTATACCGACTGGCAGACCCCTCACGATCCGGAAAACCCCGAGCATGGAATCGGACCGGCCGAGGAATTCGGTATGGAGGATCCGCTGGGGTACGAGCAGACAAAGCCGGGGGAGGGGTTCCTGAAAATCGGCGTGGGTATTCTACGGAAGCCCGCGGAGCCGGAGAAGTACTTCTTCAACCACCCTTACGACTTCGTGACGCCGCCCTTGTGGAGTATTCGATGCGGCGGGCGGTGGATTGAGTTTGCGCAGGATATCGCGCTGGAACCGTACGCTTTTCACTATGTCAAGCGGATTGCCCTCGAAGGTACACACCTAATGATCGAGCACACGCTTGAAAACACGGGGTCGGCCGCAATCGACACCCGCGTCTACTGTCACAACTTCACGAATATCGACAGCACCCCGATCGGTCCCGCCTACCGCGTGGAATTTCCCTTCGACCCGGTGATCGATTCGGCGACACTGGCCGGGATGGAAGCATTTGCGCGGCTCGAGGGCGGCGCGATTCGCTTTGTCAAGGAGCTGGGTCCCAAATCGGTCTGGGCGAATCTGAAAAACCTCGACGGGACCGCCGGGGACAACGGGGCCACGGTGATCAATACGGCCACGGGCGGCTTCGTGAAAATCCAGGGAGACCGCGCTCCCGCGCTGTACAACTTCTGGGCCACCGGCACCGCCGCATGCCCCGAACCGTTCGTCCCGGTGAACGTCGCGCCGGGAGAGCAGACCCGGTGGACGATCACCCTGACATTCGGCACGACCGGCGAAGGCGGGGAGTGAAAGAAGACCCGGTGCTCACAATGCTCGAACCATCCTTCGCTTTCGGCTTCTGTTTTCGTCTCTTTGCCCCTCGAGTCCCGGCTCATGAAAAGGG
>CAZNDN010000130.1:0-8913 GCA_964571815.1 uncultured Fibrobacterota bacterium | reverse complement strand
ACGCTGCGCGGGGTGCTCTGCTTTCCCGATCTGTACGATATCGGCATGTCCCACCACGGCTCACAGATTCTCTACCATCTTGTCAACCGCAACGAGTCGTGGGCATTGTCACGGTGCTATCATCCGTGGTCCGATGCCGAGCGGATCATGCGCGAGCAGGGCATTCCTCTCTACGATCTGGAGTACGTGCAACCCCTGGCCGGGGCCGACTGGCTCGGGTTCACGATCCAGTACGAACTTCAGTACACCAACGTGCTCAACATGCTCGATCTGGCCGGTATGCCCGTGCGCGCCGCGGAGCGCACCGAATCTCACCCGCTGGTGATCGCCGGCGGGCCCTGCATGGGCAATCCCGAACCCCTGGCCGATCACGTGGATGCCGCGGCAATCGGCGACGGTGAGGCGACCATCGAATCGATCTGCGGGGTGCTGCGGGAGTGCAGGGACGGCGGCCGCGGTCGCGCCGCATGCCTGGAGCGGCTCTCGGGTATTCGGGGGGTGTATGTGCCGTCGATGATGCCGGCTCGGAGAAGCGGGTTGTTTGTCGTACCCGGCTCCGAGTCCGGATCCACCGTGCGCGCGGCTCGCGTGAATTCTCTGAAGCCCGAATACTACCCGGACAAACCCCTTGTTCCCCTGATCGATGTGGTGCATCACCGGTTGGCTGTCGAAGTCATGCGGGGGTGCACGCGGGGATGCCGGTTCTGCTCGGCGGGCACGTACTACCGGCCGCTCAGAGAACGGCCGCCGGCGGATCTCACGCGGCAGATTGAGTCTTCACTGGCCGCCACGGGGTGGGACGAAATCGGGCTGCTCAGCCTCTCCACGGCCGACTATTCCGGACTGACCGAGCTGCTTCGAAGCGGCAGGCGACTGAAGAAGGACGAGCACGTGGGAATTTCGATTCCTTCAACCAGGGTCGATGCGCTTGACGAAGAAGAGTTGGAGCTGGTGCGCGACGTCTCCGGGGGATCGTCGTTTACGATCGCGCCCGAAGCAGGCAGCTCGCGGCTGCGCAGCGTGATCAACAAGGATTTCACCGACCGGAACATCCTTGAGACGGTCCGGCGGCTTCTGCGGCGCAATGTACGAACCCTCAAGCTCTATTTCATGATCGGCCTGCCGACCGAAACCGATGAGGATATCGATGCCGTGGTTGCGCTGGTGGAGCGGATTGCCGGCTCGGCCCGCGGCCGCTCAAAAGGTATCAAGGTTAATGCGGCGATTTCGCCGTTCTCTCCCAAGCCGCACACGCCGTTTCAGTGGGAGCCGATGGTTTCGATGGAGACGCTTACCCGGCGGAGCCGTGAGATAAAATCGCGCCTTGCACGATCCGGGAATGTACGCGTATCGTGGCGTGATCCCCGTATCACACTCCTTGAGACACTCCTGGCGCGGGGAGACCGTCGGGTGGCGAAAGTGCTTGAGTGCGCATGGCGCATGGGGGCGAGGATGGATGGCTGGGATGAGTTTTTCGACCTGTCGCGCTGGGAGCGGGCGGCAGGGGAGTGCGGGGTCGATGTGGCGCGCTACACCGGCGAAATTCCCCTGGAGCAGCAGCTCCCGTGGCGACGTATCGATGTCGGCGTGTCGCGGGAGTTTCTGGTATCGGAGCGCGAAAAGGCAATGCGGGGTGAGACGACGCCGGATTGCCGCGACGGTCCCTGCGCGCTGTGCGGGGCATGCGAGCCCGGCGAGCGACGTCGCCGTCGAATCCCGCCGGGACCTGCTCAGGAGCCGATCGCCCCGGCCCGGAGTGCGGACCACGGCCGCGTGCCGGTGCGTACCTCCGAGGTGCACTGCCGGTTCACCTATTGCAAGGGCGCGGCGCTTCGTTTCCTGGGACATCGCGACATGGTCAGGGTCATCGAGCGCGCTTTCATCACCGCGGGGATCAGGCCGCTGTACACGCAAGGATTCCACAAGCGACCGCGCCTGGCGTTCGGACCGCCGCTGCCCCTAAGCGCGATGGGGGAGCGAGAGCTGTTCGATGTCGTGCTCCGCGAGCGGGCGGGGGATCGATGGAAGCGTGTCAACGAGAAACTGCCCGAGGGGCTGCGGCTGCTGGAGGCGCGCTGCACGGCAGGGAAACCAAAGGCCGTAAGCGCGACAATGCAGGCGGCACGATGGCGGCTGGAGCCGCTGGAGCCTCTCGGGCAAAACCGTCTGAAACGGGCCGTGAATGCGGTCCTTGCCCGCGGGGAAATCACGGTCGAACGGAAGAAGAAATCCGGGTCAACGTACCGTGATATCCGAAGCGGAATCGGGGAACTCCACGTTACATTCCACGACGGACGCGCGTGCATCGAGGCCCGCCTTGCGGCATCGCAGCGCTTCACGGTTCGGCCGGCCGATCTCCTGGCGGCGCTGTTTCCCGACCGTGCGCCGGAGACGTTCCTGATTTCACGGGTGGAGTGTCTGTCGGAAAGGCATTCCCTGGAAGACCTCAACTGAACAGAATGTGCCGAGTGCGGAACTCGCCGGCTCCGGCACCCCGTTTCCGATCGAACCTCTGAGTGACGTATTGACGACGTTGGGAACTTGTTGCAACTGGCTCCCATAGTTGAAGTAAGGCAGGTGAGTTCAAAAATGTTCTTATGTCGAGTGCGGCGTTTGATGGCTTCCTGCGTGGAGTACCGGGCGGATTTCGAGGCCTTGCTGCACGACGGTGTTGCCGGCTGGTGCGGAGGTCTGCTGTGAAACGTTGTGCACACTCGCGGCAACCGGGCGGAACATCTGTTTTCGGCCGTGATTCGGTTTTTCTGGCATGAAGCGGTCCTTTGTATTATAATTGATATCGGACAGTAAAGAGGTAGGTGTGGCGCATCCATAAACGTGAGGGAGCAATTCGCGCAGGAACGACCGGGGACTGTCTGCGTTCATGGGGCAACTACCTTGGACCCCGCGCACAGCCATGCGTTTTCTTAAGTCAATAGTAGAGCGCTCCTTACGACGATGTCCCCGTACCGGCAGGGTGGTCGGTATCCGAATGAGCGGGCCGTTGCTCGTGCTCTATCCTCTGCTGGGCTTCCTCGCCCTGATCTGGTTTCTCGTTCGGGTTGTCCCCAAACCCGGCAGGATGCTCTACCCCTGCCAGCGCGTGGCCGCACCGCTCGCCTCCGGTTTCATAGCCTATATCGTAAGTCTTGCAGGTGCGGTGCTCGCTCTTCGCAAGGCCCGCCACTATTTCAGGCAATACCGCTATTTCGTCGCCGGGCTGTGCGTCCTGCTGAGCATGATCGCCCTCCTGGTGCATGTCAGCATCCCGGCCGAGAAGATCTACGCCGAGTTCGTGCCCACCGATCCTCCCAACGCACCGGTGGGGGAAGGAATCGGGGTGTATCCCGGGCGTGTGGTGCTGGCCCACGACACCGCGGCAACTTCATGGGACGGCTCCACGGGGTACTGGTGGAATACCGGCACTATAGACCAGGATGTTGTCGACTCCATGATGTCCAACACTATCCGGTGGCTTGCCGGCAAGGACAGCGACACCGAGGCCTGGGACGCGCTGTTCAGCTCTTTCAATCAGCGTCTCGGGAAAGGGCAGGTGGGATATCAGGCGGGAGAGAAAATTGCGATCAAGCTCAATCTGAATCAGACCCAGAACAGCAATCGGACATGGAGCGACAATGCACAGAACCCCTCCCCCCCTCTGGTGCACGCCCTGCTGGATCACCTTGTCAACCGCGTCGGGATCAGTCAGGCCGACATCACCGTTGCCGACCCTTCGCGATTCATAGCCGATTCGCTCTACTATTACTGCATTGCCGATTTCCCCGATGTGCACTACGTGGACCGCGACGGGGGCAGCGGGCGCGAACAGGTCCAGCCCGACATGCAGGGCACGCCGATCCACTATGCCAACGATAGCGTCTGGTACAGCGGTGAGACCTGGATCGCGAGTTGTTTCACCGAGGCCGACTATCTGATCAACTGCGGCCTGCTGCGGGGCCACAATCTCGCCGGCCTGACCGTGTGCGCCAAGAATCATTTCGGTTCGATCTGGAAAGACACGATTGACATGAACGAAGGGTGGTCTCCCAGCGGGCCCGACGAGATGAAACACCTGCACGGCTGGATCTGTCCGACCGATTTCGACAGTTGGGGATGGGTTTTCCCCGCGCGACCCATGGGTTCGTACACACCCATGCCGGAGCTGATGGGCCACAAGGACCTGGGCGGAAAAACCATGCTGTTCATGGTCGACGGTCTCTACGCGGCAGAGCACCAGTCAAGCACCAACGTCATCAAGTGGTCCAGCGAGCCGTTCGGCACAAGCGCCGATCCCGACTGGACATCGTGCATATTCGCCTCGCAGGACGGCGTGGCGCTGGAGTCGGTGGTGCTGGACTTCCTGCGCAACGAGCCGGCCTACGACAATATCCTCGAAGGCGCCGTGGACAATTACCTTCACGAAGCAGCCCTGGCGCACGATCCGCCGTCGGGCGCATCCTACGACCCCGAAGGCGACGGCACCATCCTGGCAAGCCTGGGCGTGCACGAGCATTGGAATTCGGGTCTTCACAGAAAGTATTCACGCAACCTCGGTACCGGCAACGGGATCGAACTCATAACCGAACAACCGCTTGTCAACCCCGTCGCGCTCATTGCTCCCGCCGACGATGCCGTGGGAGTATCGACCGCCCCGGAGCTGATCTGGCACGAAGAAGCCGCGGCCGACAGCTACACGGTGCAGATATCGACCGCGGCGGATTTCAGCTCCGAAATTGTTGTCCATGCGGCCCAATTGACCGATACCACGTACACGGTCGTCTCCCCCCTGGACCAGGCAACGACCTGGTACTGGCACGTACGAACGATCGGGGCCGGCAACAGCTCGGCGTGGTCGTCGATTCGCTCGTTCACCACCGCCGTCTCCGCGCCTCCGTCGGCGCCGACACTCCTTTCTCCCTCCGACGGGGCAACGGGCGAAACGCTCACACCAACGCTCCTGTGGAACACCGCCGCAGCGGCCGACTCGTATTCCGTGCAGGTGTCCACGGTCGAAGATTTTTCCACAACGGTCGTCGATCAAAGCGGCCTGCTCGATACCTCGTTCACGACAGTCGACTTGAGTCACGGTACGCGGCATTTCTGGCGCGTGAGTGCAACCAACGATATCGGGACGGGGGCCTGGTCGGCCACGCGGGATTTTACCACGTTGTCTGAGGCGCCGCCGGCGGCGCCGGGCCCGCTTTCGCCCGTCGACGGGGCAGGGGAGGTGCTGCTGCCGCCCACGCTGCGCTGGAGCGATGTTACCGGGGCCGACACGTACCGGCTTCAGGTCTCCACCGTATCGGATTTTACGTCCACGGAAGTGGATCGGAGCGGGCTGACGGTGACGGAGTATGCGGTGTCGGGTCTCTCCGGTGAAACCACCTGTTTCTGGCGTGTCAATGCAACCAATGGTGCAGGCACGAGTGCGTGGTCCACGGTGTTTGACTTCACCACGGCCGATGCCATGGCGCCCTGGGAACATGGGGATATCGGCAACGTAAGCATTGCCGGGGACGCCGTGCGAGAAAACGGCGTGTTCACGGTAGAGGCCTCGGGGGATGATATCTGGAACAACGACGATGAATTCCATTACGTGTACCGGCCCTTGAGCGGTGATGGTGAGATAGTTGCGAGGGTGGCGTCGCTTGAAAAGCACGACGGTGACATCGGATGGGCCAAGGCCGGCGTGATGATCCGGGAGCAGCTCAACGATGTGTCGAAGCACGCGATGATGGTGGTAACCTCGGGCAACGGCACATCATTCCAACGCCGGCCGGGGACCGGAACATCGAGTTACCATTCGACGCCCGGTGACGGGGTGACTGCGCCGTACTGGGTGAAGCTCGTGCGGGAAGGCGATACGTTCACGGGGTACACGTCCTCCGACGGTCAGCTCTGGTTCACGGTGGGCTCGGCAACAGTCACGATGAACGCCGATGCCTACATGGGCCTCGCGCTGACCGCCCACAACGATGCGGTCCTCAATACCGCCGCGTTCGACAACGTGCTGACTTCGCTGGACCCCACGATCGAAAGGACCGGCGTGCGCGTCGAGCCGGCCGATGAAGCCTGCGGGGAGCGGGGGCCCGATACCGGCTCGTTTGCGATTACGGTCACTCTGGATTCTCTCCTTGCGCAGGATTCCACGCTTCACGTGGCATTCCAGCTCTCGGGCGAGGCCGTTGCCGGGGACGACTACGTCAGCGTGCCGACCCTGTACCGCGATATCACCGTGCCCGCGGGGAGCCTGGAGCAGAGCGACACCGTCGAGATCGTGCCGATCGACGATCCCGATACCGAGCCCAACGAACGGGTCGTGCTGAGTATTACACCCGATCCGGCGTACGAGCTGCTCGGCGACGGGTCCGCGACGGTGTATATCCGCAACGACGATCCCCTGCCGGCAAGCGTGGCCGTAACCGAAAGCACCGAGACCGTCACCTTCAAGGTACCCTCGGTGGCAAGCCCGGGTCAGTCCTACGACTGGGCAAACCTCAGCACAATCAAGTCCTATCTCACCACCTCCGACAACGGTTCCGTCCAGCACACCTTCAAGGTAATTCACCTCGACAACGGCCTCCTGCGGGTTACGGTTTCCCCCGACCTGGGCATGCGGGTGATTCGCGTGCTTGACAAAACGTATTCGCCGCCCCGCCGGATGTTCGAAATCTACGACGACCCGGCAAACCGGGTGCAGTTCGCCCAGAATATCGGCGGAATCAAGCCCAGCTTTCCCTACGTGGAAAACTCCACGGGCATGATCGACAAATTCGGCAACCTTGCCTTCAAGGCCGGCTACTATATCGAGCCCGAAACCGACGGCGCCGTGCGGGTCGTGATGAACCTGCGGTTCGAGTACAACCAGAGCGAAGAGGATGCCGGGTTTCTGGGCAAGTACGGCGATCGCAACCTTACCTCCACGGTCACGCTTCGTCCCGGAGCCGCGGATTTCGAAGTCAACTACATTGCCGACAACCCCAACCCCCTCAGGCGAACCGACCGGATCTGGCAGGTGTGCTGCTACCCCGATGTCTACAGCGCCGGCGGACAGTGGCTGTTCCCGACCAAATACGCCCTGTGGCACCTGGCCGACACCCTGTACGACATCGAGCGCGACGGCCCGATCGACAACCCCTCCGAGCCGCTTGAGTACGACGGCTCCTACTTCGCGATGTTTCAGCAGTACCCGTTCGCCGGGGTCTACTATCCGGGGCTCGATGCCAACCACCTTCGACTCTTCGACCCCGTCAAGAACCCCGGCAGCAAGATCTACAACCACCGCAACAACTCACCACCGTACGAACTCTGGGGCGGCACCGACAACGTGTTTGAGGTGCCCGAAAGCTTCATGGACGCATTCGGCACCCGCGAGCTTCCGCAGTGCTACCGCATGGTGCGCGGAATCGGCAAGGTCGCCTACGCCGACGAGCACGTGGCCCTCTCCATCGATGAAACCAACGGCTTCAAGCTCACCTGCCCCCGGCCCTGCACGGTCAGCGTCTACGAGTACGACAACATCTCCTCCCCGATACTCTCCGATACGGTGGTGGGGCCGCAGTCGTGGGTTTCGGGCTCGTTCGCCCACGGTCTGCGCGTGCTGGTTGACGGTGAGCAAGTGTGCAATGTCAAGCTGCCGCTTGAGTACGAAGACAACCGGGTGCGGTACAACGAGCTTCGCGCAAGTGCGCTTCGTTCGGGAGCCGACGGGATCGGGGCGCTGGATGCCGGCCATGGGTTGAACTACGAGATGGAGAATGTCGCCACGAAATCCGAGCTGCTCAGCAGCCTGGCGTCGCTGCCGGCACAAGCCAATGTCGATGCTTCCGACGATCCCGAAGTGCTCCTGTCCATGGCCAATACGGCCTACCGCCACGGCGGGTTCAACGAAGTAGACGGCTACCTCAGCCTGATCGGCGACACGCTCCGGGAGTATACCGCGTATCTGCGGGCACTGATGGACCTGGAGCAGGGGCTGCCGGCCGATTTCTCGGGCACGTGCATCGAAGGGAGATACTTCGAGGCCCTGCGGCATATCAGGGACGGCCACCAAAGCGCGGCCGTGTACGATCTGAACCTGCTCCTGGCGCAGCGCCCGTCGGCCGTGAGGCCGCGTCTGCTGCTTGCCTTCCTGAAGCAGGATCCGGGCGAGGCCATGCCCGTGCTGGAGCGCAATCCCGGATCGGTCGAGCTGTGGACTGTGCTCGGTGAGCTTGGATACCCCGATGCTTCGGAACGCCTAAACAGTCTTCGGCGGCAGGACACGATTGCGCTGGTACGATCCCTCGATTTCCGCAAGGAGATCAAGACGGGGCAGTGGCGCCACGAACGTCGCTACGAGTACGATCCGGCCTGGTTTGAGCAGATCAGCCTGCCGCCGTTCCCCGATCAGCTTCGCTACTACGACTCCCGGGGCAATCTCCGGCCCGTCGCAGTGGCCGGCGCGGACCGGTTCGCGGTTGATCAGGGCGGTGACGGCACCGAAACCGTAAGCCTTGACGGGAGCGAGTCGACGGATCCCGACGGTTCCATTGTGTCGTGGGAGTGGAAGGAGTCGGGCGGCGTGATCGCCACGGGCGCCGCACCCTCACCGGCATTCGGCGTGGGCGTGCATGCCCTTACGCTGGTGGTGACCGACGATGACGGTGCCGTGGATTCGGATTTCGTGCTCGTTGAAGTGAGGGAGTCCGAAAACAGAGCCCCTGAGCTTACGGTCCCCGATACGGTCGAGGGATGGGAGAGTGATACGATCCGCTTCAGTGTGTCCGCAATCGATCCCGACGGCGATGAGGTGAGCGTTGGTGCGGGCAATCTGCCGAGAGGCGCGGTGTATGACGATGCCGGCGGGGAATTCGTGTGGATGCCGTCGCACGATCAGAGTGGTACGGTGCGCGTGGTGTTTCTCGCCGATGACGG
>CAZNDN010000129.1:0-11485 GCA_964571815.1 uncultured Fibrobacterota bacterium | reverse complement strand
GCCTCCTGCTCTCTTTTCTCACGAGCCATACACGAGCTTCCCTTCGGCAAGCACTCGCCTGACGAATGGTCTCTCCCTGTTGCGCTGCAATTCCCGCGGTGTGTAGATAAGTATCTCTACATCGCGTTCGGGGAATGCCGGAGGTATATCGGTGAAATCTCCATAGCGATCCAGGAACCTCTTCTGAGTCGGCACGACAACCAGCAAATCGATATCGCTTCGTCTTGTCCGGGTCCATATCGTCGCATCATGGGCTCGAGCGGTGGCAAGTATCATGCTGTTTGCCACGGGCAGTTTCTGTTCAAGACTCAACGTGGCCGCACCGACGGCGATGTCCGCACTCAGGTCGACAACCGTGCCCTGCTGCAAGTGAGCCTGGGCCACCAGTGCCGCCTCCTCACCCTTTTCCCTCATCCCCTACAAAATCCCGTAGACCCTTGTAATTATTTGTGGTACCAATGGATCGGGGCACGGCGGTGGCTCGGTGAAAGCAGGTTCAGAGAGCCTCTTCCGGGAGAATCTCTTTTAGAGCATTGCGGGCTTCGCTCCTTATTTCTGATGCCATTTGGAAAACTGTTTCTGCTTCCTCGCGCATGATCGGCGCCCACAGGCCGGGATAGCGGGTTTCAACCGCATATGGATTTAACTCCGCGAGCATATCGACTGAAAATCGCTCCTGAATCTTCTCAGGCAGTAAAACACGTAATTCCGTCAGATCGTGGCTTCGTGGCACGTCTTTTCGGCATGCATGCAACAGTGCTTTCAGATATTTCTCGACGCATTGTTGAGCGTGGAAACATACCGTGTCGCAGGGGCAATTTTCTGCAATACCCAATGTATGTTGGGCATTAATGAAGTCATGCTCGGCTTTTTCAATCCATTGCTTTAAAAACTCTCGGTTATCGGGCGGCATCATAGAGCACTTTTCCTTCTTTGAGCGCGGAATGGACCATTGTTCCCGGGATGTGCCCGTACCTGTCCAGTTCTTCGGCCGACACGATAATGATGTCTTTTGATATCCCTGAACCTGCAAGAAGCTTGTAGAGGTGCGCTTCTTCTTTCCTTCTATTTTTTATGTTGTTCACTACCACAAGAATATCAACGTCACTATCGTTACCGGGCGTACCACGTGCGTATGAGCCGAAGACAATAATCTTTTGTGCAAAAGACGCCTGCGCAATTCGGGAACACATCGTTTCTATCGTGGTTTGGGGTGCTATCATGTTCCGTCTATCCTCGATCCCGATACATCGGGATTTGATTATTTATGGTACCAATGGATTGGGACACGCCCGTTTATGGGTTGCGGGTTTTTTTGAGATTGGTTATCATTGCGCCGAATCATTAGTCCTTTTTGTCAGGCGCGTGTCGCCTCAATCAACTATGGTAGAAAACCTTCCTGTTCCAGGTATTGTCTGCAGTGGTTACCTATTTCATCAGATGCGCGTATATCTTCTTCTGCTTCGTTTTCAGTTATACTCAAACCTGGAGAATAATCGCCGGTTTGTCGGTCTCTGAACAAACGAGCAAGCAGTTTGCTGAATTCTTTTGGAAAAATACCGCACTTGATGAAGTGCTTATTGAAAGCGCCGATAAGCGCTGAATACTTGGAAAAGGTCAGGTTTTTCGTCAGAAGTACGGCTTCAACTGCGTAAAAAGCAGCGTAGCATCCACGTGATGATGCAAAATCAAAATCATGGTCAGCCAGATGGTTTTCAGCCGCATTCAATGACCGTCCGGCTTTCTGCATAAGAAGCCGGCACTGCTGATTGAGACTCATACGGCGATACCTTCTTTTCTTGCATTGATATAGAAAGGATCGTATTCAAGGTCCTTTTTTTTGGATTCTTCGATGCAAAACACAGAGAACAGAGCATTATGTGAATACAGAAACTCGCCGGCAACCTCGTCAACGGTATTCTTCAATTCGGGAGTAGCGGTATCGAGGAAAACGAGGCAGTCATAATCCGACTGCGCCTCATTATCACCGCGGGCCCGGGAGCCGAAAAGGATAATTTCTTTGCAGTGTGTACCGAGATTTTTTCGAAGCTCAGTGAGAAATAATTCGAGGATTTTATCATTTTTTCTCATAGAAAACTTTTTTTTCTCTCATTACTTCGTACATAAGAAGGTGTCAGGCCCCCCGATAATCAGCTTTTCTCCCCTCTCCGGGCGGAGAGGGGGCCGGGGAGGAGGTCATGCTTTTGCTTTACCCCTCTCTTACGTTCGGGCCACGACATTTTTTACGCTTTTGCTTTTTCCCTCAGCCCTCAGCCCTCAGCCTGCTTTTAGCTTTCCCCATGTCTCATCCGCTCGAGTTCTCTTTGCAGGGGCTGCCAGTACTCACGGTCAGCTTTACGCTGGGATTCTTCTTCACTTCGCAGCGCTTCCTGCACGTGTTCATCGGTTCCATCACGGACTGTGCGCAGGATGGCGCGTTTTGCAGCGAGGTCGCTGCACCGTTGCGGGTAATCACGACACAGCTTCTGCAGGAGCTCAGGTGACCGCGCTTCGAGAAGCCAGAAATCCACCTGGTTTTGAGAAGGACTGCCTGCGCAGGATTCAAAATCCGCTTCGATCAATCTCCTGATCATCGGCCAGTCCTTATCGTGCTGAGTTTTCTTGGCTTTCACCAGATCCGGCAGGCTGAGCAGATCGACGGTCAAGCCCGATTCCAGCTCAACGGTTGTTCGCCGCTCCCAGAGTCTCTCGAAGGGTTCCACGCCGCGCATGGTGCTCATCACATCAAGGCGTATGCCTGCCGCCCGGTCATCATTGCATCGAAAATGTGCGGCGTGTCCCTTTTGCAGGTTTTCCATGGTGCATGGAGGAACGGCAATCGGGTTCGCCTTTAACGCGGCGAGTGCTTTCTGCAGGGCTTCAAGATTTTCTTTCCGCGGGAGAATCGCAATGTCGGTATCACGGCTGAACTCAGCACCGCCGTATAATACGCACGCCTGGCCGCCCATGAGAAGGAACCGCACGTCGCTGGTAAGCAGCACGGAAAGGACTCTGTGAATCGGGTTCGGGGTCAAGACTTCCTCCCATGGACAGGTAATATTCCCACAGCAAGCCTGTTTCCCGCCACCGCTGTTGCGGTGTCAAACGATACCATTCTTTCCATTCGTCAGTAATCATGTAATCAGTGACAAGTGACAAGGTTGTCCCGCAAAAGCTGTTTTTTAGCGACGGCTGGATGAATCGGTTTATCGGCGGCGGGTTTCAGGGATCACGGACCAGACGCGCGTAGACATCGGAGAGAAGCAGATCGTAGTAGAGCGCATCCGGAAACCGCGCCTTCAGCAGCGTACTCTTCCCGGTCTGTCGTGCCCCCCACAGAAACGCCGATTCCCGGCGCGTGATATCCAAAGGCTATAGTTCGATTATACATGTATTCATAAAATACAGTTTTGGATTATCACCATGCATATCCCCACCAGCTTATCACCTCAGCAATACAACCCCCACAGCGGCAGATACGCGAAATCGACATCATCGGCGTGCTTCAAGGTAATTGGTGTGAGCGAGAACGCGGGGTAGGCTTGTGTGAATAGCTTGTGTTTTGATTTCCTGAATTTCCTGAGGTTTGTCTTGACTTCGAAGGCCCGGTTGGTGTCGGGAAGAACGAAATCGATTTCGTTTCCGCTCTGCGTGCGCCAGAAGTGCAACTCCTCCGACGACCCGGTATCGGTCAAGGCCCTGAAGACGGCGTTTTCCAACATGTGGCCGTCGCTGAGCACGTGCTCGTACGCAAGGTGTTTCACGAGGTAGTTTCTTAATCCGACATCGTTGAAATATACCTTCGGCATCTTTGTCAACTCAGAGCGGATGTTCTTCGCGAAGGGCTGAAGAAGACGTATGTGAAAACACCGCTGCATGGTCGAAAGATACCTGGTAACCGCGGAGACCGATACGCCCAGCCTCGCCGACAACTCGTGCTTGTTGACCAGACCGCCTGTTTGCGAGGCCAGCATGCGAAAAAGAGAGAAGAATTCGGTTGTCTTACGGATACCGGCCTCATAGACGTCCTTCTTGACATACGATGACACGATATCTTCAAGGAGCAGTTTCTTCTCTTCGATCGACTCAGCCAGGACCACGGCGGGATAACCACCGAACACGAGGTATTCCCGTTGAAGAGCTTCAATATCGTCGATAACCATGCGGGGAACATTCCGCGGACTGCCTCCGCACTGCTGAAGTGCCTCCAGCACATCTTCCCGCTGCTTGAAAGTCAGGAAATCGACAAAGTCGAGAGTCGGCAGGTGAAAGATCCGCTTTCTTCCGGCCAGAGAATCGGTGAATTTCTCATCGAGGTAGAATGCCGATGAGCCCGATACGACAAGCTTTATCGTACCTTGATACTCGTCATGGATAAGCTTGATGAAATTGCTCGGATTGTCCAGATACTGGAATTCATCGATGAACACGACTGCCCTGGTCCGTGATTCGGGCCGGCCGATCAGCGTGAAAAGCCCCAGCGGAGAAGTGTTGAGCAGCCTGAGATACTCGAAATTCTCGAGATTGATGAACCAGCTTTCCCAGCCGCCTGATTTGAGTTCCGCGTGCAGGTGCCGCAAAAGCGTCGACTTGCCGGTCTGACGAGCGCCGATGATAATAGTCGCTTCGTCGCGAGCAAGGTGTGAGCCAATTTTTGATAATACTTTCCTGGCAAAGAACATTTATTTAATATAACTTACTTAGCAAGTAAGAATTATTCCAAACAGGCCATTCCTGCTTCACCACTTCTCGGAGCCGCCACTCTCGTGGAAACACACGGTGAAGGCATGCTCATTGTTCCGAACCCGAGCCTGAGCAGTTTGCTTGTGCCCGCTTCCCCACCCGCGCCGCCCGGGTGAAGGCGTCGAAGTAGCGCAACCAGTTCTCATCGGTGGTGTGGTACTCATTATCGAAGACAAAATGGTCGGCAAGCGCTTCACGTACGCGCACGATCTCCCGGAGCCCGTGCCGGTTTTTCTCATCGTCGATTGTCAGGTCAATCAGCTCCCGCGCCCGCTCGAACGCCTTCCGCCAATACGCTTCGTTGTCTTTCCTTTTCCACTTCACGGTCCTGTGGACCTCGCTGCCGATATTGGCCATCTGCTCCACCAGTGACAGCCCCTTCCATCGGCCGGCCGCAAGCGTGGGGTGATAATATCTCCTGCTCTCACCTGCTCCGCGGCCTTCGCTACCCGCAGTCGGGCGAACCCCCGATTCACTCACCGCGCAACCACCCGCACAAAGCCCGTATCCCTGTCCAGCACGACCGCATCCGTATCGACAATGGCCGCGATCAATTCGATCTCACCCGCCTGCTCACAAGCGATTCGCCTCGAACGTTGCATCCTCGATGACTCCAGCACGGCGCCGTCACGGCGCCACAGGATAGCATCCACCGTATTGAACTCATCGGCGATGGCCAGCACGAACAGAAGGGTGTCACCGACTCCGGCGGTCGTATCGTCGGGGAAAATCGTGACCCGTGCCGGCTGATAGTAGATTCCGTCGGGATCGTAGGGGTTGATCCGAGGATACGTCTGCTCCCGCGACACACAGGAAAGAAGTGCCGCCACCGCCATCAGGCCACCGCTCAGTCCAGCTCGCATACCTGCGCTCAGAAGTTAAACGACACGCTGAAGGCCACGGCCGTGAGCACCCCGGCCAGATAGAATCCATTGCGGCGGGCGCTCACCTGGTCGAATCTCTCGCCGCGGCTTTCGTAGGTTGCATACAACTGGTCGAAATCGTCACCCGGTTTCCCGCTCAGATAGGCATTCCACGCATCGTTCTCCTTCGCTTTCAACGCCTCGGCCCGCCCGTTGAAATACATCCCCGACGTCATGCATCCGAGCGCGGCAGCCACAAGCGTCGTGCGGAAAATTCTCCACCGCCGAAGCGTCGTGCGCGCGCGACGATCGTCCCGCGACAGCGCGTCGAGCTTGAGGTCGTACTGTCTCCGGACAATGCTTCCGGGTGAAACCACGATGGTGTCCTCGGCTCGGGCGTACCCGTCTTTTTCCAATCGCAGCACGTAGCGCCCCGCAAGGACATGATCCCGCTTCACTGTCGTGCTGCCCGCCACCCGCCCATCCAGCAGGACCGTAGCGCCCTCGGGCGCGGAGCCGATCTCGATCCCGCCGTACCGTTTCGCGGACTTTCCCAACAAAGCAGCGATACTGTCGGCCGCCGTGGCAATGTCCACCGGCCCTGTTTCGCCCGGCGTATCATACGCGCGGGAGTATTCGAACATTGTCGTTCCCGTCAAGCCGTCGACACACAGTACATCCAGAGAGAGGCTTCCGGGAAGGCGCCCGGCACGTCCGATAAGAGCCTGCCGCGCTCCCGCCGTTTCGGCCATCCGGGCCGCGCACACCTCGTGCTCGCAGATTGCATTCCGGTCAAGTTCCCCCGTCGCTGCCCGCTCGCGAACCTCTTCCCCGGCGATCACCCGCAACGGCGAGCCACTCCGCAATCGCATGCGGATCCGCTCCGAAATCTCGCCGGCCTTGGCCTGTGTCATGCCGACCGCTTTGAGATCCTCGAACACGACCGTCAGGGTCTCGGAGTGGGAGGCCGATCCACGAAGGCCGGCAATCACCAGAAGCACCCACCATGCGATGACAGTCTTATGGGATTCAGCCTGACTCATCCGGAACCGAAGGCCGCAGCACTACGAAGGGGGGCGCCGAGCAGGATTGCCGACCCGTCCATTCACTCCCGCTTCAGTCCCTCCGCACACCGGGCCGGAATGGGGACTCCCTCTCGATAATACCCCAGCTTGTGGGTCGGTTTGCTCTCGCCGTGAAAATCCGATCCCCCCGTAGCAGCGAGCCTGTGCGTGCGAACAATCCGCTCGAACTCCGTCACCTGTTCATCGTCGGCATACGGCGTATACACTTCGAGCCCGGCCAGACCGAGCGGCGCCAGCTCACCGACCATATCCTCGATCTCGCGAAGCGAGCGCTTGAGCTGGCTGGGATGCGCCAGAATCACGGTCGCACCGGCTTCCCGCAGCAGCGTTACCGCTTCGCAAGGCGGCAATCTGAACCGGTCGATATAGGCCGGGGCGCCCTTGGCAAGGTACTTGTCGAAGGCCTCCTGCACGCTTCCTACATGCCCCCTTTTCATCATCACCCGTGCAATATGCGGCCGTCCGACAACATCGCCGCCGGCCAGCTCCGCGGCTTCGCTGAGGTCAAACCCCACCCCAAGCTCGTTGAGTTTCGCAACGATCATTTCGTTGCGCTTGTCGCGGCTGTCGCGGGTCTTGCGCAGCATCTTCTCCAGGGGCTCATAGTCGTCGGGGACCCCGTAACCGAGAATATGACAATTCCCCTTCTTCCACTCCGCGGATATCTCAACCCCGCCGAAAGCTTCGATTCCCCGCTCTCTGGCCGCGGCGAAGAACTCGTTGAGCCCATCGGTCGTATCGTGGTCGGTCAGCGCCAGGGTCTTCACTCCGGCCGCGACCGCGTGCTCCACAAGCTCCGTCGGTGAAAGCGAACCGTCGGATTCGGTGGAATGTGCGTGAAGATCTATCATATCAGGCATGTGGGAATGTATCCTTCTCCGCGGAAGTGACCGTACTGTCCCGGATTGCGACGGGACGCACCTTTCCCCCGTCGGCGGTACCCTTCCACATCACCGATTCCGCCACATACACCTCAACTCCAACGGACACGGCCATCAGGGTCGCCTACAGTAAGGAAATAGATTATAAAATGCCGGGCAACTGATTGCAAGGGAAAAACTTAGGAAAATGGAACGATTTGCTGTTTCGTGTCCCGCAAACGCCTCCCGGGCGCCTTCAAACAGGCCTGCGCCGCTCAGACCGCGGCCAACGGGCGTCCCACAGGGCTCTCATCCTACGCCTGCACCGGCTGGACCAGCGCGGAGTCCACGGACATGGCCGCCCGCCCCAGCCCCTCGACACTAAGTACCAGCTTCGTTTCGTTGCTGATTCGCGTGACCGTGCCCGTAATTCCCCGGAGCGGGCCCCGGCGAACGACCACGAAATCGCCGGGCTCATACGTCTGCACGGGCTGCAGCGACACGCCGCTTTCGATGCTGCGATAGATCTGCTCAAGCTCTTCGGCGAACCGCTTCTGATTCCTCACGGGCACGAGATTCACCACGCGGCCGGACTTGAATATGAGACGTTCGAAGCCCCTCGAGGCACAGTAGCTTATGTAGCCCGGAAACAGCGGAAGGATCGATTTCCTGGGCTTGTTGTTGTCCCGTCGCCGCACCACGTGCGTGTACATGGGCAGGTAGTACTCGATCTCCTCGCGAAGCAGATCGAAGGCCACCGCTTTCTCCTGCCGTGGCTTTATTTTCGCCACCCACCAGGGCCCCTCGGCCTCCGACGGCGCCCGGTTCGGAAAGCGTGCCGGCGGATTCTCTCCCACTCTTTTCATTAGTCAAGCTCCGTACTGCAAACGATACCGATCGATCCTCTCCTTGAACCGGTCGTCAAGCACCACCCCGCCGTCAACCTCCCGGCCGTGGAGACACTCAACGATATCATCCAGCGTCACCAGCGCGTGCACCGGCATGTCATACTCCGCGGAGATTTCGGCGAGCGCGCTCCCGCCCCCGGGTCCCTGTTCCATGCGATCCACCGACACCACCAGCCCCGCAAGTTCGACTTGCGCGGCCGCCCGAAGCAGCGGTACGGTCTCACGTATCGATGTCCCCGCGGTGGTGACATCCTCCACGATTACCACCCGGTCCCCATCCTGCAGCTTTCTTCCGATCAGGCTTCCGCCCTCCCCGTGATCCTTGATCTCCTTGCGATTGAAGCAGACATCGACCGCGCGGCCCCATGTCCGCTCCAGGGCAATCGCCGCGGCCACGGCAAGCGGTATCCCCTTGTACGCGGGACCGAAGAGCACATCCACGTCTCCGCCGAATTCGCGCTCGATAACCCGGCCGTAGTGCTCCCCCAGGGTCGCCATCTGCGCGCCCGAACGATAGTTGCCCGTGTTGATAAAATAAGGAGTCCGGCGACCGCTCTTTGTCACGAAATCACCAAAACTCAGCACCCCCGAGCGAACCATGAACAAGATGAAATTTTCTTTTTCCGTATCGGCCATCGTACCCTGCCTCATCGGCGCTCCCGTGTTCTCATCACCCGATCTCGACCTTCAGCCCGTCCCGCGCAAACGCCATCCACGGGTCCAATCCGGCCGAGTCGGCCAGAAAATCTACATCATGGGACAGGTGCGTGAAGAAGCATTTCCGGGGAAAAAACTCCCGCGCAAGCTCCATACTCTCCGGAAGTGTCAGGTGAGTCGCATGCGGCCGGGAGCATCGGAGACAGTTGAGCACCAGACAATCCAGTCCCCGCAGCAGGTCCCTGGACCGCGGCGGCATGTCTTTCATATCGGGTATATATCCAAGCCCGCCGATCCGAAATCCCACACACCCCGGCATAGGCCCGTGCACCACCGGTATCGGCGTAACCCGCAAGCCGAACAAATCAAACGGCCCGTCAACGGCAATCGGTTCAAGCCGGGGAATACCACCTCCCACGAACGTATCGGGGTCGAACACATACGAGTAGCTCCGGCGGATAGCCTCGATCGTCTCGGCAGTGCCCCACAGCGGAAGCGGCGGGCCGGGCGGCCTGGTATAGGAGCGGATATCCGGAAGGCCCGCGATATGATCCGCGTGCGCATGGGTCACCAGCACCGCATCGATCCCCCGCACTCCCTCCCGCAGACACTGCTCGCGGAAATCGGAAGAGACATCAATAAGCACTCGTTTCCCGCCGTATTCAAGCATAACCGAAGACCGTGTCCGCCGAAACCGCGAATCACCTAACGCCTTGCGGCACAACCCCTTAGGACACCTCGCATACCCGTCGACCATGCAGTCAATCGACGGAACTCCGTGGGATGTGCCGGTGCCGAGGAAGGTGAGGGTCATGGGGGAATCAGCGAAATGCCGAATCATTGATAAGAGTCGATAGCCTATTGGACCTTCCATGGGCACGTCGACTATGTTCCAAATTACATCAAGGAACTGAAGTGATGAACAGAGGGCAGCGAAAGCGAATGCTTGACATCATTGTATTTTAGAGAATGACCTTTCACAGTGATTCAGCAGACTTTCAGGACACTTTCAGCGGTTCGCCGGAGATGAAGGCTGGGGCTCATGGAGTGAGTGATAGAGCAAGCAGACCCCAGCCTATGAAAACATAGACCAACTGTGCGGAATTTCAAATGAATGCCTGCAGAATTTGCGGCAATTCGAAGGGGAACAAACGGCATTCTGTTCACGAGATGATGTTCGGTTGGAGGGACCTGTTTGAATATGCCGAATGTTCGGAATGCGGTTGCCTTCAGATAGCCGATGTCCCGTTCGATCTCGCGAGGTACTATCCCCGGGATTATTACTCTTTTGGCAACGCGACTCCCAGGAAAGAGAATTCGCTGAAGTCTTTCTTGAAGCATCAAAGAGCAGACTATTGTCTTCATGGCAAGAATCTCCTTGGAATGGTTACTGCACGAATCTATGGAGAACCGGAGCATTTTGGCTGGCTAAAGAAGGTTCACACAGAATTTGAGTCCAGCATCCTGGATGTTGGGTGTGGATCTGGAAAGCTGCTGCAAACAATGCAACTGGAGGGTTTCTCCAATCTAACGGGCACCGATCCGTTTGGTGAAGATGATCTCTTTCATTTGCCTTCTCTCAGAGTTCTCAACAGCGACATATCCGACCTGCAAGGACAATTCGATTTCATAATGCTACATCATTCTTTGGAGCATGTGCCCAAACCAATTGAATCGCTTAAGCAGCTTCATCGACTTTTAAGAAATGGCGGCCATCTACTTGTACGAACCCCCATCGCATCTTCTTACGCATGGGATACGTACGGTCCAAACTGGGTCCAATTGGATGCTCCCCGGCATTTGTTCATATACACCGTGCAGACTCTCCGGGAACTGGCTCAGAGAGTTGGATTTGAGGTGGAAGACATCGTATACGATTCGACGGAATTTCAATTTTGGGGAAGCGAGCAGTACCTTCGAAACATCCCGTTGAACGCGTCCAACTCATATCACGTAAACCCGGCTGCCTCGATCTTTTCTCCTGAACAAATAGCGTCTTTCAAGTTGAAAGCCGAGGAACTGAACAGGAACAAGAAGGGTGACAGTGCGTGCTTCTACCTATACAAAAAGGCTTCCAACCAGGAGCAATCATGCAATGATTCATAGAGTCCGGCAACTCATTCTCGTATACGGCCGAAAAAGGCACTGGCTGAAGTAAGAATCAGTCCCACGCAGTTCGGCAGACAGGATCGCATTTCTTCATTGCTCCGGACACCGGTGCATTTATGCCCTCAGAATAGCCGGGCTGAATTTGGGGTGTGTTTGTAGGAAGACGAAGAAGATGAGGTTCATCAACTGTTTCGTATGGACCACATGAAGAACATCGGAAGAAGATATTGTCACAATCTCTTGAAGAAAACCGCATTTTC
>CAZNDN010000128.1:5377-11520 GCA_964571815.1 uncultured Fibrobacterota bacterium | reverse complement strand
ACCGCGGTGCGAGCCGGAGGCTCTCTGGAGGAATTCTTCGCGGTAGAAAAAGATTTCGTGTTCGCCCTCATCGACCAAATGGGAATTGTCCCGACCGATACCGAACGTGAGGCCATCGAGTCAATCAAGACGGAGAACCTGCTGGCATTTCTGGCCTACTCCAGGGGGCTCGATGCGCGGGATCGGGGCGACTATGCGGCCGCATCGGCGGCCTTCACGGAAGCCGCCCGACTGGACCCATCGTTTGAGGAAGCCGCCGATCTTGCGGCCGCATCCCGGGAGGCCGTATCGGAGCATCACCCTGAGACCCCGAAAGAACAGGTCGACGAGCCGCCGGTTGCGGAGGAAGCGCCTGTTGCCTATGAGGGCAGCGGTCCCCGTGCAGTAGGCGAGGCCGCTCCCGAACCCGCCCCGGCACCGAGGATTTCACCCTCCGGGCAGACCGCGGGCGTACGAATCGTTCCGAGAGTCAACGCGGCAAGCCGGGCGGGGACGCGCTCATCGAGTGTCGCGGGCGCATCGTTCATGCCGGAGATGGGGGTACACACACGCGAAATCGGTACCACGGAAGAATCACGCGGAGATGCCGACGTCGCTACGGAAGGGAGCGTCCTGTCCGAGGAAACCCGGGCCGGCAGGAGCCGGGCGGCATACCCGGAATATCGCGGACTGGGGTTTTCGGGGGCCGCCAAACACATTGAGTTGATAGTCGAGCTTCCCGAGGAGGCGCCGTAGTATGAAATTTCTTCTTGCCGCCACACTGGTACTGGTCGGACTCCCCGATGAGGCCGCGGTGGCCCGGGAGCCGTCGCGGACCGGTTTTTTCCGTAATACCCGGCTGTACTCGGGTCTGCACCTTGAATTGTGGAACTACCGGAAAACTCAGACCCTCGAGGCTGTACTTCCCCTCTACTACTCAATGGAGCTTCAGGAGCTTGTTGAAGGAATGGCCGTCGACGTGGTTACCTCGCCGACGCTGGCGCTGGTCAACGGAGCAAGCAGTGTTGAGCCAAACACGCTGTTCGGTGTTGCAAACTCCAAGGTTCGCCTTTCGCAGAACATCAGCAATCTCGTGCTGCTCACCGCCGGTCTGCAGATTCCAACGGGCGTCAACAAACTCTCGGCATCGCAGAAAAACGCCGCCGGAGCTATCTCGACTCAGCAGATGAGCTTCAAGGTCTCGCGCGCATCGAGCGGCCTGGACGCCGATTTCACGGCCGCCACAAGCTACGAATTCACCGAAGACCTGGTTCTGGGCCTCGCGGTGGGCTACCTGCTGCACGGTTCTTACATTCCCGTCAAGAACGGCGCGAAATTCAATCCCGGCAACGAACTTACGGTGAGCATCGGCGCCGACTATCTCCTTGCTTTCAAAACGCGTGAGATATCTCTTCTGGGAAATCTCGTCTGGGCCCACTACGGTGCCGACAGATTGGCCGGCGGGAAGGTGTTTGAGCCCGGCGACCGGTTTTCGCTCACTGTCCAGGGAGAACTCAGGCTTCCGAACGAAATGCGCTCAGTCAC
The DNA here is from genome assembly GCA_964571815.1 of uncultured Fibrobacterota bacterium. Classification (GTDB taxonomy): domain Bacteria; phylum Fibrobacterota; class Chitinivibrionia; order Chitinivibrionales; family WJKA01; genus CAZNDN01. Next base: position 9,996 of record CAZNDN010000128.1, on the reverse strand, counting down.
GGACCTCGCGGTCCTGCTTCGCACCCCGGACAAACGGCCGGCAACGGGGTCGGGAAGCACGACACACAAGACAAACAACCGATTCTCCCTCGGCAACTATCTCTACTTCGCACCGAGGGGTTCCTTCACACCTCACGCAGTCCTGCGCACAAGCCTCTACACCGAAAACGGTTACGGTACCGGCGATGCCGTCATTGGCGGAGTCGGCGCGGGAGGCGTCGTGACCCTGAATCGTACGACGGCAATGGATGCACGCCTTGTTGTTGAAGCAGGAACCATGGACAGGGACCTGATACTGGGAGGGGAACTCTCCGGAGGAATACGGTATGTGTTTTAGACTCTCTGTCCGTGACATCTACACTTCGGCAGGCTCAGTGCATGCGTTTTTTGCGTGTTTTTTTCTATCAGTGCCAACTCACATTGGCCATTTTCTTATGTTCCTCACGCGCCGGCATCTGGTCTCTCCCGCTCCGCGGGACTCCGGCGAAGCCGGCTTAGGGAACAGGCCTTCAAGCTCTCATGCGCCCTTGTCGTGCCGGTGCTGATTACCCTGCGGTGCTCATCGTGGAGTACCGATCCGGCCCGGCACGACCTGAGAACCGTTTCCCTCCCCTCCCGAATGACCGCCTTTTCACCCGATTCGGCCTGGACGGCGCGGCATTACGGACGGTCAGGAACGCTCGCGCCCGCGGCTCCGGCCAAGGCAACGGCGACTACCGCCAAAATTGACCCCGAGCGGATCGAAGTGCTTGTCCACGTCGAACCGGCCACCTACGCCGAAGAGGAAGCCTCCCGGGACTACTACCACGAATTCTGGGAAGATCGCGGATTTCAAACAAACCGCTGGGACTATCAGGTAGCCTTCTACGAATCACATCCTCGATCTCCGCTTGTGCACCACGGGAAGCTGCGGCGCAATGGAGATTATGCCTCCGGAACCATACAGGTTGCCGAAGGAGTCAACATGGTACTTATCGGGTTTGTCATGCCCGGGGATACGTTCAGCCTGGGCTATCACGCGGAGTACCACTGGAACGGAACGCAGGCCGAGGACGGGTGGTACCTCCACCAGAGCATCGACACCGGCGGCGTACCTCCCGATACGCTGCGGTTCGACCCGATGTATCGATGAACTTCACCGGCCTCCCGGCCTCCTTCCCGCGGGAAACACCGTTCAGCCCGGAAAGTCGGTATGGGTCGCGTGCCCGGGGTAGTCGCACGAGAGTGACACAACGATCCTTCCGGAACCACACATTGCAAAAGGACCCTCTCCGGCGGGGCCGGGAGGCATCTCGCGCCGAACCGCCGTTTTCCTCTTTGTATTTTAGTGCCGTTCGATGCCGGTCGAACGTCATCGCACACGATCCATTCAGCTTTGCGAGGCCACCATGAGCAGGAGCACGAAAAACCGAGGACAGCGAGCCTCACTCTCCACGCGGGCGATACATGCCGGTGAAGAGCGAAAACGCTACGCCGATTCAATCACGACACCGATTGTCCAGACCGCGACGTTCACGTTTTCGGGAAGCAGGGACATCGAGGAGTACACCAGGAAGGGCAAGGAGCATTTCGAGTACGGTCGCTACGGCAACCCCACAGCCGGCATCGCCGAGCACCGCCTGGCGGACCTGGAAGGTGCCGAAGACTGTGTGGTCTTTTCTTCGGGGATGAGCGCCATAACCACCACCATACTCTCCCTTGTCAGGACCGGCGACCACATCGTAATCACCGACGACAGCTACAAGAAGACGCTGGAGTTCTGCCGCTCCTATCTCAAACGCTTCGGCATCGAGTGCACGATTGTACCCTTCGGCAACTACGACATAATCGAGCGGGCCGTCAGGAAGAACACCAGATTCGTGTTCTCCGAGTCCCCGACCAATCCCTATCTGAATATCTTCGACCTCGTGATGCTGAAGAAAATTGCCGATCGTCACGGATTACTTACCCTCATCGACTCCACCTTCGCCACCCCCTACAACCAGCGCCCCCTGGAATTCGGGATCGATCTGGTATTGCAGAGCTGCACGAAATATCTTGCGGGACACAACGATATCCTCGCGGGAGCGGTTCTGGGACGTTCCGAGCTTGTCTCCGAAATACGGGCACTGCATAAATCCATGGGAGGGGTGCTCGATCCTCACTGCGCCTACCTGCTGCTGAGAGGATTGAAGACATTTCCGCTCCGGGTGGCGAAGCAGAACGAAACCGCGCTTGCGGTGGCACGTTTTCTGGAAGGCCATCAGGCCGTCAAGAGCGTGTACTATCCGTTTCTGCCCAGTCACCGTCAACACGCAACAGCCGTGGAGCAGATGCGCGGCGGAGGGGGTGTGGTAACGTTCGAGTTGAAAGGAACACTGGCAACATCGAAGAAGTTCCTCGATGCGCTCAGGTTATGTTTTATCGGGCCCAGCCTGGGCGGCACGGAAACCCTGATCACCCACCCCGCCCTGGTCAGCTACTACGACTATTCCCGCAAGGAGCGATACGAACTGGGCATCACGGACACGCTGTTTCGGCTCGCCGTGGGGGTCGAGGATGCCGAAGACATCATCGCCGACCTTCGACGAGCATTGGCTGCCTGCGGCCGGCGCACCCCCCGGCGCCGATCCCCGTCCTCCGCGAAAAGAAGTCGGTAGGGGAAGACTCCGCCGGGCGGAACGAACCTCCCGGAAGGCAGGCCGGGGAAAGGCCACGTGCATGATTGTATGCCCGGCGTATATCCGGGCCCGTTCTCACTCCTCCGGGCCGGCCTTACCGTTTTTCACCAAGGTCCACGGTTTGATTCCATCGACAACGTATTCCCTTTCATTGAACGTCACACGGTCCCCTACTCTGCGCCCCATGAGCGGAGCGGTCGCCGGCGCCATATATGAAAGCACATTGCGGGAGGGTGCGGAATCCCACGGCCCGAGTACGCTCACCTCCACCGCTGCCTCCCCGTCGGCAACCGGATCAAGCCTGACCGTCGCCCCCACGCACACCGCCGACGTATCCACGGCGGACGGGTGCAGACTCCGCACCCGCCCGAGTTCATCGCTGAGCGTCTTGGCCCGCGAAGAAAACAGTTCCTGGCGAGCCCGGGCCGCGTGATATTCAAAGTTCTCCCGAAGGTCGCCGTGCTCCTCGGCCCTCTTTATCTCCTCCGCGGTGCGTGGAATGTCCTCCTTGATCAGCTTTCGAAATTCCACCCGCTTCGCCTCCAAAGCCTCCGGCGTAACGTAGAACACATTCATCTCCGATTCCCGCAGCTCGGGATGCCTGATCATCACACCCCGGCGGAACTGCTCGGCACGGTAGTCTTCCAGAGCAACATCGCGCTCCAGCATCTCCAGAACCTGCCGCGCTTCGTCTTTGTCAAGATTGCCGACGGCAAAGTCCGCAATGCCGCCCGCATCGAACAACTTCCGCAATGAACCCAGAAACGGTTTCATCCCCTCCTCTTTCAGGGCCGTGAAAAGCCCCCGGAGGAAATCACGGTCGGCAAGGGGCCTCAGTTCATCGCGGAGGGTCATCTCTCTGCAGAGCCACAGATAGAATCTCGGCGCCGAACCGGGACGGGTCAGCACCGAACGAATCGAACGCCTCAGCTCCCCGGCCGCCTCACCCGAGAGCAACGATTCGTACAGTTGCTTCAGTATCTGCCGGTCGCTCTCATGAAGCAGCAACTCCAGGTATGTTCGTTCCCAGTCCTCCCGGGTGTGTCGGATCATGTCGGTGGCTGCGCGGCGTGAAGTGCGATCGCGAACCGATGAAACGAGAAGGACCACATCGGGGCGCCGCAGAAGGCCTTCGAGAATTCTTTCGTTTTCCGTGTTGCCCTCACCAGCAAGGCGACCTGCCGCCAGAAGGAGTTCCAGTGCTTCCCGGGGATCCGATGCGCAAACCTCCCGGGCGCGGCTGGCGAGTCCTCCGGCAAGCGCCCGGTCCAGCTCTTCGGAGCGCCCGCCGTGTCGAAGGGCCAGATCGAGCATTTCCCCGGCCGAGGCCCGGCCGAATCGCGCAAGAATCCCGGTGTCGGCGTCACTGCCCGACGCACTCCATCTGCATACGGGCCTGCTCCCCGGACTCACGGCCAGCCGCCGATCCTTCCGGGCACCGCCCCACCACCCGCTCCACCGCTTACCGTCCACAATCCCCTCGAGCATCGACTTCAATTCTCCCAGCGGCACCTCTCGTCCAACGCTCTCAAACAGTCTGCGAAGAAGTTCCCCTGGATTCTCTTTCGCCAGGGCTCGAAGCTCTTCGGGAGAATCCATTTTGATCAGAAGAAAATGTCCCTCGGGAAGCCGCTGAAGCAGCCGTTCGGCCTCATCAAGGCGGAACGAGGTCGGCTGCGCCTCCCGCTGTGCGAACGAAACGCGCAGCTTACCCAGGGCAAGATTGACCTCGGTTACTCGCCCCACTCCCAGTTTCTCCACGTACACCCCAATTCCTTCGGCATAGCGCAGCATGCGCTCCAACTCCCGGAGCCGGTCAAGGCCGCCGCCGTTTTCCGGCAGAGCACGCAGGTGCGCGGCAAATTCATTGAACCGTTTCACGTGGCCGTAGGCCTTCCGGAGATGCTCAAACAGAAGATCGTAGGCGCGCCGGTATTCGGGCCATACCTGGAGCAGTCC
>CAZNDN010000128.1:0-5277 GCA_964571815.1 uncultured Fibrobacterota bacterium | reverse complement strand
GAGCGCAAGGGACGTCGGCGCTGCTTGCCGGAATCGGTGAGCACCGATCCTGTCCGGAGTTTTCAGGCCCGCGAACCGGGCATTCCGCCGGCGACACCGCTCGAATCGGCGGTCGCCACTTCTTCGAGCGCCTCACCCAGCAGATCCCCGCCACGCAGGGGAGGCGGAAGGTACCTCCCGCTTTCCAGCGTGTGAACGGCCTCCCGGAGGTCAAGTCCAGACTGTGACGCCGTCGCGAACCACCTCTTTTCCTCCATACGTGCACAGAGATATTCCTGCTCGGTCTGGCCCGGTGTCGGCACCAGTACCGCCGGTTTGCGCAGCCTCACCAGCTCCATGATCGTGGAATAGCCGCCGCGGCACACCACCGCGCGGGCGCCACGCATCAGTTCGCCGGCCTCCCCGGCCCGGCAGTGCTCCCGAACACTTACGTTTGAAGGCGGGGGGGCGGGAAGCGCGCCGGCCGGTTTGCCGCGCAGAAGTACAATACGGCCGGGAAAGGTCGCGGCCGAAATCAGTATGCGCTTTTCAAGAATCGTTCGCTGTGGCTCGGGCCCCGACAGCGTCACCAGTAACTCCACCGGGTGCGACGGCGTCCCCGCGGGATGTTCGGGGATACGAGAGAGGGGCCCCACAAACCGGTGGGACCTCGGACGAGGGAACCTCCGGGTAAGCTCCCCGGTGAGGTTCTCACTGCCGGGCACATCGGGAATCCAGACACGATCGAATCGCTCCGCGGCCCAACGAAGTGCCGCGCCGAAAAGAGGTTCGAGCGCACCGAAACCACTCGGCATTTTAAGACAGAGCTGATGCGTGACATAGATGGATTCGACTCCGGGATTGCGGCAACCGAATCGTTGGTCCGAAATGATCACGTCGATGGTATGCTTCTTCACAATCTCGCGGGTCTGCAGGTACTCACGTGCCGCGCAAACACAGACGCGCGCCGGCATCAGGGGAAATTTCACGGCAAGCAGCAGCGAATTCGATGCGTAGGAAATGCCGTAGTTGACAAGCGGAACAACCTCAAGAGACGGGAACTCTTCGATGAGAAGATTTACGTGGGGCCCGCTGCCGCCTATGACAACCTCCCGGTCGAGCGCCAGCAGGCGCCTGATGATGGGAATGCAGCGGGTAGCATGTCCCAATCCCCAATCAAGAGGAGCGACCAGAAATCTTCGTGGGCGGTTATGTGAAGGGGCCATTGCCGGCATTGAATTCGAGGAACGTGGACAGCAATCCGGAGAAAACTCCGATACCACAGGCGCTCAGTGAAGCGCGCGGCTCAATCGTGATCATCCTGGTTCTCGGTGCCGAACTTCAAGAAATACTCACATTCCTCGCAGTCCTCGTTGACGTATTGGAAAGAAATCCCTTCGATCATTCCTTCAACCAGCCAGCAGGGTTTGTCGGTCGGATGCACCTTGCGAAAACACTCGTCGCACGTGGTGGCGTTGCGGGGATTGTGGTTCTGGAAATACTCCCAGCACTGAGGTCTCGGCCGCGGAGCTTCGGCGGCCCGGGGTTTCTCCGCTTTCTTTCGTGCCGATTCGAATCGCTCGAACTTCTCTCGCGCCCCATTCCGATCTTCGGCAATCCGCAGGATCCGGCTGAGTTTCGTACTGTCCATCGTTGCCTGGACATATCCCTGGACTCCCGCAATCACCAGCAGGCCGCCTGCTTCCCGCGCCTCCTTGTGTATCTTCACAATTGCTCCCAAAGCGCAGGAATAGGCGTTGTTGACCTCGGAAAGGTCCAACAGCGCCTTCACCCTCCCTTCCGCCTTCAGCTTCGCCCAGACCTCGTTGAGCCCTCGTGTCTTCTCGTTGTTCAACACCCCCTCACACCGGATGAGCGCGACGTCGGCGTCGTAGTCGGTCACGACCTGCGACTCCCTGTTCATCATCATATAGTACTTACACCGGAGGCACTGGTGGAGAAGCTCGCGGTTCTCCTTCTGATAGGCGCTTTTGAGCACCCAGCATTTGACATTGTCCATATCATCGGGCGTTTCTCCAAGACTCTTCCACACGTAGCATGCCCGGCGTTGTTCTTCACTGCATCGGCGTATCTCGAAGCATTTCACGACAGATTCCTTTCGAGAAGGCTGGGGAGTCCGTGCAGGACGATTACGTGGCGCACTTCTAAGATAATATAGCTCACCTCGGCACGTGGATCACGGCAACGAGCGGAGCGAGTCGTATCGACGCCGTGTTGTTCACTCCGCGGGTCCCCGCAGGGAGCCTCCTTCGCGTGCGTGTTCCTTCCCGGCAACCCCTCCCTTCCTCCGTGTCCGGTGATATCCGCAATGTATTTTGGTGCAGCATGACGGTTGTTTTCTCCCGGCACGATACTTTCTATGAAACTGGAGTGGATTGCTCTTAATTCGGTGCGCGGCCTTGGTCCGGTCAGGATCAAGCATCTCATTGAAAAGTATGGGGATCCCTCCGAGGTACTCAGGCGCGCCCCGCGCCACGGAGGGGGGTTCGACGGGATTCCGGCAAAGTGCGCGGAAGGCCTTGCGTCCCCAACCCTGCTGAGCAACGCCGAGGCGCAGCTTCGCAAGGCCGGGAAAGAAGGTGTCGAGGTTCTTACCTTGAGCGACACGTGCTATCCGGAGTTGCTCAGAGAGATATTCGCCCCGCCCCCGGTACTTTTTGTGAAGGGATCGACCGATGTCTTTCGGAAGCACGCGGTAGGGGTAGTAGGCACCCGCCGTGCCACTCCCTACGGAAGGAATGCGGCAGCCAGGCTCGCCGGCGACCTTGCGTCGCGCTCAATCGCCGTGGTCAGCGGGCTCGCCCTCGGTATCGACACGTCCGCGCACGAGGCCTGCCTCGCAAAGGGGGGAGCGACCATTGCCGTGTTCGGCTGCGGACTTGACCGCATCTACCCGGCAGCCAATCGCGCCCTGGCCCGGAGAATCCTTGCGGGGGGAGCCCTGGTTTCGGAGTTTCCCATGGGCACGCGGCCCGAAGCGCACAATTTCCCGCGGCGCAACCGCATTATCAGCGGCCTGTCGGCCGGCGTGGTGGTGGTGGAGGCGGGCAAGAGAAGCGGCGCCTTGATCACGGCGCACTTTGCGCTGCAACAGGGCCGGGAAGTATTTGCGGTGCCGGGGTCGATCTTCTCCGAGAAAAGTGAAGGAAGCCACCGTCTCATACGCAACGGGGCTACGCCGGTGGGATCCGCCGACGAGATTGTCGATGCCGTGAGCAGCGTTTCGCATATCAGAACGATGTGTCCTCCGCCGGCGGCGGCCGCACGGGCGGCTCTCGACATCCTCAGCGCCGAGGAAAGACTGATGTATGAGGAACTGTCAAGTCAGCCCCGGCGAGTAGATCAGTTGACCGAGTCGACCGGAAAGCAAAGCATGGACGTGCTCGGCACTCTGCTGAATCTGGAACTGAAAGGCCTGGTTCGTCAGATCGCGGGCCAGCAGTACGTAAGAGCATAGACGGAAAAACGTCTCCGATGTCCTCCTCTCCTCCCCGGAAAATCGGTAGATGGCTGCTGGCCGTCACGGCCGCGGTCTTTCTCTATTTTCTTCTCTCCGGCCCCGGGGGGCTGGTGAACATCTATCGTTCCCACCTCCACGTGAATCGGCTCGAAGAAGAGATCGGTCGGCTCAACACAGCCGTCGAATCCCTCGGTACCGAAATCGAGCGACTGAAACACGACACACTCTATATCGAGAAGACCGCCCGGGAAAAACTGGGCATGGCGGGCGAGGGCGAACGTATTTACAAATTCATTGAACAAAAGGATGCCGACCAATGAGGAGAATTCGACGCGCGGTGAGACAGGTTCTACCCAACATTGTTTCGGGTGTGCTGCTGGTGCTTCCCCTGGTAACCACACTGTATGTTTTCGTCAAGCTCTTCGACATCGCCGATTCCATGGTGCCCTCGTTGTTCCACGCCATTCTTCCGCGGATCCCCCGGGAATGGCCGCCGTTTGTAGGGCTGTTTATCATACTCATTATCGCCTACTTCGCGGGCCTTGCGGCAAAGAACTACTTCGGCCGCAAGCTGATAGAAACGGGCAATACGATAATTGCCAACATCCCGTTCCTTAACAAGGTCTATCTGGGCATCCAGCAGATCATCGACGCATTTGTCGCGAACAAGAAGAAGCTCTTCGACAGGGCCGTGCTTCTTGAGTACCCCAAGGCCGGATCGTATTGCATCGGGTTTGTCACCGCCAACACCAGGGGCGAAGTTCCGTTGAAAGTGGGCTCGGAGACGGTCAGCATATTTGTGCCCACCACTCCCAACCCCACATCGGGGTTCCTGCTCTTCCTGCCCGCTTCGGAAGTAATCGAACTGGACATGAGCGTAGAAACAGCGATCAAGACGGTGATGTCGGCGGGGGTGGTCAGTTCCGATCAGCTCAAGAGCACCCAGCACATGTATCGAGGTCCGTCTTCGGGGGAAAATTGGAACTGGCTTCGCATGTTCCACCGCAAACAACGAGGTCATCCTCCCTTCGATCCGCGGGACTGACCGGACAACCGCTCCGACGAAGCCGCGGTGTCGTCTCATGAAGAATCGGTTTTTCCGGAAACTTGCAACCGGGAACGAGCGGCAACGAAGGTCTGTTCGATCCGGCCGGTTCCCCGTGACCGGCCGGATCGAGCGAAGGGCGTGCCCACCGGAGGGAACCGCCGGCCGGCGTGAAGGCTCCAGATACCCCACAACGAAGGGAAACCATGTCCGGCGAGAAGACACGAGCCGTGGTGCTGAGAACCCAGGCGTATCGTGAGTCAAGCATCATCGCATGGCTCTATACCGAAACGCGGGGACTTGTCCACGGAGTCGCCAAAGGCATTCGAAGAAGAAGCAAGGCGCAATCGCTGCTGGAACGGGGCACCCTGGTGGACACGGTCGTCTTTTTCAAGCCGCATCGAAGTCTTCAAACTCTTTCTCAGGTCAGGATACTCGAGTTTTTCCCGGGTACCAGGAACGGTCTCATGAAATCCGCCGTCCGGGATGCGGCATTTGAACTCGCACTCCGGGGAGTCACCCAGGAGGAAACGCACCCGGAACTCTTCTCGCTGCTGCTGGAGTTCCTCACGATTCTCGATCGCACGCCCCGCGCCCGCGCCGTACCTCTTGCCTTATGGGATTTCTGCAATCGTCTTTCGGTGCTGCTGGGCTTCGGCCTCAACCTCCGCGCCTGCGTCGAATGCGGCTCGACGGCGATCGGACAACACGGGGGCGTGCTGGTCCACCGGCAAGGGGGCTTTCTCTGCACTTCCTGCGGCGGACAACGAAA
>CAZNDN010000127.1:10442-11638 GCA_964571815.1 uncultured Fibrobacterota bacterium | reverse complement strand
GTTTTTACCCCCGACGGCCGGAAGGTAGCGTCATTTTCAGGAACCGGAACCCGCCAGTATTTCCCAGACCGCATTGGCTCAAGCGCCTGTTTCCACGGTATAATTCAATATGGGACGTTCCCGGTGAAACAACCGCTGGACGAGGCCGTCTTCCACAGGTCTCTTACTTGACAGGAGACCAGGCAATGCGGGACGATGCATTCGAAGACGTATTTGTTACCGACGGTTTTCCGGAACCGCTGAACCATCTGAACGCTTCGTTGAACGCCGGTGAAGACCTCCGGACCGGAGCGGCAAAGTGTGCGGAGTTTTTCAAGAAGTTCGAGGAGCACGCGGGGGTGGAGCGGTTGTGTCTGAAGCTTCTCGAGCCGGAAATTCCCCGGCGATGGCTGGAGTATGTGTTGTTTTCGATGCTGGATGTGGGTTTTCCCTATCTCCAGGTTGCCGAACAGGCGCTGCGGCTGAAGTGCCTGCGGCGGGTGGTGATGCGGGGGGAGTGCGGGGTGCGGCTCAGCGACGAAGAGGCGTCGATCTGCCGGGATCTCAGGGAGAAGACGGGCATTGCACGGGCCACGGATCTGCTGTCGTGGGCGTACCGCGCGCGGGATTTCGTTGTGGGGATTATCAAGGGCGCCGAGCCCGACGCCCGCGGGCGGGAGATGATCGTCTATCTGATCCGCGCCGAGGTCAGGTCGTTGAAAGAGCGGATCGAGAGGATCTCCGAAATCGTCGATGTCTACGATCTTCGGCAGATGGCCCGCGTACTTCCCCGAATCAGGCGCTTCGATGAGAACGCCCGGGACGCCGGAGAGCTGGCCGATGAGATCGAGCGGGGGGCCGCGCTGGGAAAGCGGGCGTTGACATTCGAAACAGAAATAGGCGGAGCCTCATTCGCATCCTGGCTCCGTGCCCTGGACAAGGACCCCCGGCTCGGGGCCTTGCGCGATATGATTGTTATGCAACGTGAGAAACTCGCTCCCACACGGTCCATCGTCGCGCTTTCGACATTGTGGCGATGGATACTCGAAGCACAACACCGGCGTGTCGATCCTCTGGAGTGGATCGGCCGGGCGCTTGGCTCATATCAGTCCGGACGGTTCACCGCCGATGCCGGTGCGGCGATTTCGCAACTCGAAGATTTCATTGCCAACAGCGGCGCCTGGATCGACGGGAGCGTGGTGTCGGGGAATTTCTCC
>CAZNDN010000127.1:5039-10342 GCA_964571815.1 uncultured Fibrobacterota bacterium | reverse complement strand
GGGGACCGCGATTTCCTGAAAGCCGGGCTTTGCCCGTCCGCGTGACAAGCTCCCTGCCGGCTGAGAGAAAGGTCAAGCCGGCTTTGTCGTGCAACTATTCGGCTCTCTTCATGTCGACAATCACGGATGTCGCCCGCCCGCCGTCGGGACCGTCGATTTCGACCAGCGCGACGCCCCGGCCAAGAGGCTGTCGCGACAGGTCGATAACCGTGACACCTTCGGAGCGCCCGCGAAACACCACGCGGCCGTCAGGGGAGAAAACCCTCACCGCGGCGGCGCTTCGACCGCGGGGACGCGACAGGAGGAGACGGCCGTTGCCCAGACAGCGGATCGATGTGGTGGTCGGTGTCGGTGATGCAACGGGGCGTCGTGAGGCGGGCTCTCCGGTACGTACCGCATCCCGCGAAAGGTTGACAGCCACCACATGCCGGCCCTCGACCGACGTGGGAACAGCCTCGACAAGCTCTCCGTCCAATACCAGGCTCTCCAGATATCCCCACCCGTTGACATTGATATCCAGCTTTGCCCCGCGATAGTTCAATCCCGTAATCCTCATACTGGCCAGCACTTCGGGAACGCAGGCATTGGTGAAATGCAACCCGGCCTCATCGTAGTGCATACCCAGAAGGCCGTAGTAGATCATAGCGATATACCCCATGGCGTGCCAGAGCTGGCCGGGATAGCGAGAGCCCACACCGAAGGAGGCATTGTCGTCGGTAGTTATGAGTTCCATGAACGTCTTGTGGACGGCTCCCGCCCGCGCCGCCGAGGCAAACAGATGGAGCAGTTTGTCCATTTCTCTTTCGGCCGCAAATGCCGCTGCTTCGCCCACTTCGGTGAATATCCAGCAATTATTGCCGTGCATACCGGACTCATAGAACCGCTCATGGAACCCGAACGGTGTCCAGGCAACGCCCATATTGTCGATTACCGATTGTCGCCGCTCCGGTGTGGCGATGCCGTATCGCGGCCAGATCGCGAAGGATTGGCCCAGGTTCTCCCAGTACTGCTTTTCATAGCCTTCCGATCCCGCGGGTCCCGGCGTATAGAATCCCGCCTCGGGATGGAAATACAGTTCATTCAGTTTGGTACGAAGTGTCGCGGCCCGGCCCTCCCACTCATCGATCCGCGTCTGTTCTTCACCCACGATTTTCCCTTGCTCGGCCATGCCGTGGTACCCGTGCATATAGGTGATCTCGGTGCTGAATGAACGGGCATTGTTCCAGGGAGCACAGCCGTTGCAGTCGATAAACGACGGATCAATTGCCTCGCCGAGCCCTTCCTCGGGAAACCAGGGAATTTTGTCTATCGCAACGGCATTGTCCGGGTAGGTTTCGTGAATAAGTGTCTCGTCTCCGGTGGCCAGATAGTAGTCCCATACTCCCCACGCCGGGACCGAGAAACCGTCCTGGCCGTTATTGTGCTTCCCGCCTGAGGAGATGTACTTGATAGAACCACGAGCGCCGCGGGGGTCGAGAAGATTGCCCGTCAGCAGGGCACAGTAGACCACATCACGGTGCCAGACCCCGTATCCGTCATCGCAATTATGGTACCCCGCATCCCACGTAGTATCCGAGCCGTATTCGAACGTGCACCGATAGAGCGTTTCGAGTGCGAGATTGTATACGGCATCGAGCAGGTTGTGACCGGAGGTGAAGCTCGGGTATTGAGACAGTTGCGACTCGTCGGCAGTCCAGGTTTCGGACCAGCCGCAATCGGCCGGTTGTATCCCGAAACGGTAGGCGGGGACCACATCGCTTACCAGCGTCTTACTGTCGGGCGCCCGGGCGACATGGCGCTCCAATTTCCAGTTCCTCTTCATGGTATCGACCACGGAATCGCTGTGAACCGTGTAGTAGGGAGATTGGTAGATTACCGCCCCCGGCGCGGGGAAATGGAAGACAAGAAAGAGCAGAATCGCCAATGTGCCTGTCTGTCGATATGCGTACGAATGAAGCATTTCACGGCCTCCTTGTTCCAGTGTAGATAATCTAAAGAAGTAATTCGGGGATATCTTCCCCATTTGTGTTCGGATTGTGCTCAATCCTGCAATGCAGGACCGGATCCCGCTCTGTAACCCTGAATTGTGGCAGGCAGGATTCCGCAACGGTGAAGGGTACGGCGTGTGGGTTCGCGACGCCTGCTACACGGGACTGATGTGCGGAACGCTGTTTGATCCCGAAGCCGCCCGGAAATCACTGCACTACTGCCTCGTGAACAACTCCGGCTCGATCGCATCTTCGCACACGCCCAACGGGACTGCGCGTCCACTCCGCGGCCGGAAACGTGGTTATCCGGAACGCGGGCGGCACGCCGGAATGGTGCCGGCTTGTCGATGTGACCGGTCCTGTGCTTGCGGCAGGGCGCGTGGCGGAAGGGAAGGTCCTGCGTATATCGGAGAGCGGGGCGGGGTCGGGAACGATGCTTCTGGTGACCGAGTCCGAAGAACGAGTTCACACCTCGCGGCTTATCGTCGGGAAAGCCGCGGGCAATTGATTCCGGAACGACACACGGCGCCACCCAAGCCGCGTGGGTCACTCTGTTCTTGAACGTGTGGCGTCCGGGCCGAAGAAGGCTCATTCCGCGCATTGCTGTGAACCGGGCGGGCGGCGAGACATGCATTGTACCATTTTGTATAATGTAGTTTAGAGCCTCTTCCACGAGTCCGCGGACGGTTACTATGCCGCAGCCCGGCGCCGCTATTCCCGTTATCAAGCATTCCTTCCGGAATTTCATCGGTTCCTACCCGTTGAAGGCGGGTCTGGAACAGCTCCACTATCACACCGGGGTGGAGGTCGGCGTGACCATGTTCGGCTCGGCGCTTCTGCGTCTGGGAGGGAGAGACTACCGATTGGGCGCCGGCGACTCATACTTCCTTGACGCCATGATCCCCCACTACCACGCGGTCGGCGACTCTTCACGCGCCGAAAACCTCTCCGTACAGTTGCCCTCGGAAGCTCTTCTGAATCTGCCGACCAGACGCGATCCGATCAGGATGATGGAGCCCTTCATCGCACTGCGCCAAGGAATTTCGCCCGTGCTGCGCGGGAACAGGGACGTGCAACACCATCTTGTCCGCGCTCTGGAGTGCTATAAACTGCCCGATGAAATGGGCGACATTCCCGCCTGGTGTGAAGTACTGCATGCGGTTGTGCGCATCCGTCAGTGCGTCCTGGAGCAGCAGACACCCGGTGACGCGGCCGGCACCCGGAAGATCAACAGGCTCCTGACACAGGCAATCACGTTCATACATCGCCGATTCAGCACGTCGTTCAGCACCGAAGACGTGGCGCGAGACTGCTCGGTCAGCGTCTCTCATCTTTCTCATCTATTCCAGGATGTCATGCACGCGAGCATACTCCAGTATCGCGATCAGCTCCGGGTCGCTCATGCGGCCCACCTCATGGCGGTTTCGGGTGAGAAGCTGACCAGTATTGCCTACGACTGCGGATTCAACAGCCTGTCCCACTTCTACCGAATTTTCAAAAAGAACACCGGCAAAACTCCGCGTCGGTACCGGCTCGAAATCACCTGACGGCAGCGACTGCTCAATCGGCAACGATCCTCGCTCCCACCGCGGCCTTTCGGGCCGGGCGACGAGTCTATCCACCGAAGAAGAGTTATTTTGTACGACAAGACGCGCAATCGTTGCAATACAGGAGCAACCCGTGAGCAAAGAGAATCCCGAGAGCAAGCGCAGTGTAGTGATAACCGGTACCGACAGCGGCCTGGGCCTGGCTTTTGTCGATACGTTTCTCGCCGAAGGGTGGAGCGTGTTTGCCGGATATATCGTTTCGGATTCGCCGGTCAATCAGATGAAGTCGCCCGACCTGACGCCGGTGCTGCTCGATGTCACCGATATGCCTTCAATTGAGGCTGCACGCGTCCAGGTCGCTTCCCATACGGACCGGTTGGATATGGTGATCAACGATGCCGGGATTGACTCCGGGAAATCGGACTCGCTTGAAGAGCTTGATTTTGAAACGATTCATGAAGTACTGGATGTCAACGCCGTGGGCCCCCTTCGCGTGACCCGGGAGTTTCTTGATTTGCTGAAAGGGGGAACACTGAAGCGGATTATCAACGTATCGTCCGAGGCCGGCAGTATCACCGAGTGCAAGCGAACCTCCTGGTTCGGTTACAACATGTCAAAAGCCGCCCTGAACATGCAGACGAAGATTCTGCACAACTATCTCTGTCCAATGGGCTTCAGCGTCCATTCGGTTCATCCGGGCGGCATGCGCTCCAACATGGGCTCGCCCGAGATGGGCTTTGCACCGGAGGATTCGGCACGCCTGCTCTTTGACCTGATAACCGTCGAGGATGCGGCCGTCCTCCCGCGATTTTTCCAGTTTGACGGGAACGAGCTGCCATGGTAGACAAGCCGGGAACGGGAAAACGTCTTCTGCTGGTTCTCGGCGGAGCCCATCACGATTTCGAGGGTTTCGAGGCCCGGGTCGTCCCGCTTCTGCAGACCCACGAATACGCCGTGGTGACAACGTACGATCACACCTGTTTCACTGGGCTGGAATCCGGAGGCTACGATACGGTCCTGATGTACACGTCGCTGGGCAATGCGTTCGACGGTACACGGTGCGGCCATGATCTGGCGCCCGAACAGGCGAAGGCCCTGCGCCGCTGGGTCCGCGGCGGGAAAGGGCTTGTGGGTGTCCACTCCGCGACCGTATGTCGGGAAAACAACCGGGATCACTGGGAGCTGCTCGGCGGCCGGTTTGAAAAGCACCCCGAGCCGTTTGCGTTTGAAGTCTACCCCCTGCACAGTCGGGGCGAGTTCACCCGCGGAATCAAGCCGTTCAGGGTATACGATGAATTCTACGTGCAGCACTGCACCGACGATGTCCGCGTTTGCCTGGCCGCACTGCACGAGGATGAAATACATCCCATGGGATGGCGGCGCACCGAAGGGCAGGGGAGAATAGCCTGCCTGGCGCCCGGCCACTACCCCGACGTATGGAACAACAAGACGTATCAAACCATACTGCTGCGCATGCTCGCATGGTGCAGCGTCCGAGGAGAGTGAGGCGGGACAAGGGAGAGAAGAGCGACCACGAAACACGCGAAACTCAAGAAACCAACAACAACTCCCTTACTGCAACTTACTCAACGCTCACCCTGAGCTTGTCGAAGGGCGCAGGACCTGAAAAAGGGGAACCTGCAATGAAAAGCGACCACGAAAGACGCGAAACACGCGAAACCCCGGAGCAATGGGTACTTTCCTACTTTAGGCTACTCAACGCTCACCCTGAGCTTGTCGAAGGGCGCAGGACCTGAAAAAGGGGAAC
>CAZNDN010000127.1:0-4939 GCA_964571815.1 uncultured Fibrobacterota bacterium | reverse complement strand
TACTCAACGCTCACCCTGAGCTTGTCGAAGGGCGCAGGACCTGAAAAAGGGGAACCTGCAATGAAAAGCGACCACGAAAGACGCGAAACACGCGAAACCCCGGAGCAATGGGTACTTTCCTACTTTAGGCTACTCAACGCTCACCCTGAGCCTGTCGAAGGGCGCAGGACCTGAAGGGGGGGGGCTCGCATGAAAAAGCAGCTCCACAAACACGCAAACCGCGCGGGTCATGCAAAGTGCCGCACCTGAGGCCCAACACCCGACCGAAATCCGTCCAATCCTCCGCGATGGGAGCGATCATTGTCCTGCTGATCTTCACGGTGTATGCGGGCAAGCCTGAGTGGGATAACCGCCATATCATCGACAGCCACGGCAGGATCACCATATACCACGGGGTGAACGTTGCCAACTACTCCAAGCATGCTCCCGGCTCGCTTCCGTGGCACACCAGAGAGGATTTCGCCCGGCTGAATCGGTGGGGACTGAACCTCGTGAGGTATCTCGTATTCTGGCATGCCATCGAGCCGCGGCAGGGGCACTACGATACCGCGTATGTCGAATCGACCAGGGTAAGAATCGGCTGGTTGCGCGAGCTGGGGATCGATGTGCTGTTGGATATGCATCAGGACCTCTACACAAAGAGGTTCACCGGCAATGGATTCCCCGCGTGGACGGTCGACGATAACGGCAAGGAGTTCGAGCGCCGGACCCCCTGGAGCAAGAACTATTTCCAGCCCGCCGTGAAAGCATCGTACCGCAACTTCTGGAAAGGCGACACCCTGAAAAAGCAGTATATCGACGCGCTCTGTTTTGTGGTGGAGCAGACCGATACCTTTGAGAACGTTGTGGGTATTGATGTCATGAACGAGCCGTACGGCGGGTATGTTCTTCGCCGACGGTTTGAGAGGCGCCGGCTTTCCGCATTCTACGCACGGATCCTGCGAGAGATGCGTGAGCGGAGGTTCCGGATGAGAATGGTGTTTGAGCCGGCTTGGCAATCCAATTCTTTCCTTTCGTCACGGCTGAAATGGAATCCGGACAGCGGATGTATCTACGCGCCGCACTACTACGATCCGTTGTGTCACGAGGGGAAGGCGTACGGATGGTTCAACCGGCGCCTGCTCAAGCGGGCTTTCCGCAAGAAGTCCCGGGAGGCTCGACGA
Organism: uncultured Fibrobacterota bacterium; assembly: GCA_964571815.1. Lineage (GTDB taxonomy): Bacteria > Fibrobacterota > Chitinivibrionia > Chitinivibrionales > WJKA01 > CAZNDN01. The sequence goes on along the minus strand of CAZNDN010000127.1, from coordinate 3,776 downwards.
TTCAACGTTCCGCTGATCATGGGCGAATTCGGTATCTCTCAGGAGGTGCGCAATTACCAGGGGTTTGTGAGAGACTATCTCCGCGAATGCGAGAAGCGCGGAGCCGGGTGGTGTTATTACGCCTACGACAAACTCTCGCACAGCCATTTCGGACTTCTCGACGACGACGGTACGCGGCGGCGGGTTGTCGAGGAGCTGGTGCGCATATATCCTCAAAAGATAGCCGGACGAAACCCGGAGATAACTCGAACCGACAGCAGCTTCACGCTGACCTACTCACCTGTGGACATCGAATCGCCCACCGTCATATTCGTTCCGGATGAGGTCACGGTTGCCGCAATTACCGCCAACGGTGAGAGACGAGAGCTGGATGGAAGATTGTTGTGTCATACGAATGACGGCCCTGAGCGGCAGCGAATTGAGATAGTATTTGACTCGAAAAAAAGTGTACCGGACTAACTTTATTACTTTAGCAGGTCTTGTCACTTTCATAAGAGCATCAGCACAGGATCAGATAGTCGCCAACAATGACATAAACGTGTGCTGTGCGAGGAAAGATGCGTTTTGTTCCGTTCTCTCGGGGTTTCATCACTTCGCCAGCCGGGAACTCCCTGCATGAAATGTCTCGATGCAGATTAGGTCCGATAAACAACAACAGTGCCTCGGCGCGTGCCGTGCCCCAATGCCGTCTCCGACACGCGGAGGCGAGGGAGTGGCTGCACACGGGTGTGCGCGGTTCCTTGTGCGATGCCCTTCTCGCTGAGAGTGTTCTTCTATTTGCTTTTCTGACAGTGCCTTAGCACGTTTGGCGTGGGAGGCGAGGCTCGTTGGGGACAGCCGCGGGGGACGGCCGTTAAAGTAATAAAGTTAGTCCGGTACGGATCACGTACAGATCACGAAATACCTTGAATCTCGCAGCCTGTCGGGTGTATAATTGTATAGGCGCTAAAGGAGCAGGCCAATTGTGTCGCACGGCTCGACATTGGCGACTGGCCGGAGCAAAGCACATCGTTTCGGCAACGTGATCGCGGTTGTTCGGGTACAGGCACTGGTCAGGGAACATTCGAGTGGAGGCAGCGAATGACAGTCTGGCATGGACGGAATCGGCAACCGGCCACGAACTGGCGTTGCTCAGCCGGCATGACCCTGCTTGAAGTACTGCTGGGCGCGTTCCTGGTTACGGTTCTTGCTCTCGGTCTGGGGCTTGTCCTCTCCCGGTCCCTGCAGGTCTCCCGAAACACCTACGATCTGTCCACCGCCTCCGATGTGGCATCGTCGGTGATCGAAGACTACAAGGCCCTGTTCTCGGTCGATTCGGTGAAGCAGGCCTGCATCGACAGCACGCTGGCCAACGATTCGGTTTTCGCGGATGACACCTTTCTGAGCGATACGACCGATACCATAAAGGGTTTGATCTACAGAAAAAGCGCGACGTTCTACTTCGATGCGTCCAGCGGTCTGAAGGTCACGGCCGCCGCGGGATGGAAGGATGTGCTTTCGCATGATCATTCGGTCAAGATGTCCTATATCTTCGAGTAGAAGATCCGCCCCGCGGGTCTCTCGGGCGGGCGTGACGCTCGTGGAGGTTATCATTGCCTCCAGCGTGGCCGCAATCGTCGCCTACGGTGCGTTCCGCCTGTGGCGTACCCAGCAGAGCAATGCCCTTGAGATAGGTGAAGTATCGGGAATGCAGCGTCAGTTGCGCTACGCCGTGCGTGCCGTGCGCAAGGGACTTCAGCCCGGCGGCTACGGGCTGGGGCAGCCGACATTGAATTTCACCATGAACCACGATCACGTGGCCGTAGCGTATATCGACGAATTCGGTCTGCACGGCTGTGAGGCTGATACCGTCACGGTTGAGTATTTCGCCCGCAACGATTCCCTTATCCAGAAGAGCACCTGCAACGGCGTCGGCAGAGAGAATTCCTTTGTTGCGGGAATCGATACGCTGATATTCACCTACTACGACGAGACGGGCAGCCCGGCCGGGGCGGCTCAGGATGTCAAAACGATTGGCTTTACCATACGTCTTGCCGGCGCCGGCGGTCTCGTGGCCCATGACCGTGAATCCGAAGCGCACGTGTCGCTTCTAAATTTCTGAATCCGTCGGCATATCGCGAGAGAGGGGGAGACGATGAGACTCCGGAAACCCGCACCGAATAGGCAGAAGGGCCATTCCCTTCTCATTGCATTGATTGTCATGGCCATCGCCGGGGTCGTGGGTATCGTGACCGTCTCCCTAATCCAGCGGGAGACCAAATCCGCCGGGCAGTTCGTGGCCGTCACCCGCGCCGAGTACGTGGCCGAGAGCGCGCTGAACTGGGCAATCAACGCGGTCGGACCGAACTACCGGTTCGCCACGCACGACACGACCGGAGAGACGGTCGCCGCCACGGGAACCAACCCCTGCGGGGAGACGGGCAAGCGGATCGAGTCGGATTCTCTGGCCAAGGTGTTTCCTCCGGTGTACAAGGACGAATCGGTCACCTACGATGCCGACAACTGGGTGTATCATCACACCTCCGATGCTTCCAAGTCCCTCTCGGGTCACGGCGATGAAAGCATGGCCGTAAAGGTCTGGTACAACGGGGCGGGGGACACGGTCAAGATACGAGCTAAAGGGCGAATCGGGGGCGAGGAGTCCGAGATAGTCATGACGGGCGAGTTAGTGGGTCTTGGCGAGTTTGCTGTCTTCTCGGACGGGGATATTGCCCCCGTGCTTCGGCGGACCGATACGCTCTACGGCAATATTCATACGAACGGGACGCTGTATCTTGGGCCGATCGCGGAGGATTATTGGCATTTTGTTTCGGAACGCCTGTCAAGCTCGGAAACCGTCGAACTGACCAGTGCGTATACCGCAATGGCCAATGCAAAGATGAATTTCATTACCGATGGGGCAAACCAGAGTGCGGATTGGTATAGTCTGGGCCTGTTTCCGGTGGAGACCTACACGTTTCCCGACCAGGTATGGGGCACTATCAGGGACTTGTACATCAACGGCGACCTGGTGTCCAGCAAGTCGGATTTTCCCAGCGAAGTTGTCGAGAACGCGCCGGAGATTCCTGTTCCCGAATTCACTCCACCAAACGACTACACTACATCGCAGGGCCCCGACGACTGTGGTTGTGAGGTCAAGACGGTCAAGTGGTACAACCTGGGCACGTACCCCCCGACCGAGTTCATCTTCAACTCCCAGTACGGCGCGTATCGGACGCAAGATGAGGTCTACTGCGGCTACCATGCTCGAAGCAGCACGGTTTCGGGCGGGTATCACTACAACAGCGATTCGGCCGCCTGCGCGCAAGGCAACATCACGTACGGATGGTACCGTGAGAAAGGGGCCTTCCAGATGCGCGACGGGGGATGGAATATCTCCGATGAATCGCTTGAGGCGTATATCGAAGATAATAGCGGCCACAACTACGGGGAGTGGACCGACTCATGGGTCGGCGGCAACTACGGCGGGGAGTGGGTGAAGGCGCTGTGGTACGATCTCAGCGACCCCGATTCCTATCCGCGAAAATGCGCATCAGGTGGGGTCGTGGATTTCGAGGATGAGAACGTCATCGTGGTCAACGGCGATTCGCTGCACTACCCGATCAGCATCTACACCACCGGCGAAATCTATATCATCGGTGATTTCAATGTTGGATTCAATGCGGTGGCTGCGGGGCATGCATGGAACCCATCGGACGACCACGAACAAGATGAGAGCGGGATATGGATAAGAGCGTTTCATGATGCCGATAACGGGGCGGTCAAGGGCGCGGCGG
>CAZNDN010000126.1:0-11793 GCA_964571815.1 uncultured Fibrobacterota bacterium | reverse complement strand
TGTCATTATCCTCCATTGCCAATCGTGAACGCCCGGCATATCGCCGAATCCGACTCTGTGTGAATCGGCCTGACGGACCATGCGGCGGGACTTTACTTTGCACGGGAACGCCGCACCCTCCACGGGTAACGGCTGGCCGGCTTTTCACCTTTTCTGAAGGCAATCCGTGAAACAAAAATACATCGAGGGGAAATCAGGCGCAAAAAGTAAGGATCATAGTCCGGGAGACTCCGTGTGCGAGGGGTCCTGTGGAGCCGGATTGAAATGTACAGCTTGTTCGGGTTTTTCTGCTCAAGATCGTATGGGATGGTAGTGACCGTTTTTCCACATTGTGCCGTTCCGGTGCAGCAACCGACAGGGGCTGGTAAGCAGGAAACGCCGCGAACGCCGGCAGGTTGCTACTGCCCGTCGCAATGGGACGATCGCTCCCAGTCATCGTGACAGTCGCTGCAACAGGCAGTCGCCTGGGTGATGCCGTCCACGTGCGTGGATTCGACCACCGTCGAGTCAATAATACTGTACCCGGCATGACATCGCTCGCAGTTGCGTATGGTATCGACATGCACGGTATCGTGGTGACCGCTGAGCATGCCCGGCAGAGCGTGGCATGCCCCGCACCGGCCGGCAATGGCATTCTCGACGGGGAAGGCAACCGAGGTGGTCGTTCCGCCCGGAAAGGTACCGTGGCAATAGAGGTTCGAGCAGGTGTAGGAGGCGGGGTTGAATGAAGCGACCATACCCGAATCAAACCGTTCGGAGAATATGACGTCCACCTCACCGTTGCCGTGCGTGGCATCGTTGTTGAAATACGGCTCCACGCCCGTACCCTCATGGCACGGCCCGCAATTGTACGATTCTCTTTTCACATGCACTTCATGCGCGGCGTTGGGCGGGGGAAGTTCATGGCAAATGCTGCACTCCTCATACGACATGAATTTGATACCCGAATTGGGTTCATTGCATGCCGTCATCATACACACCCCCACGCCGAGCAGCATCAGGCTTTGAGCTTTCATCGTCTCCCCTCATGGCATCGGCTGCAATGCAGCCTCGATTCATGACACATTCCGCACCGCACCTCCCCGCTCTTGACGTCGCTCCCGTGGAAGAACCGGTATCCCGGGTCATGGACCGCAAAGGACGTCTGCCCGCGATGGCACCGGTCGCATTCGGTCTCGCGGTGGCATGCCAGGCACTCTTTTCGTTCCATACGGGCGTCAACCCCGTGCCCGAACCGCTTCACCCATCGTGCGGTGTGGTTCTTCGGCCTGTCGGGTCCCAACTCACCGTGACACAGGCGACACTGTCCCGAGGCGCTCTTACGATCGTGACAGGTCAAGCATTCGGCCATCGGAGGGTAGTAGCCCCGGCAGAGCCCGCGACGGACAGTGTCCGATTCGGCATGACATCGCGCACACCGCTCTTCCCGGGGGTAATGGCCGACATGAGAAAAAATAATCTCCCGCAGACCCCGTTTTTGTCCCGAGGAGCACGTTGCGGCATCCGTGCCGACCGTGTCGCCGTGACACGATGCGCACTGCGTGGAGATTCTTTCACGAACATGGCACTTTCCGCACCGCAGGTGCAGATGCTCCATGCCGGAGAGGCCCCGGTGACAGCGGTAGCAGTGCTTCTCACGGCCGGGGTTGTGATGCTTGTGGTGGCAGGTGACACACGTGACGCCGGCCTCGGTATGCTCCTCATGAGACATGAGAACCGGGGGGTAACCGAATACCACCGGGTATCCCGAGGCGCCGGTGTCCTTCTCCATGACGGCCCGGTTGATATCGTGAATCTCAACCGTATCGGTGGAAATGGTGTCCCGGTCGGTTTCCGCCGATGCCAAGCCCGCCGGCACCAGCAGGAATGCCGCCGGAGCATACCACCACCGGGATTTCATGCTTCGCGCCCTCATCGTGCGGCCTCCTCCGACGGCCACCAGCGGCTGTAGCGATTCCGCACCCGCAGCCGCACCGTGAGATCGTGACGGTAGTATGCATTGGTAAGGTATTCGACTCCGGGCTCGACCACGCACCGGAATCCGGCCGTCTGCCACGGCAGCACCCACTCGAGCATCGCGCGTCCCTCGCCACCGTGCTCCCACACCCTCTCACCCTCGCGCGCGAATGTCTTCCACCCTCCATCGGCCCGCACGGCAAGCGACTCCCGCAGCAGGATCCGTGCGCCCGGCGTCAAGGCCACGTGGCTGCCGTGCATGCCCGATACGATCCGCCCCGCCACGAACATCCCGCGGAATCCCGCGTGAACTGCCCCCACATGGTCCGCTCCCCCGTCGAACACGCGAACGCCGTAGTCACCGTGGATATACGTTTCGGAAGCCGGATACACCCCCGCGGAAACGCCCGCCTCGCTGTAATCTTCGAGGAACAACACTTCGTAGAAATTGGAGGAGTCCACCCGCGCCGCCCGTCGCACCACGTAAGGCTCGATTTCGAGCGCGGCCAGGGGACGCATGCGCAGATGAAGGGTTCCCCGACGGACGACGGCCCGCGAGAGGTCAACGGCGATTTCGCCGAAAAGCCGGGTGTTCGTGCCCAGCCGGGCATGGGCACTTCCCCGCAGGAACGGATCGACGCCGGCGCCGTGACGGCCCAGGGCCTCGGCCCCGAGTTCAGTCACGATACGCTCGTGCAATCGGGTCCGCACACCAAGCCCCCCGACAGAGCGGCTTCCAACCGGCCATGACTCCTCATCGCTATACCGTGGAGGCGATGTGATTCCGGCGAACGACGTAATGGTCATGCGCTTGCTGAGGTCAAGTGAAAGCTTGATGCCGTCGGTATGCTGCTCCCGCGCTACCGATTCATACAGCCATTGCCTGCCGATGCGCATGGAGAGCGGGCCGGGGAGGCTGTCCAGATCGGCATACAGGCTGCTGCACTCGAACCGGCGACGGAGACTGTCGGCAAAGGCATTGGTGTATGAGCCCATGGCATGGGCGGATACCCCTGAGTTGCGAATCTGGTCGAGGTGAAGCGAAAGGATTCCGTGATAGGCTGTGGCGGGAAGACTGCTGTCCACGGGCGGATGCTCCCGCATGGTCAGGTAGTGGTCCAGGGCGACATCAAGACCGGTTGCCGACAAATCGGCGGCAACCAGGGCAATGAGGACACACGTGAGCGACACGGCCCATCTGTTCGGAAAGCCAGCCCGCCTCACGGAGTCTTCCTTTCCCGTTTCGATCTCGCCCTATGGGTGCCGAGAACATGCACCGCACAGGCAATACAGGGATCGAAGGAATGAACCACCCGTACCGCCTCAATGGGATTCTCGGGGTCCTGAATCGGGGTTCCCGCAAGCGCCTGCTCCATCGGTCCCGGCCGCCCGGCATCGTCGCGCGGCCCGGCGTTCCACGTGGTCGGCACCACACACTGATACGATCCGACCACCCCCTGCTCAACGGTTATCCAGTGGCCCAGCGCTCCCCGCGGCGCTTCGCCCAGCCCCGCGCCCGAGCCTTCCGTCGGAAGCTCATAGCGCTCGCGCGGCGGTGCATCCAGGTGCAGTTGCTGAAGCCACGCCTGCGCGCGATCCGCAAGAAGCCGGCACTCCAGGGCCCGCGCCGCGTGGCGCCCCAGAGCCGAGCGCAGCGCCGGCGGCTCGATTCCCGTCTCGCCCGTGAGCTTGTCAAGTGCCAGCACGACATCGGGTTGTTCCCTTCCGTAGGCAACCAGCAACCGGGCCGACGGTCCCACTTCCACGGGCATGGAATCGTAGCGGGGCGACTTGATCCACGAGTAGGCACCCTTCTTCTCCGGCCGCGGCGCGGTTTCGCCTTTCGAGGGATGAAGCCCCGAATCGGAGTCGTACCGCGCGAAGGCGACCTGCTCGGTGATCCGTTCCCTGTCAGTATCGTGAAGTCCGTCTTCGGTTCGCAGTCCCGAAGGCAGAAACTGTTCCGCTCCTCCATCGCGCTCCGGAAACTCCCCCCAGGCCAGAAAATCCTGAGACAAACCGAGCGAGAAGTACTCGGGGAAATGCCGCGCCACGACAGCGACATCGGGAAGGTAGCACGAGTCGACAAAGGAGCGAATCTCCTCCAGCTCCATCGCAAACCGGTCCACGAGTTCGCGTGTGGGTCGCTGCGTCACGCCTCCCGGCACAAGCCCGATTGCGTGGGGAACCCGTCCGCCGAACAAAGCCACCATGGCATGGGCTCTTCGCCTCATGTCAAGCGCCCGCACGTAGTGTGCCAGCAGGGTGATGTTGGCGTCGGTGTCGTCGATATACATCCCCTCCCCTTCGTACCGCGGAAGGAAGGGAGCGCACGCGGAAAATGAGTCGGGCCGGTCTTTTTTCTCGGTCAACTCCCGGCGGGCCCATTCCTTGAGCCGACTCAGTTGAGGATCCGCTCCCCCGTACGAAAGAAGGGCGGTGATGTCCACAAAATCGGCGGCGCAGAGCTGGTAGAAATGGAGGATATGCGACTGGAGAAAGTTCGATGCCAGGGCCAGGTTCTGGAGAATTCTTCCGTTGCCGTGTGCGCGAATGCCGCACACACTTTCGATACTCCGGCTCGAAACGACGCCGTGTGAGATCGGGCACACGCCGCAGATACGCTGCGACAACTGGACCACATCGACGGGATTCCTTCCCCGGAAGATGTTCTCGAAGCCGCGGAACATGTCGCCGCGCACGTGCGCCGACGACACGCGTCCGTTTTTCACCTCCAGCTCGACCGAAAGGTGCCCTTCGATACGGGTAATCGGATCAATCGTGATTCGTCGTGCCATGATCTTCCGGTTCCGGGCCGGTTCTTTTCTCTCCGTGCCCCTGTATAGTACTCACAATATTTGACTACGCATGCCTCTCGGCACGATAGAATGCCGCACCGCCCGGATGAGCACCCTGGACAGCCTCCGGGCGCCCCGGCGACATCCGGTGGGCTGCACCATCTTCGCCGCCCCTGCAAATGCTCCTCGCTTCATCATGCCTCCCTGTGCCGGTACAAGCCCCGTTGTCCGAAATCGGGAAAGACCTCTTCGGTACAACCGATGCACCCGGAGCCGCATCCGGTACATGAGTTGGCGCCGCCGACCCATTTCCTTGCCGGAATATCGCAATGCGTGTCGATTCCCAGGCATCCCAGGTAATACAGGCACCCTTCGTCTCCCCAGTAGCGCGCGAATTTCTCCTGTTTGTAGTCGTCAAGGCGCTCGCACTGCTCGTGAACCGTCCTTCCGAAGTAGACCAGCGGCCGTGCGAACGCATCCAGCTTCATGCGTCGCCCGAGCAGGCACCGCACGATCGTCCCCGCAATCCAGTCGGGGTGCGGCGGGCAGCCGGGAACATTGACGATCCTCCTGTCGGGCAGCACCGTGCTCAACGGCGCCGCGCCCGTGGGCTGTCCTCCCGCGTCCCGTCCCGCCGCGGCCGGGATCCCGCCGAAGGCGGCGCAGGTGCCGACGGCAATTATGTGCCGGGCACTCTCGGCCAACTCCATGACCCACTCCCTGATACCGAGATGTCCCCCACCCGGCGTGCCCAGCGTGCAGTACATCTCCGAGGCCAGAGGAATTGAACCCTCCACAACCAGCACGTAGTCCTCTATCTGCCGCTGGATCACTTTGCGTAAGACCCCGGTCGCGACATCACCCGTAGCCCAGCTCAGGGTTTGATGGAAGTAGAGGCTGACATGCTCCGTCAACAATGTGGAAACATCCACGTCAATTGAATTCAGCAGCGAGACCGAACAGCCGGAGCAGGACTGGCCCTGAATCCAGATCACCGGCGTGCGGCGCGCGGCTCTGCCCAGCACCCCGCGGCAGCCCTGCACCAGCACACCGGGGAAGCAGACGGCTGCACCGAATCCGCCCATCATCTTGACAAAAGACCGTCGTGTCGGCGCCATCACACTCTCTCCCCAGCCGGCCGTGTCGGGCGGCGCGGCCCATTCCACGAGTAGACAAGGTCAACCACTTCAGCCGCCGCCCGCGAGACCGCATCGAAGACCCGAGGGGACAATCCGTCGGCCACCGTGCGAACATCACCGGCTACGATACCGACAATATCCACCATCGGCTGCTCTCCCAGCAGCGCCAGAGCCCCACACACATCACGCACCGAAATGCCGTGCAGCGATATGCGGTATCCCGTTTGCTTCTCAAGCTCCTCCGGGCGCACCCTGATTACATCCCCCGGCTCTCCCTCAGCTTCAACAGCGTCCACAAGAACGATATGTTCACGGCCGCTCATGATCGCCAGCAGGTCGAAACCGGCATTGCCTCCGTCAACGATGTCCGCCGAATCGAGCAACGCGGGATAGCGCCGGCGAAGAAACGCCGACACACGCACCCCCACGCCGTCATCGGACACCAGCGGATTACCGAGACAGAGAATCAAACGGGATGGTATTTCGGAAGGTCTATTCATCTTCTGGAAGCGTCTCATGTTTGCGAACCCATGTATGAAAATACCATCCTCACCGCCGGCATTGTCCCCGACCGCACCTTCCGGCCGGCGAAACAGCAGGCGGCGTAGCAAACTCACCCCGCCAACTTCACCGCTGCCCGCCCCTCCACGAATAACCCCGGAAGCGAGACGCTCCCCGCGCTTACGAGGGGCAGAAAGCAGATTACCTTCAATCTGTGGTACCGTTGGATCACATTGGTCCTCAGCCTGTGCCGAGAGGTGATCACTGGGAGGAGCGCGGCGGTTGGTCACTCCGGGCGAGATGTCATTCACGGATCATTGGCCGGGGAATGACGGCATCATGAGTGCTTTTTTCGCGTGATTCGTGCCCTTGTGCCGCCGCACCGTCATATTCCCTGCTCCCGTCGGAGCGAGAGGCAGGGGCTCGCCGGCCGACCGTCTCCCGTTGAGGAGAAACGTTCCCATGAGGTGAGCTTGCGCCGCGGAGAGCGACATTACCGAACGCGGGTCGCCGCCGACGGCACGCGGGGCTCGTCCAGATGAGCCGAGCGAGACGTCGTCGTCTCGTCCGGCGGCCCAGACAATGCCGCGTTTGAGAAGTTTTCCAAAATTCTCATCTTCGAAGGTGTCGAGGTTGTGTCCCATTGCCGTGTAGAACGACCTCCCGCCGTCGTACTCCTGACACCAGGTAATCGGATGATCGGGTCTGCTGGTACCGAAATCCCAGTCCAGATAGAGAAGATGGGTGATGTTGTCGTTCTCCCGGGGATCCTCAACCCAGTTGTACCACTCTTCGGCAAGGGTGAAGGTATCCGCAAGGGTACGGGTGATGAAGTGGTCTTCATTCTCCGGGGCCTTGTAGAGCATTCCCTCGGTCCCGTTGCCCACGTGCCCGTCGAGATCGGCACCTACGAGATCGACATACCACGGCCACTTGTTGTGGTTGGCACCGGCCTTGTGGATACCCACGAACCCCCCGCCTCCCTGCATGAATTCTTTCAAGGCCTGTCTCTGCTCCCCGGTTTCGTTCATGCCGTCCTGCTGGTTATATACAATAACGTCATACTGCCGGAGTTCGGCGGGATCGAGAATGTCTCTATCGGCCGTGATATCGATTCCGCAGCCCAGTTCTTGCGCAATGGTAACCAGAAGCGAATCCGCCGGAGGGAGCTGTTCCTTGTGGCTGTACCCTTCCAGGCAGAGGATTCTCCACGGCTCCGCGTTCAGGTAAGGCCCGGCGGGCTGAAGAACCACCAGAAAGAGACCCACCACGCTCTTCATCAATCCACTGCTTCCGCGCCCATGAACCACAATCAACCTCCTTCTTCCAGTCAAACTGAAACACCCGCCTCGTTCACCAGGGGATCATCGTCATGACCCTTGACTCATTGTCAACACGCATCGTCAGGACAAGAACCGCGGCACCAATATCCTCGCTTCGGACAAACAACTTGTGTCGACCTCGAAACAGGTATCGATTCACCAACTCACCCACCCGCCTTCCGGCCGGGGTATGCGCCCGTATAGCGACCTCGGCACCGTGAGAGAGAAAAAACGGTATAACCGTATACCCAGTATGGGGATTGGTACGGGGGTGGTCCAGCTCGATATGAATCCGGCGCTCCCCGCTCCGGGGATCGATACCGACCGCATCTCCGGTGGTATCTTCCTCGTTCGGAAGGGTATCCGACAGGTGAACACTCACCCCGATACTCTGAGCGCCCACCGCGGTGCAAAGAAGTACTCCCACCAGCACACCGGTCGATATCGCACTGCGTGTCATGGGAACCCCCCTTCTTGACGGCTTCAACTGCTGTTCCCGCACGCCGCCGGTCCCCCACCGATCAAGATCCCGCGAGTTCACCGGCGCCGGCTCACACGTACATCAACGCGTCCTTTCCGTACGGTACGCCGTCAACATAGTCGGGCCGCGCCCAGTAAAGGTACTTCGGGCTTGCATACGGCCTAAACCGTCGTTCGAGTTCAGCGTAGTCCCGCTTGATCGCACGATTCTTCACACCCGTGCCCTCATCGATAATGCGCTTGACGATTTCGGCATCTTCGTCGATATCCTCCAACTGCTTGAACCCGACACACGCCGAGGCAACCCCGTCGTAGGCATTCAGCGCATAGTCAAGCCGCTCTTCGGCCGTACCCGCCTGGTCCAGACCGGCCATGGTTTTCATGGCCGTGAAGCCCGTGTTCTTCTCACGCACCGTGGGCATGACAATCCCGGCGACATCTTCGTACTTGGCCGGATTCATGGCAAGAAGAGCGACGTCGGGCTCGATTGCCACAATGGTTTTCACATATCTGTCGGGTGGACTGTTCATACAAGAGAACCCGATCGCACCCACCAGGCCTTCTTCCTTGATCTTTACCATCTCTTCCCAGAATGCCATGCCGCCGTTGTCCAGGTCGCCGCCCGACCACCAGTGCCGCAACCAGATGTCGATCTTGTCCACCCGCATGGCGGTCAGGCTCTTTTCGATATCGGCGTGAAGGTCGTCGGGCGTGGTAACGGACCTGCCGAAGTCCTCTCCCTTCCAGCGCCCCTCCCATTTTGTTTGGAGGACATACTGGTCGCGCGGGTACCGGGAAAGCGCCTCACCGATATTCTCTTCCGAACTCCCCGCGGAACTGTCCCATGCATAGTCACTGCAGGTATCGAAATAGTTGATACCCTGTTGGAAAGCCCTCTCGACCTTCTCCAGTCGGGCGTCCTTGCCTCCCGATGTGTAGAAAGCGCTACCGCCACCAAAGCTCAAGACCGAGACCGCAAGACCGGTCTTGCCCAGAATACGCTTCGGCATGGCGTCGCCCCGCGATGAGCCCCTCGTCTCCGAATCGGGTGAGGAGCCGTCGGGCCCGGTCACACCCGACACAAGCCCGCCGCCCCCGTTGCCCGTGCATGAAGCAAGGAACGCCGCGGAACCGAAAGCGGCCGTGTTCTTCAGAAACCGTCGTCGGTCTACCCTGCGAATGAATGAGTGTTCCATGATAGTCCTCCTCGACAATGAGGGTCGGGTCAGTTATTCGATGTTGTATCGCGCTTTCACGTTGTCAAGTACGGTCAGAAAGCCCTCCTTCCGGGCCGGATCGTAGGATACCGACGTTGCCTCGCTTTGCTGTGCCTGGTCGCCCAGAAAAATTTCTCCACATTGAAGAATATAGTGGTCTACTTTCTCCTGCTCATCGAGTTTTCCGATATGCGTCTGCATGCAGAATGTGTATTCGCCCTTCTCGATTTTCAGTTCCTTGCAGTCGAACGTGACGCTATGCGTGCCTTTCACCGGAAACGGCGTCGCCGTGGTGATCGCGTCCACGGCTTCATCCACCGGCGGGGTCCAATTGGCCTTGGTGCTCCACGCCGGGCAGTATCCGTCGTAGCCCGTGGTAGCCATCCACTCATTGATAAGCGTAAGGGTCGTGACTTTGCCGCCCCGGTCTTCCAGCCAGATCGCCGAAGCATACGTGGGAAGGTACTTGTTGGAACCCTCGTCGAAACTGAATGATATCGTGAGAGTCCCCTGCGCGTAGTCGGGCTCGGTCGGGTTGCACACCGGTCCCACCAGCAGAAACGCGCTGATCGCAAAGTATGTTGCCCACCTGAGCTTCATCGTCCGGCCTCGCTTCATGGTATCCTCCTCACCTCCGGTCGTTTTCCTACCCCACCATAAGGTACACCTTCTCAGCCTTCCTGTGGTATCAAGAAATTCACTATATGCCACGCTTTTATTTCAGATATTCAGCGCTTCTGCCTCTCGTCCGCATAATTGTCAACCACCCGAACCCCGTCTTCTCTGCTACCCTCCGTTTCCTTTTTACCATCATACAATATACGATGCTTAAAAGGCACATTTGCCGGATTATAATTCACGAAATTACATTATTTATTTTATTTATTTCAGACCGGGTTTCACGCCAGGCTCACGCGGGACACATTCATCAATCGACGTACGGCCGCATTCACTCAATCCGGGACACACCTTTTCCCGGGGAGTCAACGAGTTTCATGTCGCAATCACAGCATACCCTTTACCGGCGTGCTCTGGAGTACCTCCGGTCGCTGATACTGAAGCCGGAGTATGTTTCGGAGGGCCGCCTCCCCACGGTCAAGCAGCTTTCTCTCCTGTCCGGGTTTTCGGTTCACACGATCCTTTCGGCGGTTGACCGGCTCCGCCGGGAAGGCGTTCTGATCCCGGTTCGCGGCAAGGGTCTTCTGATCGCCTCACTCCTGGGCGATAAGAGGGACGCCCGCTTGCCCGGCAGGAGGTCGGGCGCATCCCGTGTCGGTTCGCGCGAGCGGTGGCGGGAGACCGCGGAACGGGTTTTCGATGATATCGGCGCCGGTGTATTCCGACCGGGTACCATGCTGCCGTCGCTGAAAGAGATGCAGCAGCGCTACGGCGTCTGCTTTGCCACGATGAAAAAGGCCATCGGCTCGCTGGAGCAGGCGGTGGGATTGGTGAACTACCGGAACCACTATATGATACCGCTGCACAAACCGACCCGGGGAGGAAAGATAATCGTACATCGTCCGCCGACAAGCTCTTCACCGCGACAGGAGCAATTCATGCGTTCTCTGGAACAGGAGAGCCGGCGGCGGATGCTTTCGTATGAAGCAATCGTTTATCCGGAGATGGATACTGAGACCGGCAGGGGGCTGAGGCGGGTCGATGCTGCTGTCGGCGCCGACATTATTCTGGGACACGTGGTATGGGCATTCGGTCTGGCCGGTTTCCCGCGGATTATCGCCAAACTCGGCAGGCTCGACACGCCGGTGGCTGTCGTTGATGAATACGGGGACGTGGCTCCCGAGGCTATCCATGCCGCCGGCGGCAGGATCAGGACGTACCGGATCGGCTCCAGTCAATCTGCGCCCCGGAACGTAGCCCGGCTTCTTTTGATGAACGGTCATCGCCGCGTCGCCTACATCTCGCCCATCCACACCTACCCCTGGACACGGATGCGCTATCGGGTGATCAGCGATACTTTCACCGCGGCCCACAGCCGCAACACCGTTTCGCTGTTTACATCGGAGTCCTCCCGCCGGACGGAGCTGCTCTACAGCCAGTTCCACGTGCTTCACCGCGCCCCCGAGCTTCTCGCTTTCCTCAACCGGTTCTCTTCATCGTACCTGGCGCTCAGCGATGCCGAGGCATTCAGGAGGCTGGAGCATGAGATCACGGCTATCCTCAAGAGAATCGAGCGCCTGCCCCATGCCAACGACTTTTTCGACGGGATACTGCGCGACGAGAGCATCACGGCGTGGATTGCCTCCAACGATCTTGACGCGCTTCTTGCGCTGAACTACCTTCTTGGAAAAAAGGTTGACATTCCGCGAGAGCTGTCGCTGGTGAGTTTCGATGATGCGAGCGAAGCGTACAGCTACAACTT
>CAZNDN010000125.1:8343-11850 GCA_964571815.1 uncultured Fibrobacterota bacterium | reverse complement strand
GCCGGTCTTCAAAACCGGTAGCGGGCGGATAACACCGTCTGTGGCAGGTTCGATTCCTGCCCTCTCTGTTGCTTTTCGTGCCGTGTCTCCGAGGCGCTCCTTCGGCGATTTCACACCCCGCACTCCACGGTCGGCATCCATGTCACACAACAGCCGCATGCGCAGAATACCCAGTGTCGGTGATATCCTTGAGCAGCCGCGCGTGAAATCGCTCGTCGAAACCCATGGACGTGAGCTTGTCGTGTGGGCAGTCCGGCAATGCGTTGAGAAGAGCCGCGCCCGCATGGCAAAGGGTGCCGCCGATACGAGTGTCGACGCGCTCGTGGAGAGCGCTTCCTCCCTGGCGGCATCGATTGCCGGGGCCTCGCTCAGATCCGTAATCAACGCCACCGGCGTGGTGCTGCACACCAACCTCGGACGGGCGCCGCTGGGGCCGCGGGTGATTCGAGAAATTGCCGAAACGGTCGAAGGGTATTCCAATCTGGAGTTTGACTTGTCAAGCGGCAAGCGCGGCAGCCGCACGTCGCACATCGTTCCGCTCCTGCGCTACCTCACGGGGGCCGAGGACGCCGTCGTGGTCAACAACAATGCCGCGGGGATTATCCTGGTGCTCAATACCTTTGCACGGCGCAAGGAAGTAATCATCTCCCGCGGTGAGCTGATCGAGATCGGCGGCGCGTTTCGTATCCCGGACATCATGAAAGCCGGGGGCGCGAAGATGGTCGAAGTGGGGACTACCAACCGGACCAGGCTGTCGGATTACGAGGAGGCGATCACCCCGAAGACGGGGCTGTTGTTCAAGGCGCATGCATCCAACTACACGATCAGGGGTTTCACCGAGGATGTGCCGGCGGGAGAGCTTTCCGGACTGGCCCATGCCCGCGGTCTGCCCATGGTCTACGATATCGGCTCCGGCCTTCTCAGAGATCCAGGGATCGCCGCTACGGCCGCGGAGCCCGATGTGCGCGGGGCGCTGGCCGAGGGAAGCGATCTGGTGGCATTCAGTTGCGACAAGTTGCTCGGAGGGCCCCAGGCCGGGATCGTGGCCGGAAAGAGCGAATACGTATCCCGCCTGGCCCGGGCCCCGTTGATGAGAGCGTTGCGCGTGGGCAAGCTGACTATTGCGGCGCTCGCCTGCGCCTGTCGTCACTACCTCAACCAGCGTGCCCTCAGGGACGGAAACCCGGCAATGGGCATGTTTGCGTTGACTCCTGATCATCTTCAGGCGCGTGCAGAGAGGCTCGGGAAGCTCCTGGCCGAAAAGGCTGTTGAATCGGAGATCGTCGAAAACGACGCGCAGTGCGGCGGCGGTGCGGCGCCCGGGAAGGCGATCGAAAGCCGTGCCGTGGGCATTGTCCCCCCTGACGGCTCCTCCGCGGCGCGTCGGCGGTTCGGCGAATCGCTGTTCCACGGACTGCTCGGCAGGAAACGCCCGGTAGCAGGAATCCTGCGCGAGGGCCGCGTGTTGCTCGATGTATTGACCGTCGAGGAAAAGGACCTCGATGAAATCGCCTCGGCGGTGGCCGACGTTCTCGCCGGGGACCTCAACTGAGACCCCGGTCCGGTGCCGGGGCACGCGCGCGGAGCATCGCATGAAACATCTCATCATGGGTACCGCCGGTCATATCGATCACGGCAAGACCGCGCTGGTCAAGGCGCTCAGCGGTATCGACTGCGACACGCACAAGCAGGAAAAAGCTCGCGGTATTACCATCAACCTCGGTTTTGCCCATCTCGGGCTGCCCTCGGGGGATACGCTGAGTATGGTCGATGTGCCCGGGCACAGAAATTTCGTACATACCATGGTCGGCGGAGCGGTCGGCATCGATTTCGCCCTCCTGGTGGTGGCCGCAGATGAAGGGGTGATGCCGCAGACCAGGGAACATCTGGCTATCATGCAGGTGCTGGGGGTGTCCGACGGTGTGACGGCACTGACCAAGGCGGATCTTGTCGATGAGACGACCCGTGAGCTGGCCGCGGAGGAAGTTCGCGAGCTGGCACAGGGGACATTTCTTGAGGGCCGCGATATTCTGCCGGTATCTTCCGTAACCGGAGAAGGAATCGATGAGCTGCACGGAGCCATTGGCTCGGTCGCCGGCAGGGTGCGTGAGCGCGACCGGGGAAACGTCTTCCGCATGTACATCGATCGCATTTTCACGGTGGCCGGTTTCGGCACCGTGGTCACCGGTTCGGTGACCGGCGGCAGGCTTGGCGTGGAGCAACCGGTGTGGCTTCTTCCGGGCGACCGCCGGCTTCGTGTCCGGCGCCTCGAACGTCACGGCGGCGAGGTGCCGGAGATTCGTGCCGGCGACCGGGCGTCGATCAACCTGGTGGGACTTGAGCGGAGTGACTTCCGGCGCGGCATGGTCGTGGCCGACAGACCGCTGAAAGAGACGCGTATGGTTGACGGGAGGCTTACACTCTTTGAACAGGGAACGTCCTTGAAGTTGTGGAGCCAGGCTCAATTCCTGCTGGGCACGTACGAAGCACAGGGGCGGGTTCACCTGATGGACCGCGACCGCCTCAGCGGCGGCGAGAGCGGCCTGGTGCAGATCCACCTTCCGTCCCCCTGCGTGGCCCAGTGCGGCGACCGGTTCGTGATTCGAAGCTCCTCCAGCGACCGCACCCTCGGGGGAGGAGAAGTACTCGATTCCGCCCCGCTTCATCATCGCCGACGCACGGAGCGGGTGGTGAACCAGATGAGCAGAATTGCCGAAATGAAGCTTCCCGAGCTGGTGGCCGCCCAGGTACGCAAGCATCCGCTGGGAGTGGGTGAAGCGACAATCGCCGCCCTGCTCAATGTGTCGGCCGAAGAGGTGAGGGCGGTCCTGCAAGCGGAGGTTCCCGAAGATATTGTTGTCCGCGCCTCCGATCGAGGACTCTTCGCACTGTCACGGCTTCGTTGGAAAAAGCTGCGAGAGTTGATTCTCCGCCGGGTGCGTGCTCACCACAGCCGGTTTCCGCTCGAAGAGGAAGGGGTTACGGTGGACGAACTGTGCTCCAAGGCCGGGATCGAGAAGGGCTCCGACAGTGAAGCGGCACTGCGGCTGGAGCTGGGTGCGATGGCGGAGGAAGGATTGCTGCGGGAAGTGAAACACACGTGGGCGCTTGCCGGGCGATGCGTAGAGGTGGGACCGGAACTGAAACGACAGACGGCATTCGTGGAGGATTTTCTTCGCCGCGCCGACATGCGAACGCCGCTGCTTTCGGAACTTATGAAAACGGCGGCTTCCGAAGGTATTGAGGAGAGCCGCGTGCGTCAGATTCTTCGCTACCTCACGGCTGAAAGAAAAGTATATGTGGAGGACGGTGCCTACCTGCACGCCTCGGTCGTGGATCCCTGCAGAAAAAAGCTCCTCACCGCCCTGGCGGAAAACCCCGCCGGCATGACCGTGGCTCAATTCCGCGACCTTGTCGGCGGAAACCGGAAAATCTGCCTGCTCATGTATGCGCTGTTCGACCGTGAAGGGATTACCAGGAGGGAAGGCGACGTGCGGGTGATTACGG
>CAZNDN010000125.1:0-8243 GCA_964571815.1 uncultured Fibrobacterota bacterium | reverse complement strand
TTCACGCGGCGATACAGTAGGCGGTGTCGATGGAGAGAATGTCGATCGGGGGATTTACCGGGATTTTTTCATCGAGTCGCAGAGAGCGGAGTGCGTTGCAGACCGGATCGTCGGCATTCACGATCACCAGCGTCGATCCCAGGCGCACGGCACGGTCGTACAGGCGCATGAGCAGACGGACGGTGCCGCTGTAGATGTTCTGGACTCCTTCCATGTCAAGCACATACTGGGTCCCGGAATCCTGCATCTGCCTGAGGAATTTGTTGACGTAACGGTCGGAATCCCACGGCGCGACATAGTGGGGCATCGAGATGACAACGCGGCTCTGAACGTCGGTTTCCATTGTTGCTCTCCTTGTTCTCTTTCGTTTCCCGTCGGCCCTCACTTACTGTATCGGCACACCCCATGGTCAATCTTTAGCCTTCACAGGCATTCGCCCCGGGGATTGGGTCGGAGGGTGGGGCGTCGGAAGACGGTGGATTGGGCGATTTGAGCCTGAAAACGGGCCTGTAGCCTGTGAAAAAGGCGCCGAAACGCGGATCGTGTGCCGGTTGACTCATCTCCCTCCATTATTGGATAATTACTAACGGTTATCGGAGGCCGAAATTGCTTTTCGAGCGGAATCATAGCGTATCATGGTGGAGCGCCAAAGGAAACCCCGGGATCGAGAGTCGAACTGCTTCCGGGAGGGCTGCCTGGACACCTGCTCGAAAGGGCCGCGGGGTGGCGAATTCCGGCCGCGAATGCTCATAGTGGAAAGGGATTGACGGGATGACAATCAAGGTTGCCGAAGTGAAACGTCGTCTGGGTGCGCTGCTCAACGACGACAATCTGGTGAATGAGTATATCCGGCAGTACGGCCCGACCATGGATATCAAGAATATCAAGGCGATCAAGGAATCACGGAGCGCGGCGGTCGACAGGGGTGGAACGGACGCGGGAGGGAAGGATCCCGTGTTTACGATTGCCGTAACCTGCCCGGTGTGCGGATATACCGATGTCACCTGCTACGAGCTTCGCGCAAAAAGCCAGCAGATTCTTCAGAACAAGTTCCTGGTTCCCTGCTACGAAGGGAGTGCGGGGTATCGCACGATCGACTACAACCGTCTTGCCGTGATCGTCTGTCCACGGTGCCTCCTCGCTTCCCCGGACAAGAAGGATTTCGTTCGCAAGGCGCCAAGCGGGCAGGGCATGGTGAAAAGCCAGTTGACCAGCAACCTCATACTCCTGCTGCAGGAGAAAATCGGCGAGCGAAAGGCAATACTCAAGTCGGTAGCCAATTACGAAGATTATTTCAAACGGCCGCGGCTGGATGACGCCGCTATTGCGTCCTATCGCCTGGCAATGGCCAGGGCCGGAGCGGAAGCATGGTACGAGCAGCCCTATTCAATGTACAAAATGGGTGCGTATTGTCTGAAAATAGCCAAAATCGTGAAGGATGCCGGCGGCGACAACCGTCAGGCTATCAGCGAGGCACTTGGATTCTACGAAGAAGCGTTCCGGCTGTCCAACTGCCCCTCGGAAGAAATCGAAATGCAGGTCATCTATACCATTGTTGCGCTGTATCTGAAAATGGGACAACCGAAAAAGGCCAATTCCTACCTTGGTGTATTTACCAACCTCAAAAATACCCGCAAGGCCGAGATGAAAGACAATCCCCAGCTCACCATGCGGGCAATCGACAAATGGCAGGAACGCGCGAAGCGTCTCTGGGAAGATCGGGACATGGAGGACCTCTTCAAAGACGAGTAGCCGTTACGCCCGGGAACCCTCCTTTCGCGATACTCGTGCGCACATGTATCTTATTGTGCTATGAATACGGCCTTTTCGCGCTCATTCCTTGTGCTCCTCCTGATTGCGGCTCTCGGCGACGTTTCGGCGGCCGAAACCGATACTTCGACGGGTGAATCCCCGCGAATCTCCGTTGCCGTACTGGCGCTCAAGCCAACGTCCGGGGTGTCCGAAGGTGAATCGGCCGTGATTACCGACCGGCTCCGTGTGGAGCTTTTCCGAACCGGTTCCGTGGATGTAATGGAGCGGGACCGGATGCAGGATGTGCTCAAGGAGCAGGGGTTCCAGCAGTCGGGGGCGTGTACCGATGAAGGCTGCATGGTGGAGATGGGACGTATGCTGGGGGTCGGGCGCATGATCACCGGCTCGATCGGAAAACTGGGCCGACTGCATTTGATCAACGTGAGGGCCGTCGACGTGCAGACGGCAAAGATTGTGGCCGTGGTGTCCAGGGATATCGATGGGCGTATCGAGGAAGTGGTCGGGCTGCTTCCGGTCATTGCCGCCGAGCTTGTCGGGGGCCCCGAGCAACCGCGACAGGTTCCCGCCCGGGCGGCTGAGACACCGGCTCCGCGTGTCCCGTGTGAGAAACCGGTGCTGCTTGTCGCAACGGCGTTTTCCCGGGAGAACACCGGCCTTGAGCTTGAAAACGAGGAATTCAGGGAACTGAACGAAGAAGTAACCGAGGATATGTGCGAGGCGCTGGATGAGGCGTTGGGTGATGATGATCTGGTGGGGATTGTCGGCTCAACGAGGCTGGGAGCAATGGTGGAATGCGAGGCAGTGATTGTGAAGGTTGAACTTCACAACTACACCGTGGAGCCGGGAGGACGGTCTCAGTTCAAGGGAACCGCCGATGTGACGATTGGTTTCTACGATGGTATGCGATCCGGAACGCCCGTTTTCGCCGCCCGTATCAAGCGCACCGGCGACAGGCACTGGGGCGAATACGAGCCCTTCGAAAATGCCTTCGAGGAGATCAACGAAGTGATCGAGGACGAGTTGGACCGCAAGGACTATATCAAGGCCCTCCGAAAGCGACTCCGCTGACTCCTCCGGCGCCCGATCACTCTGTCGTATTTTTTCAGTTGGTTGTCCCCGGCAATGATGGAGGAGGGTATGCTGAGAAAGACCGTCGACAATGTCGAACTCGTGCTTTCAACGCCGGTGCGTATCGATGTCCGCTGGATCGGTCAGGCGGAACCCCTTCGTCAGCTCCAGGCCTGCTGGCTGAAGGTGACCGCCGAGGATTTCCCGCTGACACCTCGCATTATCGGCCCCCCGGGTATCGGCAAGACAACGCTTGCCATGGTGGCCGGCGTTCTCCGCAAGCAGCCCGTGTATATCATGCAGTGCACATCGGACACCCGGCCCGAAGACCTGCTGGTGACGCCGGTGTTGTCCGAGAAAGGTTCGATCTCCTATCATGCCAGTCCGCTGCTCACGGCGGTTATCACCGGCGGCGTGGCGGTGCTCGATGAAGGGAACCGGATGTCGGAGAAGTCGTGGGCCTCGCTGGCCGGCCTGTTCGACAACCGGCGTATGGTCGAGTCGATCGCGGCCGGAATCACGGTCAATGCCCACGAGGAATTCCGGGCCGCCGTGACCATGAACGAAGACGCGAGCACGTTCGAGGTCCCCGACTATATCATGTCGCGCCTGCAGCCGGGTATTGACGTGGGCTTCCCCAGCCGCGAAGATGAACTGGAAATCCTTCGGTACAATATTCCGTTCTCCAATGAAGAAATACTCCGGCTCTGCGTCGATTTCCTCCAGCGCGCCCACGGCCTGGACCTCCCGTATTCGGTTCGTGACGGGATCAACGCAATACGTTACGCATTGAAACGCCGACGGGAGGACGGCGGGGAATCCATGGAGCTATTGTTTACTGAGGCAGTGAAGCAGATTCTCGGCAAGGAAGCGCTGGATCTTGAGACGCTTGCCGCGAAACGCTCCCGCTCGGGAGACACCATTCCGGGCATGAACCTGGGCGATTTCTTTTTCCCCGGCCACGATCCGCTGAATCCCGATGCCGATGAGGGCTGATCGCGATGCAGTTGACATCGTCGATCACCGCCGTTCCGTTTCTCCACGGAAACCTCGATTCCGCCCGTCACATCCGTGCCGTATGCGCGCGCGACTCATTTGACTGTATTGCCGTGGATCTTCCGCACCCGTTCGGGCCCCTGCTCACCGATGCCGTGGATCGGCTGCCCCTCATCTCCGCCGTCGTCGCACGGGGAGTCGAAGATCCGGTGTACTACGTTCCCGCCGATCCCTGCGATGCGGCAATCGAGGGGATACGCCAGAGCCGTCAGGGCCGCATCCCCTGGGAGCCCCTGGGAACCGGTGTGCTGAGGCGAAATGAGCCGCTTCCGCCCCTGCCCGATCCGCACGTCGCCGTGCGCCTGGGCTTCGACGCGTTCGCATCGTTGTGCCTGCGCGTGATCGGCATGCCCGGCGGGGATACACCGGAGGACCGCGAAGCGCGCCATGTGGCCTGGCGGCTGCGCGGGCTTGAGCTTTCGCACCAACGTATCCTGGCGCTGATTCACGCGCGTCGGTTCGCGGCCGCGGTAAAACATTTCCCGCGGGAATACTCGTACAACTACACACCGCCCGCCGAACAATCCTATCGCCTGTCAATCGACTATATCAACCCCGATCATCTGTACTTCGCCCTGGGAGAGCTACCGTTTATCACCGGCCGGGCGGAGCGTGAGCGGCAGGATGTGTTCGGGAGACCCGCCGCGCTCGAGGAAGAGATCAAAGAACTGTTTCGCGAGACCAGAGATCAGTACGGCGACGAGGGGCGCGAGGAGGTGATTGACCTCTCACCCGTGAGAATCCAGGCTGCCCTGACCTTTCTGCGGAATCTGACGGTTATGGGCAAGGCGATTGCGCCCTCGCTGTTCGATATCGTCCAGGCGGCAAAGGGCGTGGGTGGCAACAGCTATGCCCTCAAAGTACTTCGCTGCGCCCGGTACTACCCCTATTTGCCCCTGGAGCACGACCATACCATCGGCGTGGGAATCGACAAGATGTTCTTCCCCGAAGAGCATGCGGTCCACGATGCCGTGAATCTGCTTCGGGATACCGCTTTGGTGTGGCGGAAGCTTCCGATCAAGCCCGATCCCTCCGAGATGCGGAAAAAGCGGTACCGGTATCGCTGGAATCCCTCGGGGATGTGCTCGCATGTGCCCGAAGACCGAAGAATCGAGCAGTTCAACGCCGCGGTGCGCACGAGGGCGCTTCGCGCGATGCGGGAAGATCTGGTGAAGACGGAGAAGTTCACCGCATCGGTCAAGGACGGGATCGATTTCCGGGAAACGCTGAGAAACTGGCATACGGGCGACATCTATGTCAGGGAGCTGCCGCCGTCGCGGGGCGCGATGGACACGGTGGTAATCATTTTCGACGGCGCGCACGATGACCGGTATCCTCATTGCGCGACGTGGTATGCGGAGCACGATGAAGAATCCACGCTGACGTTTTTTGCGACCGACCCCTTTGCCGACCTGATCGGGCCGGGCGTGGCCCGGTCCTTCTACGGCGGTGTCTCGCTGCTGTTTCCGCCGCGCTGGGTCCCCAATGCTTTCGATGTGACAAAAGATATGGGGCTTCGCTCTCTCACCGAGCGTATCACTTACGGCGCCTTGCGGTTCAGCGAACAGCGCAATGTCGGTTTTGTCGCCGCGTCGCGGCCCGATGTGCGGCTGCGGTCGATGGCCGCACGGATGGGCGGACATCTCGTGTGGATACCCCCGGGTACATTCAGCAACGAGACGCTGCGACGCCTGAGAAAGTTTCATGTGCTCAACGGCAAGAGGGTCCGAAGCTGGGCGGCGAGGTTTATCGGCGACTGAACGGTCCCGTGGAAAGGAGGGTGCCGATGCCGGCGCGAATGTTTGTGTGTACGGCTTGTGCCGCAATGCTCTGTGTTGTGCATGCGACGGATCGCAAGCCCACCGAAGACTACTTCGAGGCCCTGGAGCAGCGATTCCGTCGGGAGTACCGGATGTGCACGGGTGATTCCGGCGACGTTGACCTGAATGTGGTGATGCTCTGGAAGAAGGAGCTTGGGAGGTGGCTCGAAGGATACGACTACAAGGAACTGGTGGACAGCTACGTGGAGGCAACCGGCACGCCGCGCGACAGTGTGGTGCCCTGTAAGGCGGCGGTCTGGCAACAGCGCCGGGAGCATAAGCGGCGTCACGCGGTGCGGGCGCGGCGGGCCGACAGCCTTGCGCGGCGGGAGGCCGAAGCGGAATCGCTGGCAGTGGCAAAGGATCTGAGCGTCAATCCGGCGTCACCATTCTGCCCTCCCGGCATTCCGTTCGGGGTGAACCGGGCCTCGGTGGTGTGGCTTCTGGAAAGAAATGACGTACAGGTCCTGAAAGAGGCGCGGTACGTCCTTGCAACCGACTTGCCGTGGGATGGCCACGCGTTCCCGACCGCGTTCCATTTCAACGGCCGGGGGCAATTCTGTCGATACGAAATCGAAGGGATGCACTATCCGGCCGATTCGGTCGATACGGCCGTTCGCCGTCAGGCGTCGATGCTCACCGGGGTCTTTTCGGAGCGCCTCGGCACTCCGGACAGCGTTCATCGGGTGGGACTGTTCGATATCGGCACGGCAGCGCCCGCGCCGTACCGGGAGTGGCATGACGGCAACCGGTTTCTGGAAATCGCCTTCACCACGCATCGGTACTTGTACAACGTGAGAGTTGCCGCGGTTGACTCCGCGCTTGTGGACCGGCGTTGACCTGCCGGAAGCTTCGGCGAAACGGCCCGATCTCAGTTAAGGGCGGGCAGAACCCGGGTGGCGATGACATAGACGCAGAAGGCCAGAAGAAGCAGATCGATGCACCACATTACGGCCGCGGGGGCATCGCTGGTCGAGCCGGTTTTTCTGCGAACCATGATGCGGTCTCTTCTCTTTGCAACCCTGAGGTGCGCGCCCGGAACGATCGTCGCGCGACGCACCGTTCGATACTGCCTGAAAGAATTGTACCATGGGAGCGGGTATGATGCAACGGACAAGTGGAGAAACGGGAGGAGCGGGAGGCAAACCCGCGCCGGTGACTTTCCCGCCCTTGTGGAGACTGTTGGACACCCTGCTGATTCCGGCGCTGCTTCTGGCCGCCGCCCTTCTGGCAATCTCCCCGGCCGCATCCTCTCCCCGCACCGTTCTGGTCTACCGCGACAACACCGTGATTGCCGAGTACCCGCTCTCGGCCGATGGAGAGTACACGGTGCAGGGATACGAAGGTCCCATGGTGGTTGAGATTAGTAACGGCCGCGTTTCGGTGATCCACTCCACGTGCAGGCGACAAATCTGCGTGCGCACCCAGGCCGTGTCGCATCCGGGCCGCCAGATCGTCTGCGCCCCGAATCACGTGATTGTCAGGATCTCGGCGGATGCCCGGGAGGAGGGGGATGTCGATGCGGTCGCGCAATGATGAGCGGGGAGGGGCATCGGAGGTCAAGACGGTGCTGCTGCTTACCGCTATCGGTCTGAGTGCGCTGGAGTTTTTCATACCCAGGATTCCCCTCTTCCCCTGGCTCAAACCGGGTCTGGCCCATTGCGTGACCATCTTCTGGATTGCCAGGTTCGGTCTGGTCGATGCGCTGGTGTTCCTGTGCGCACGCGTGTGGCTGGTCGGTTTCTACTTCGGTTTTTCGCTCCTGACGCTCGCGCTCAGCCTCAGCGGGGGAGTGGCGGCCGTGTGCGGGATGTGGCTCGTGTGGCACGTCGGGGTGCGGCGGGGGATTGTGGGCATGGTGGGGGTCGGCGTGGTCGGCGCGTTGTTGCACAACGGCGGGCAGCTTCTTGCGGTGTATATCATGCTGGCGCGCAACCCCAGGCTCTTTCTGCAACTGCCGCTGATGCTTACCGCGTCGGTCGTATTCGGCTCGATCGTAGGTTTTCTTGCCTGGGAGTTGTTTTCTCACACCGATGGTCTTTTCGAGCCTGCCCGCGCCGTTGAGCACACGGCACGGTCGTCGGGGAGGCGAACCTCCCGTGGTGAGACGATCGGATCGATCGGCGTGCTGACGGCCAGTGTCGGGTTGATCATGGTTGAAAACATGTACCTGTTGGCGGCCGCGGCATGCACGGCCACGCTCGCGGCAGCGTTGGCAGCCGGGAAAGGATGGAGGTCGGTTCTGTTGCCCCTTCGAAGGTTCTGGCTGCTGCTTGTTGCGGTGTCGATGTTTCACCTGTTTTTCTCCTACGGTACGCGTGTCCCCGGTCCTCTGCCGATCACGTGGGAAGGGCTCCGGAGTGCCGGGACGCAATGCCTGCGAGTCTGGACCTGGCTGCAGCTTTCCCTGGTGCTTACCCGGTTTCGTTTCCACCTTCTGGTATTCAGCTTTCTGACATCACGGTTTCCCCGCTATCATGCAACCATATACAGCGCCGTGCTTGCTTTGGAGTATTTCCCACTCGT
>CAZNDN010000124.1:0-11969 GCA_964571815.1 uncultured Fibrobacterota bacterium | reverse complement strand
CGGGAGATGTACCGATGCGAAAACGCGCGGTTCTCCGATTTACGGAACACCTGCATGTCTCTGAGAAACTGCCGGAAATCGCTGTAGTCGAATACATCGGGCCTCACCTCCTGCTTTTTCGCCATTCCTGTCCTCCCGTGAAATAAAGGTAACTCATAACTGCCTGAAGGTCAACACTTCGGCCGAAATTTCCGCTTCTATCTTTGAAGCACCCCATATCACGCACATACCGGGTGTGAACGATAGGGATACGGAACGCCGCGGACTGCCGTGTGGTCGTGGATCGGGTATACAATATAACCCTGGTCATGATGCCGGGGCACAGCACGGCCGGAAGTGGTTGCCGGGAGCGGGAGGATGGGCCGTCGAAGGAGGAATCCGGGCGGGGTGAGTTGCTCGAAACGAATACCGGCATTTTCGGCTCCCGGGGGGCAGCCTCGACAAGGCGCCGATCATATCTCGCGGGAACGGTTGTGCCTTCGCCAATAACAGGGGCGTCACGACATGAGAGTTGCAATTCGCCACCAGGAAGTGTATATTTGTAAGTATAAACTTAACCATGGAGAGACTTCAATGATAGCAACGGCTAAAGACCTTCGTTTTCACACCGGGGAGATTCTGGAGACTGCGATGCGGGGGGAAGAGGTGGTTATTACGTACCGGGGTAAGCCGTCGGCCAGAATCCTGCCCTTCAGGAATTACGGCGAACGAAAACGAAAGGGGCGGGAATTGTTCGGAATATGGCGTGACAACGAGGCCGCGACCAACGTGGAGGAGTATGTTGCCGGCTTGCGGAAAGGCAGGCAGGTATGATTGTCGACACGGACGTACTCGTCTGGTATCTTCGGGGCAATGAACGGGCACTGAAGGCGATCGAGGAGCAACCCCGCCTGCGGGTTTCCGTGGTGAACTATATCGAGCTGGTGCAGGGGATGAGAAACAAGGAGGAGCTGCGCCGCCTGCGACGTGCTTTCCGGGAGTGGGAAGTTGAGGTCCTTCCTGTCGATGAGAGAATGTCGAGCAAGGCGGTTTTCTACGTGGAGCGCCATTTTCTCAGCCACGGCTTTCACCTGGCCGATGCGCTGGTGGCCGCGACGAGCGTGGTCAGTGGATTCCCCCTCTTGACCGCCAATACGCGACACTATCGTGCGATCAAGGAGCTGGAACTGGTTCGGTTCCGGCCGTGAAGGATACGGGAGAGATGATTGTCCGGCGAGCGATCCCGGAGTACGTGCTGGAGATGATCCGGGACCGGATCTGCGGTGAGTGTGCCGCGGTCGGCCGCAACCGGGCGTGACTGGTGGGGGTGCTTGAGGCGATCTGTCGGCGCGGCGGGACGCCGTGCGGTCAGGCAAAGGTGGCACGGGAAGCCGGTCTTGCCAACAACACTGTGGCGGCAGGCTACCTGGAATTGCTTATGGACCTGATGTGCGCGGGTGCGGCGGTTCCGTGGGACCCGGAGCGCGACGTTCCGGTGAGAAGGAACCCCGCGAAATTTCCGTTCACCAATCTCCTTGCCGCGGTATGTTGGCATCCCGACCATCCCGTCTCACTCAGGGATTTCGCCGCGTTGAGTCCTCAGACGCAGGGGGTGTGGTACGAATGGGCCGTGGCTCAGGAGCTGTGGCGCAGAAGGGTAGTGGGCGGAGAGGACTTCCCGGAGAACATGCTTTTCCGGCAGGCCGGAGGACACGAAATCGACTTCGTGGACCGTCCCGACCAGCTCATCGAAGTCGAGCGGGGCCGGGCCTCTGCCCTGGACTTGGCCTGGTTGCCGAAAGTCTTTCCCCGAAAGCGGCTCGTGGTGATCGGCACCGAACGGTTCCAGACGGCATTCTGCCGCGGCATGACACTGGCGGACTTCCTTGCGGGCGTGACAGGGAATAACCGGGGGCGGGGCCGAAACACCGCGAGAACCGCCTCCTGAAGGGGACATCACTTCCCCGCGGGTTTTCTTTCCATCAAATCAAGCGTCCCATGGCCGGCAATGATGACCATTTTCCACTGATATGCCGAAAATGGCAATTATTTTCCACCAGGCCGGCGATTTCTTTCCGCATAGTGCGCATTTGTTGCATCTAACGCTGCAGGTGTCAGGATACTTAACGTTGGTAACGTTAGGGAACCCATGCAGCCGGGAACAAGGCTTCAACGTGTGCGCGCACGCAAGTCATGTGTAATTTTCGAAGGTATCCTATAAAAATGCGACGCAAAATTGCGGCAGCCCCTTAATTATTGTATATTAATACCATGATTGTACGCGAAATCAATCTTCCCCGGACGCACTCATTCTTCCTTTTCGGGCCCCGGCAGACCGGGAAGAGTACTCTGTTGCGTACGCGGCTCGACCCGGAGAGGGTCATGTACTACGATCTGTTGCGGGCCGATGAATACCGTCGGCTGGTGGCTCAACCTGAGACACTTCGTGCCGAAGTCGATGCTGCCATGAAGTCTTCACCGGACAGAGTGAACTATGTCGTGGTGGATGAAGTCCAGAGAATTCCGGAGCTGCTCGATGAAATCCACGGGTTGATAGAGCACTATCCCGGTCTCGTGTTCGTCATGAGTGGTTCCAGTGCACGGAAACTGAAGAGGACTCATGCCAACATGCTGGGCGGGAGGGCGTGGACCCTTCGTCTCCACCCCTTGACCGTTGCGGAAATGGGGCCGGATTTCAGCCTGGATCGAGCCCTGCGATTCGGTTTGTTGCCCAGTGTGTACCCGGTGCGGAGCGATGAAGCGAGAATTGAGACGTTGCGTTCGTATGTGGATACGTACGTGCATGAAGAGGTAGAACAGGAGGCACGGACTCGGAACATCGGGGCTTTTGTGCGGTTTCTTCCACTGGTTGCCTCGGAGAACGGGAGGGTGATCAATTTCAGCAACATCGCGCGGGAAGCGGGGATCTCACTTCCCACAGTCAAGGCATACTATCAGATTCTCGAAGATACCC
This sequence comes from uncultured Fibrobacterota bacterium, assembly GCA_964571815.1. Classification (GTDB taxonomy): domain Bacteria; phylum Fibrobacterota; class Chitinivibrionia; order Chitinivibrionales; family WJKA01; genus CAZNDN01. Next base: position 9,016 of record CAZNDN010000124.1, on the reverse strand, counting down.
TGCTGGGTTTTTTCCTGTTTCCACGGCTGCAATCCGTGCGGCAACGGGTGGTGAAGCATCCCAGGTTCTACCTGTTCGATCCGGGTATGGTCACCGCGCTTCAACGGCGTCTTTCGTCACCGCTGGGGGAGGCCGACGGGGCAGCGTACGGCAGGGCTTTCGAGCACTTCCTGGTATGCGAGATACGGAAGATCATCGACTACAGCCGGGCCGAAGTTGACATGTCGTTTTACCGGACCGATCGCGGAGCGGAAGTTGATTGCATTCTCGAATCCGCACGCGGAGACAGTGTCGGCATTGAGATCAAGTCGACCGCAACCCCCAGCGCATCCCATACCTCCGGTCTACGATCATTCGGTGCGGTCAATCCCGGCGCCGAGCTGATTCTGGCATGCCGGGCGCCCCGGCCCGCGCAATTCGGCCGGGTATGCGCCATGCCGTGGCGGGAAGTACTCCGGAAGGTGAGAGCGATGTGCGAGAGCAACTGAGCAAGCCCGGCCACACCCGACTGGACACCCGGGTCGTTGGAGGCCGGATACGCACACATGGCCCGCGGGAATGCGTTTCGCGATAAAAAGAGGCAAGAGCGCCTCTCACGGAGTGCACAGAGAGAACAAGCCCACGAACGCATCTCACAGGGCTCACAGAGAACACAGAGAAAAAGAACCAACAAGTTCTTCCCTCTTTCCCTCTCTGTGGCCTCTGTGTCTCCGTGAGAGAACAAAACGGGAGCGCACCTCATTGCCCGAACCGCACTACCAACCCAACCCACACAAGGGATTTACCCTCCACGTTTCTCTGAGATCCCTGTGTGCGCCGCGAGGGATTTTTGGATAGAACCCTCGGCCGGCAGGCGGTGCGGAACGTATTTCTGGGTCTGAACCAGGGGAGGTGTATATGGATTGGACGGAATACCTTGAATCCGACACGTCACGACTCGGCGGCAAACCTGTGGTGAAGGGCACGCGGCTGGGCGGTGATTTCATTCCGGGGCTTTTTGCCTGCGGGTGGACCGAGCAGCAGGTGCTCGAAAATTACCCGCGGCTTGACAAGGACGCACTCAGGGCAATGTTTGTCTTCGCGGACGGGGCAAGGTGAGAAGGGCTTTTCCGGGACACGTTTCGGGTGGGGCCTGGCTGGAAGGCTGAATACCTTGACCCCGACAGGCGGGTGAGAGTCACTCTTCGAAAGGGCATGGTATGCTGAAGGCAGTTGAAGCTACGATAGGGACCGACGGAGCGGTGCGGGTTGCATGAGCCCGTGCAGTTGAAGCACTCGTGTCGGGCGATCGTAACGATCATCGAGGATTCTGAGGCATCGGAGACGGCATATCTGAGCCAGGAGGCCCTGTCTCGAGATTGGGAACGCCCCGAAGAGGATTCGGCATGGTCACACTTTCAGTAGGCCCCGGCGCCTACATCTGATGAAAGCAATGACTGTTCATTTCGGCTTGTGGTGTGGCCCGGAGGGGCGTTGGGCAAGCCAACCATCCGGTTGAAATTCGTGTGCGATTATCGTATATTTACAGTGCAGGTTCAGCCAAGGGGCTGCATCCATGCGGTTCCGCGGGCATTACCTGTTGGGGAGCAGCACGTGTTTTGCGTGTTGCTCCCTTTGCTATTAATCTTGCACGGCGTACTAGCCGGATCTGCGGCTTTTGTAGGGATCGGGAACACATACTATGCCATGCAGATTCCATGTACTGTTGCCTTCCCTCCGTTTGCCGTGAAACTGCATTCTCTCTATCCATGGTATGAATCGGTCCCGTATTTCTTCACGGTACTCCCCGGTCATTCCCGCGTTGGCCAGGCGAAATCCCCAATTGATGCAGTAAATGCAAATGTCGGCGGCTTGAATCGGGTAGGCCATATCGGATTCGACAAAAACCGGTGCGGGCACGATGTGCGTAGCACGGAGGCGACCGGTTTGAGTGCGCGTAAAATACGCGTGCATCCGCGACACGAATTCCCTGTCGGAAGATTTGTCGGTTTCGTCCATAACAATAATTCCGTGTTCGCCTTTGCTTTGGAGAAAATGGAAGTAGCGTTCGAACAGAAAGACTTGGTCCTTTCGCAAAAAGTCACTGGGGACTCCCGACGAAGGTTTGCGGGCATCCCTGGGAATTGCGGCAGCAAACACCTTGGCGTTGTGGTCGTTCAGGAGCTTAAGAACATCCTCCGCCAGAGACAAACAAGCTTGCGCATAGGCAGTGAATTCAGGTCTTGTCGGAGAATGGTTCCTGGCAGCGCCCTTGTTCAAGAAGGACAGGGCCAATCTCCTCCGGTTGCTTTCATCAAAGAAGGGAAGTTGCAGGGCATTGCGAAAGCGCTTCCGCTTCAATAATCGTTCACCCTTGATTTCGAGTCCGTATTTGTGTAGAGAATCACCAAAGCATCGAATCTCGAATGCCTGCATGTTCTGGATGAATGACCAGAGCCTGCCCACGTGCAGTGCAATGCCGCCTCGGAGCTCATAAGGGCATGCTCTATGATCATGCCCGCTTTCATCAAGGAACAGCAAGTAGCTCACGGGCTATGGTACCTCGTTGGCAGTTCGAAGTGGGGCTCACGGAAGAACTTCTCCTCTTCCGCTCAGCAAATGCCGGAGGAAAGGAGCGCACCGCATTGTCGCGCGCCTGATCGACGCGAGCGTTGGCAATATTCAGTCCGTGTATGCCAAAATATGCTTCGCGCACTTCTCCGAAACGTGTGACATATGAAACGGGGTGCGGCGACCGAGATTCGACGGTGCCCGTGTCAACCGGACCGTCGCACCTGAAAGATGCAGACTGCTTTTTCCTTTGTGTTCCCCCCTCATGAATAATTGCCGCTGATTACTCCTCCGTGATCTCTGTGTCTCCGTGAGAGGAAAAAAGCGGGAACTCACCTCAGCACACCGAACCAGGAAACAAGACTTGATATAATCCGTACATTATTGTATATTTATTCATACGATGAATAAAATTCATTCAAGACTTTTGGTTTCCCGTGTCGAAACCGCCCTTTCGGTTCTTCCTGTGGTTGTGGTGACCGGGGCAAGGCAGACCGGCAAGACCACCCTGGTTCGGCACCTTGTCCATGATTCATCGCAGCGCACCTACTACTCTCTGGACAGTATAGATATCCGCGAGCAGGCACGAACCGACCCGGCAAGCCTGCTGAGCAGGTTCCCGATTTCCCTGGATGAAGTTCAGAAAGCGCCTGAGATCCTGGTTGCCCTGAAACAGAAGGTTGATGAAGACCCGAGGCCGGGCATGGCGCTTCTGACCGGTTCCGCAAATCTTTCGCTGCTTCACCAGGTGAGCGAAACCCTTGCAGGGAGGGCCGTATATCTGGACCTCAGCCCGTTTTGTCCCCTCGAGTGGCATGACCCCGCTCCCGAGCTGGAGTCCGTAATCGGCAAGCTGTTCCAGGAAGATTTCGAAGCTTCGGATTGGCCCGACCGCCGGGGCGCATGGGAGGGGTGGCTGCTGCGCGGAGGGTTCCCGCCGGCCGTGTCGTTGCTGGACGATTCCCGTCGTTCTCTGTGGTTCACCGGTTATGTTCAGACCTATCTCGAACGCGACTTGAGGGCACTCAGCAGCGTTTCCGACCTTGCCGATTTCCGGAGAGTCATGCAGTTGGCCGCCCACCGCTCCGCACGGCTGCTCAACGAATCCGAGGTAGCCCGCGACGCGGCCGTTACCCAGCCCACGTGTCACCGATACTTCAATCTGCTCGAAGCATCCTGCCTCATCACCCGTGTGCCGACCTATGCAACGTCCGGCGCCAAAGGTGTGGTCAAGAGCAAAAAACTACTCTGGAATGACTCCGGCCTGGCCGCCTGGCTTGCCGATATCACCAGCACGGAATCGCTTCAGGGAAGACCGGATGAGGGATTCTGGCTCGAGCAGGCCGTGTTTCAGTCGCTCAATGTATGGCGAGGTATGGATCCGGGACGGCGAAGAATCTACTACTGGCGGGAACGCGGTGGATGCGCGGTGGATTTCATCCTTCAGGAGGGGAACCGGATCGTGCCCATGGAGCTGAAACGCTCATCACTGGTCCGCCGCGATGACTGCAAAGGCCTGGAGGCATTCACCCGAAGCCTGCCCCCGCACCAGGACCGAATCGTACGATCCGTGGTCCTGTACCACGGCACAGACCCGCGGCCGCTGGGCAATAACAGCGTGGCTTTGCCGATTGGGGTGTTGTTTTGAGGGGGAGTGAGAGCGGGGCGTTCTTCCGGGAGGCGTTGGGTCGCCCCCTGTTGCACGCAGGTTCAGTTGATCAGCAGTACAACCAACCCCAGCAGCCAGACCGGCAGTGACAGCGCACCTACCAGCAGGAAGTCCCGACGGAAGGTGTGGCCGGCATGACGCAATCCGTGGTTCAGTGCCCGATTCAACAATGAATCGAATCTGTCCTGGGAGACGGGAAGGCGCAGGATGTCGAACACGGTCCCTTCCCTGAGGTGCCTGAGCGCCAGGGAGAGCTGATCGGGGTAGGTGGCCGCAATGATGATCGGCTCCCGGTGCGCTTCATACATAAGCCGGGAGATCTGCGAAGGAGACCGCGGCAGGAACGAGGCATCCATGATCACAACGGAATGCTTATACTTGTGAAACTCACGAACCGCATCGATTCTGGTCTCGGCCACATCAACCGGATATGTGCTTTCACCCAGGCTGCGCTGCAATCCGGCGCGGAGTTCGAACCCGGGCGCGGCAATCAGAATCCTCACCGTTCGCGAGTCTCGCCCGTTGAGTCGCTGGAGAGCTTTGATGCTTTTAGTGAGCATCCGTCATGTCCCCACCCGCATTGAAGTATCCGTTGTCGCGGTCTGTATTTGCGCAAGGAGCAATGTTGCATCGATTCTTCCGCTGTCGTCGGGCAGGTCAAGAAGGATCGGCCTGCCTCGCCCGGTGGACTGACCCTGGAGGCGCCGGTGGAGTTCGGCCCGCTGTTGCGTTGGCGCAACGACAGCATGGAAATCCTCAAGCCCCGAATTCCTGAGATCCACGGGGACCAGCCTGATATTCTCCCGGGCGTGCGAAGCCAAATGGTCCTGCTGCTGAGCCACGATAGAGTCGCAGACGGCGACGACTACCCTTTCCTGCTGTCGGCCGGTGGGTTTCCGCGAGAGTCCAACAAGACGACGAAACCGCCCGCCGAATTCAAACCGGTTTAGTATGAACACGAGAGCGACGCCCATGTATGCCAGGAGGACTATCCGGGGCCCGAAATCAAGTTTGAGCATGATAAGGCCGCAGATACCCATGGTTGCCGCGATGGTGTACAAAAGCAGGCATGCCTGAAGATGTGACAGTCCCCGATACACAAGGCGGTGGTGAATGTGGTGATTATCCGGCAGAATCATCTTGTGGATGCATCCGGCAATCCCGAGGTGCTGATCCATGCCCTTGAGAAAGCGACGAACCATGGCGACAAAAATATCGAGAACCGGAACTCCGACAAAAAGCGCGGCGAAAAGGATCGAAGGCTGGGCGCGTGAACGCGTTGCGGCTTCCATGGACAGGAGGCCCAGGCAAAACCCCAGAAACATCGAGCCGGTGTCACCCATGAATACTTTGGCGGGCGGGAAGTTGAACAGGAGAAAGCCCAGGGTGGCTCCTGCGAGGCTCAGGCAGACTATCACCAGATCTTGCGACCCCGTGGAGAAGCCGAATAGACCCAGAAGAACGAATCCTGTGAAGGCAATCCCACCTGCAAGCCCGTCAATACCGTCGATGATATTGACTGCATTGACAATACCAATCAGCCACATGATAGACAGAACGCTGTTGAGCCATTGCGGGAGCTGAAATTCCGGGAGCAGGAAGATATGATCGAACCGATTTCCGAAGACAAGCACAACCGCAGCGGCAATCACGATTTGCACGAGCAGTTTGTGTCGAACTCTGACCTCAACAAACCAGGTGTCATCGAGCAGGCCTATCACTAGGATAATGACCGTAGCCGCAAGCATGGCAGGAAACAGGGACCGGTCGGGCCCTGCCGGAAAATGCAGACCGACCGGCGATAGGACTGCGAGGAATGCGAGAAACACGGTCACAAATGCCACCCCGCCGATACGGGCAAGCGGGCGCACGTGTATCTTTCGATGATCGGGTGTGTCTGCGAAATACCTGTTAAGGTGCAACGTGCGAAGCACCGTAATCAAGAGCAGGCACGACAGTAATGCGCATACGAACGCAGCGGAAGCCAGGCTCCCCGTCATGGAAATCTCGATTTCGGGGGCTGAAGATGGTACAAGGGGCAAAATCCTCACAGAACTCGGATCAGAGATGTTCGACAGGTATTATACCATGATCGCAGGTGCCGTGGCAAGTTCAAGCAACACGCCATCTTCCTCTCTTGCATCTTGTGGAACGTAATAACTCCGAAATATGCTATGGCCCGTCTCCCGCTGTCTTGCAGAAATGTGTTCAAAGCGACGCCGCAGCACATATCTTCCAGGGGGGGGGGCACCCGCGCGAAGCGAGAGGGCTGCCTGCGATTCGAATCATTATTCAATGAGATGCTTCCCTGGTTGCCGGCCGGGCCTCGGAGGTTTCTTCGAGTTACGAAACCTGAATTTCGCTCAGCATCGGAAGAGCTATAACCCCTTCCTTTGGGGCACCCAAAGTCGCAGAAACAGGGACAAGGAGTGATTTGGTGAACCGTTGGTCCACGCCGGTCGCAGGTAGAATGAACATTGGATCCAATCCAGGGGTGAATAGTGGAGTGAGGAAAGCAGCGACACCACTCGGTCGGTATGTTGAGGCCAATATGGGGCGTCATCCATGTCAGGCCGTCCGTCGGCCGTCCAACTGTCCTCAATCCTTCCTTGCCCAAGTATCCAATACGTGATCTCCGCACGCGAACTGAGTGACCCGCTCGGGCGGAAGATTGCGTGAACGTTGAACACATCCTGGTCATTACCCCATGGCCACCCCAGGGGGTCTTCATAGTAAGTGTGTTGGTTCATCAGGTCTTCATGGCCATATATATAGCGACTCACATGGGTATACTCAATGCCCACCCTCCGCAACAACTTCATCGAATGCCAGGACGATCCGACCTGGAATGCATATTTGTTGGGATTGCCGCTTTTATCGAAGACGGTGATGTCGTCATTGATGAACTCGGCATACAGCCTGAACGGCCTCAGATATATGTTCACGTCCGCCCCGCCAAGGAGGTTCTCAGGGGCGTTGTCTCCGGCGTTGCTGCCCAGATAGTATAGCTGGAGGGGAACAAAGTATTGTGCGAAGTCCTGCATACCGTGGAAGACGGCCAATTCGTACATACCGAAATCCAGGTGCTCACAGATGCGGATATCGATGCGCTGGCCTGCGCCGAAGCGCGGTACGTCGGAGGTGTTGATGTCGTCATAGCCGTGAAAGAAGGACGAATAGCGAAATCTGTTGCCGAATGGAATGTACAACTGGTACAGAGAATACGGAGAGACAGTGACCCCCGACCATCCAAGGGTGCCCTTGTAACCGGGGCCCCAACGCATCTTCTTCTTTCCTATATGAAGGCGACAGTCATTCCATTTCAATGAGAAATACGCTTCCCGCATAAGAAAATCGTAACCCGAGAAGCCGGTGATGTGACGCATGCCGGATATGGAGCGTTCGAGCGCAACCTCCTTGATATAGGCGGATGTGTCTATCCGAGCAATGGTGTTTGCTTGAATATGAATATGGCCGTCAAGTGCACTGGAGCTGTACCACAGCCGACCGGCTGCCAGGGCATGGCCGACTGTGCCTTTGCTGGAACTCTGGAGGGCCAATAGAACGTCGTTGCCGATATCAAGATGATTCTTGTTGGTCTTGAACCGAAAATATGAATAAGTAGGGCTGGGAGTGTTATTGTGGTGAAGTGAGAAGAAAGGTGCAATTGAATCGATTAGAAAAAGGGAGTCACGGCAAGCTCCACTGGAGAATACGTACTTGTTCAACCGCTGATCTCTCTCACCGGACACCGATACCACTGCCAGTGCCACCAGAAGTGGCCAAACACATTGGGCAGGTGATGAACGCCTATCCTGTGGCATAGGAATTCGCGAGCAGTTGAGGAATTTTGCGTAAGTTCTTCCAAAGGACGGTGTGTGCTCCTCCTACGCGGTTTTTTCTCAGAGCACGGGCATCCTCAGCCATTTTGAGCAGAATATTTCGGAGGTTTCTGTTGCTGATGCCTCCCGTTCTCATTTTCACGAGGACTTCAGGGATGTAGGCCGTCGTGATTCCTGCCTTGAACAGCAGCCTGAGCAACATGTCGTAGTCGGCCGCGATAGTAAAGCTGGTATCGAAGCCGCCGTGTTTTTTGTAGATCGTCCTTCCGGCAAAGAAGGTCGGGTGTGGGGGCATCCATCCGCGGTAGAGGCTGCGACTCGAGTAGTGGCCGCTTCGCCAGAGCCTCACCATCTGTTCCCTGTTATCCCGGCTCACGTAGATGAGGTCGCCGTATACTGAATCCACATTCATCCGTTCAATGGTTCTTGCAACATCGGCAATAACCTCCCCGTGAGGGTAGAAATCGTCGGCATGGAGAAAGCCCACGACTTCGCCTGTGCACAAATCTATCCCCCGGTTCAGAGCATGGTAGACTCCCTTGGGTTCTTCACTGACCACTATCGACCCATTGTCGCAGTCGCGGAGAACGTCCACCGTACCATCCGTAGATCTGCCGTCGACCACAATGTGCTCGATGTCGGGGTGGGACTGATTGTAGATACTTCGCAGGCAATCTGCAATGGTGGTGCAGTTGTTGCGTGAGGCGGTGACGATGGATATTTTCATTTACTAAACGCTGAACGAGGGGCCGCACGTGGAGACGAGGTGCCCAGGTTCCAGGTAAAGGATATCATGGTCTTGGTGGTTGAAATGAATGCTGTTGGACGACAAAGTACGTTGAAACGGGAGGCGAGCCCTGATTGGCTGCTTGTTGTGCCATTTGGGGTCTGCATTGGCACTTCTAAATCTGAACACCGAACATGACAGCCGGTTTGTCTCGAAAGGCATCAACAC
>CAZNDN010000123.1:0-12210 GCA_964571815.1 uncultured Fibrobacterota bacterium | reverse complement strand
GATACCAGACACGGCACGCTCAAGCAGACATCCTCCAGCCCGTATTCTCCCTCCAGCATGGTGGAGACGGTCAGGACACTTCGCTCGGCACGTATGATCGCGGTGACGATTCTTACCAGAGCCATGCCGATGCCGAAATTGGTGGCCCCTTTGTAATTGATGATATGGTACGCCGAATCGCGCAGCCGCCGCTGGATATTCTCCCGGTGTTTTCCCCAGCCCTCGCACTTGCGGCACAGCCTGCAGTAGCGCGGAATCGGAAGCCCTCCGATATGCGCCATGGACCAGGCGGCAAACTCGCTGTCGCCGTGTTCGCCCAGCACGTAGGCGTGGACATTGCGTGTGTCAACGCCGCAGTGCAGCGAAGTCAGGTAGCGGAACCGCGCGCTGTCCAGCACGGTGCCCGAGCCGATGATTCTTCGTCGATCCCATCCCGAGCGCCGCAGCGCCAGCCGCGTGAGGACATCGACCGGGTTGGATACCATGATCACCACTGCGGCGGAGTCGCGCGACACGATGTCGTCCATGATACGCTCGATAATCGCGGCGTTCTTCTTGAGCAGGTCGAGCCGCGTCTCACCTTCCCGCTGACGCGCCCCGGCGGTGATCACGATGATGTCGGCGTCGCGGTAGTCGTCGGGGCCGCCCGGCGCGATGCTCACGGGCTGGTAGTAGGGCAGACCGTGGGCAAGGTCCAGCACCTGTCCACGAGCCAGCTCACGATTCATGTCAACCACCACGATGGTGTCGGCCACCCCGCTTTGCGCAAGCGCGTAGCAGAACGTCGAGCCCACCGAACCCGCCCCCACCACCACGACTTTCCGCGGTCCTCCGCTTGCGGTATTCACAAGGTTCCCCCTCGGGTTCAATCGGTAAAATCGGACAACGCGCGGGAGAGCTGGGCAACGTGCTTCCGCTCTTCGGCGATAATCAGCTCCACGCGGTCCCTGCCCAGCTTCTCGGGTATCATCTCCAGCAGGCCGCTGTAATACAGAATCGAGTTCTTCTCAAGACCGATACCGATTCTCAGGATGTCTTCAACGGTCTCGTTTCCCGAAAGGGAGCGCGCCTCGGCGGGATTTCCCTCCCCTCCGTGTCCGTTGGCCAGTGCCTGCAGATACAGCGCCGCCTCACTGTCGGGTTCATAGCCGGTGGCCCCGCCTTCCTGCCCGGTCAACTCCTCACGCATTCGTTTGAACGTGCGCTCGTGCGTGTCCTCCATGTGCGCCAGCCCCTCGAAAAATTCTTTCTGCGCGATGTCGGACTGCAGCTCGGCGGCACGCCGGTAAAACGCCGCTCCGTTTCTCTCGATATCGATCGCCACCTGAAAGACTTCATCCGCATTGAACGTAAATCCCATGGTCTCCTCCCCTCTGATGTGGTGTCGGTTTCGCGGTCGGTCTCTTGCGCTTTTCCTACCGCGAGACCTCTATTCCGTACTTTTCAAGCAGTATTCTCAAGCTTTTCCGGTCGATACCCAGGATCTTCGCGGCCCCGGTCAGGTTTCCCGGCGCACGCCCCAGCGCCCGGGCGATCATCTCACGATCCACCGCTTCGCGGGCCTCAGGCAGCGAGGTATATCCGGGCGTTTCGTTCCGTGCAAGATCGAGCGAGTCGGCGGAGAGGGTCGACGAAGACGAGGTGATCACGGCGCGCTGGATGCGGTTCTGGATTTCCCGCACGTTACCGGGCCAGTGGTAGCGAAGGATTGCCTTCTCCGCTTCCCGCGACAGGGAAAAAGCGCGGCCCGACGATTCTGCGTGGCGGCTGAGAAAGAACCGCGCCAGCAGGAGGGCATCCTCCCCCCGCTCCCGTACCGGCGGCACGTTCACCGGCACCACGTTGAGCCGGAAAAACAGGTCCTTGCGAAACGTCCCCTGCTCGACGCCTTTGTCCAGGTCCGCGTTGGTTGCCGACACCACGCGCACGTCGACCTTCTCCGGACGGGTCGCTCCCACCGCCACGACTTCGCCTTCCTGCAGCACCCTGAGAAACTGCGCCTGGGTCTGTGCCGGCAACTCCCCGACTTCATCGAGAAACAGCGTGCCTCCCGATGCCTCCCGAAAATATCCCTTGCGCGCGCTCACCGCTCCGGTGAACGCGCCTTTCTCGTGGCCGAAAAGCTGGCTTTCCATGAGCGTGGGCGGCAGGGCGCCGCAGTTGACCGCCAGAAACGGCCCGTCCCTGCGCGGGCTGAGCTTGTGGGCCAGGCGGGCCAGTACCTCCTTGCCGGTACCGGTTTCGCCCACCAGCAGAATCGGCACGTCGGCGGGCGCCGCCTGCTTGACAAGCTCGACACACCGCCCGAACGCATCGCCCGAGAACAGCAGGTCTTCGAACCGGCGCTCCTCCACCCGCCCCCGCAGCTCCTCGATCGCGGCTTCCTGCCGTGCGGTCGTATCCGCCCGCCGCACCAGGCTGCCCATGAGTGTGGCAAGAAGCCGGAACTTCTCCAGATCGCCCTCGGACATCGGCCGCCGGTCGGTGCGACTGTCAAGGTACAGATAGATGTCCCGGTCGGGAAAGGTCTCCCTGGCCGCGCCGAGCATCGTGCACAGCACCGACCTGATATTGCCTCCGCTGATCGACTCCCGGGTACCCAGGTGTTCGTTGCCGATCGTATCCGAAATCAGCAGCGGTTCGCCCTTTTCTTTTACCATGCCCAGGGCGGTGGTGCTGTACGATGACTCCTCCGGTTCGCCCGCGCCCTTGCTGCAAATAATCTCCCGCCGGCCGTCGGGGGCCTCGGCGATCAGCAGGCCCCGCTCGCAGTCGAGGACTTCCATGCACAGGTTCAACCCCTGCCGCAGCAGGGCGGTTACGCCCTCCTCCCGCGCCATGGACGCGGTCATGCGCAGCGCGGCGGTCAGCAGATCACCGCCGGTTCCGTGGTGACGATCCGCCGTCATCGGTAGTGCCCTTTTCGTTGATGTTCCAGGAGACGACCGCAAGCGGCCGCACGCGAAACGTACGCTTCAGCGTCACGCCGCCCTCGCGCCTGAGTTCCAGACGGTTTGTGCCGGGAGCCAGGGGGAAGCCCAGAAACCTCCGGTCCGGCGGCAGCACAACCCGTCGGCCGTTGATGAAGAGCGAGTCCGACAGTTGAAGCCCCGCGATCATCAGCGTTGCCACATTCAGGTCGGTTCCGCTCTGGGTGAGAGGCTCGGGATCGGCCCGGCCCGCCGGCGGCGGGGCTCCCCGTCCGAAGGCCGCGGGGGCTTCCGAGCCGCCGATCGATTCCGGTCGGGGCAGCGGCGCGGTCCGCCGGGTGCGTCCGAGAAAAAGATAGACTCCGATCGAAACGGCCAGCACCGCGCAGGCCGCGGCCAGAAGACGCCGGCCCGGCGGCGAGAGCCGCGCGCGCGCCGGCGCCGCGTTCCTTGCCGGTTCCCCCGGTCCGGCGGCAGGCGGAACCCCGCCCGACCGCGCACCCGCGACACACGCGGAGAGTTCTTCCTGCGCTCCCCGGCGCCGATCGCCCAGACGGTCGGCCAGTGCGCGGTGCAATTCTCCCGTGCCCGGCCTCCGGTCACGGTCCGTGGCAAGACACCGAAGAATCAATTCCTCCAGTACCCCGTCACTTTCTTTCGCGGTTTTCAGCGGCCGCGGCAACTCGTTGAGCAGCTTGTATGAGACCTCGCCGATATTGCTTCCGTCAAACGGGAGTCCGCCGGAGAAGATCCGGTACAGAATACATCCCACGGCGAACACATCCACCCGCGTGTCGGCCGTTGCGGGATCTACGATCGCCTCCGGGGCCATGTACGAGATGGTTCCCACGGCCGCGTGAGAAGAGCTGGTCGAGAGGTCTTTCCTGAACGCGGCCAGCCCGAAGTCGGCCAGTTTCACCCGGCCGTGCATGCCCAGAAGGATGTTGCCCGGCTTGATGTCCCGGTGGATCACGCCCGAAGCGTGCGCACAGCCCAGCGCGTCCACGACCTTCTCCACCACCAGCAGCGACGAAAGCCGCGAAAGGCCCCGCTCGAGGGCCTCTTCCAGCGCCACACCCTTGACATATTCCATTACGATATAGTACGTACCGTCGGCGAACGCATAGTCCAGCACCGATATGATATTGTCGTGGCTCAGGGCCGCCATGGCCTCGGCTTCCTGCCTGAACCGCAGGATATCGCGCCGGTTCTGCGTCCGGTGCGGCATCAGGGACTTGATAGCCACGAGCCGGCCCAGGGATTTCTGACGGGCGCGCATGACCGAGCCGAACGTGCCGCGCCCGATCTCGTCCAGAAACTCGTAGTCTTCGGTGGAGAAGGCCATCAGTCGGTTTCTCCCGCTCGACGCGAGGCGCGCGCGAGCCACTGCCTGAAATAGGTTGTGCCGGGCGCCAGGGAGTCGGCTTCGGCAAAATGGAAGGCCGCCTGCTCGTAGTTGCCCCGCGCCCACTCCGCCGCTCCAAGATTGAAATGGGCCATGGCATAGTCGGGCCTGATCCGGACCGCTTCGCGGTAGCAGCGCATGGCGCTTTCCAGGTCTCCGCGCTCGTGGTACAGGGCGCCGAGAAGATTGAAGCCTTTCAGCAGCGAACTGTCGCAGGACACGGCCTGCTCCAACTGGGCGATTGCCGCGTCGCGCCGGCCCGCGCGTTTGTGATACGTGCCGAGGTTGAAATACAGCACCGAAAGCATATCCCGCGCCCGCGCGGCTTCGGCGGTGTCGGCGGCCCCGCGAAGCGCCAGGTTCATGTGATAGATCGCCCGGTACCACTGCCGGCGGGCATCGATACCAAGCCGCGAACGGAAGACCCCTTCGGCGCACCAGGTCATGCCCAGGCCGTACCGGGCGGCAAACAGTCCGGGACTTCGCCGCACCGCGCGCCGGTAACGAGGGCGCGCCCCCCGGTAATCTCCGGCATCCTGCAGCGCGGCCGCTTTCCCGAGATCGTCGTTGACACAGCGAAACGCGGCGCCGACCGCAAGGATCACCGCGGCGATCCCGACATACACGGAAACGGTACGCACAGAATCTCCTTATCCCTTCGAGTCTCCGGGCCAATCAGCTCGATACCGCCGCGCCCGCGGGCGCAACCACTCCGGGAGCGAACATCGAGTAGTCGCCGGTGATAGTATGATGGAAAATAGTGCGCGCTCGGTCGTGAAGGCGAGTGGGGAGCGGCCCGCCGCGGAGCCGGCCGCACAAAAAAGGGCCCCGGTGCTCGCGACAGCGGCTGTCCGGGGCCTTTTCGTGGTACGCCAGGAAGGATTCGAACCTTCGACTCTCGCCTTAAAAGGGCGATACTCTACCAACTGAGTTACTGGCGCATCAAAGCGGTACGAAGACACTCATTTCGAACGGGAAAAAATACATCATCGCGAAAATCCGGGTCAAAACCGCGAGATCACAGCCAGGCCTTGACCTCAAGGGACATGGCGTGAATTCCCTCCCCGGATTTCGTCTCGCCGCGGGGTTTTCTGAATTCACCGCGATAGGTCGCAATCAGGCTGAAATGCTCCCCGATACCGATATCGGCGTAGAGGTCGATCACGTGCGACACGCCGTAGATGAACCCGCGCGCGAGGAGTTCATTGATATCGGGCCCGGCCCGCGACACGGCCCACGTGTAGGCCGCCTCGGCCCATCCCCGCGACGCGGGGCGCCACTGGATACCCGGTCGCACGCGGTAGTATCTTCCCCGCGTACCCTCGCCCGTCACCCCGTCGCGCCGTGCCCATCCCACCCCCTCGGCAACCGACGCCTCCCAGCTTCCCCACAGTCGATAGCACTGTTCAAACTCCATGAACCTGCTGTTCAGGGAGTAGCTGCGCGCCCCCAGACCGCTTTCTTCGTGGTCAAGCAGGGTCAGCGATCCCTCCAGCCCGCCGGTGAACCGATCCCACCGCTTCCGCACATCACTCTCCCACTCGGTCCCCTGCTCCCGGTACCGCCGCACCAGCCGCAGGAAGGGTCGCCCCGAGACACCCGCGCTGAGCGATGCGAGATGAGCGGGTTGCCACCTGATTCCCTGGCGGTACGAAAGCGCGGCATAGGTCACGGCGGAATCGGCCCGGCCGGCCAGCGAGAGGTATCCGGGCGCCCAGCTCTCACCGGGCAGTTTCTCCGTTGCCGCAAGGTGCTCCTCGATCGCACCCGTGCCCCGCCAGCGAAGATCTCCCAGGATTCCCGACAGGCTCTCTGGCGCGGGGTAGTACGACCAGTGCAGCTCCAGCGACGCGCGCCTGACCCGCCGGCCGGTATCCGGGCTGAAAAACTCGCGCTCCCGAATCTCCCACGCGCCGCCGCTTTCCGACACGAACCGGTCGCCTTCACCGGTGGTATCCAGTGTGTGGCTGCCGAAGCCGCGTCCCACGAAACGGGGCTCCTGCACGAAGACCGAGGCGTTTTCGAAACTCAGCCGGTACTCCTGGCGCGTGGAGAACCCCGGACCGCGGGAGGCGATATCGTTGGTGAGTCCGGCAAGCGTGGTAATCACGTCCCGCGGCGCGCTGTTGACATGGTGCCGATGATGCGTGCCGAATGCCGAAACCCGCCATCGCGGGAGAAACGCATGATTGAGACGCTGTTTCCAGAGCACGGCATAGCCGGTATCGGGCGAAAGCAGATCGCGCGAGCCCTTCCGGTAGCTTGTCCAGGTGGCCGACTCGACAAGCGACAGGGGCTTATACTCCACGCTGCCTCCGCCGGCCGCGTGTCCCCAACCGAGCCCGCCCGGTTTCCACCACCACTCGTCCGAGAGCGTGGTACCGAATCGAACCTTGTCAAGATCCAGCCCCGCCTCCAGCCTGTTGCGTCTGCTCCGCGGCGGCCCCACGGTCGTGCCCCGCCGAAACAGGCCGCCCTCGTACGAAGCCGAGATGCGCTCGCCGGCGCTGATACTGGTTTCGTTGGTAAGCTTGTCCAGCTCCCGGACCGAGCCGCGCCTGAACCGACCGTACGTAAACTCGCTCGACACGCCCCCGTCGGTGCGCGCGCCCGCGAATGTCTCCCACGACTGCCGCAGGGCGCCGGCGCGGCCGGCGAGCGTGTCGTTCCAGGAGCGCCGTGCCTGATCGGCCGCAAGGATATCCCGGGAAAAGCCCTCACCGATCACCATGTGCCGTCCGCCGGTCCAGAGGCCCGCGCGCCCGGGCGCGCGATTCCCCAGCACGACTTCGGTGCGCGCCGCGCCGGCGAGATTGTCGTGGTCGTCGCGGGAGGAGAAGAGGTTGTTGTCCTGCTCGGTGGCGGCCAGGTCGGTCGCAAGCGTAAACCACGGCGCGGGTTTCAGTCCGACGGTGACCTCACTCTGGACCGAGCGCTCGGGCGAGGGAACGGGGGAGCGGGAAGAGTAGTCGCCGTTGCCCGGCCCCACGTAGCGGTACGTCTCGCGGCAGTAGTCCTGCTGGTAGCAGACCAGCGAATCGGCCTCGTATTCCCCGTTGCCGGCACCTACGCTCCTGAACCGGACTTCGTAGAGCTGCTTCGAAACCGGTGTCCGGACCGGGTCGACGTACTCGAAATACGGCGTGCCCCCGGCGGTGGAGCGCTTCGCGTACAGCGGGTTGTACACCGACGCCGAGTCGGCGTCAAGGGGATCCACCGGACGCCCCATCATGGTCGTGAACCAGGTGCTGTCGCCCGCACGGGCGAGGCTGTCGCGGTCGGCGCCGGTCAGCTCCAGGTCGATCGGCGCCCGCGGATTGTCCGCTTCGTACCAGATCCCGCCCGCGACCGAAACCGAGGAGTCCGGCAGCGTGTAGCCGAGATCCGCGCCGGCCAGGGCACGCTGGTAGTCGAAACTCTTGTACTCGTACTCCACCCGTATGAGATCGTCATCCCTGATCAGATGCTCCGGCGTGAACGTCACGGTGCCGAAATCGTAGTCCACAACGTACTGGTTCTGTTCACCCTCGCGGAGCTTCTCCCCGTTGACACTCACCGACACGGTTCCTCCCAGCACCCCGGTAAGCCGGTCGCGGCCGTTGCCGGCGAGAAAATACGGACCCTGGAGTCCGTTCTTTCCGCGGAGTATCTCCACAGTATATTTGCCCCCGGACAGGGCGCCGAACCCGCCGAACGATCCGCGCGACGGCGTGTACCGTGCCGAGATCCCCTTGATCTTCTTCTCCCCCCGCAGCAGACTCCCTCCGCGCCACCGGGCGTACTGATCCCCCACTACCGCTTCGTACCGCGGGTTGCTGAGGGCCAGGTAGATCATATCAAGTTCGCTGAGCTCCCGCGTAGCCCCCTCGAGCGTGGATCCCTGATCCGAGAGGTGAGCCCGCAGCTCGGTCTCGGGAGCGATAGAACCGAACACGGTAATATCCATGGCCTGTTCGAAATTGGTGCCGCCGAGATTGCCGACCGAGACTCCCACGCTCTTGTACCCCGACACATCGAGCGCCTCGGCGGGGCCGGCCGGCCTGAGCGCCGCCGCGGAATCCCATGCCGGCGCGCCGCTCGTGTCGCCCGGCGACAGCCGGGTCTTCTCGAAAAGACGATGCGTTGTCGTGAGGCCGGCAAACCTGGTGCGGTATCGAACTCGAAAGGGGAACCCGCTGTCGATGGGCTCGGCGAAAAGCACGCCGTTGACCCGCTCGACGAAGGTGTAGTCGGGCAGCGAACTGTCGGCGCCGGCCACTGCCCGCACCCGGAGGGTGGATGTGTCGATGAATGCGGTGCCCACGGTGTACGGGCCCGGTGTGCCGTCACCGGTCAGCACGGTATCGCGCGCGGCCGCGGCAAGCCCGGATGCCCGAAGAAGCAGCAGGGGGAGCAGTGATGTGAGGACGGCATGTTTCATAGGATCTGTGCGGCAACCCGGAACCTGCATAAAAATAATGGAGAAGCCCCCGGCCGGCGGGAGCGGGTGCCGCAAACGCCGACAAATCCCCCGCGATCGACCTCTCGTTCAGGGCGCGGTGGTTGTACGCCGGCTCATACGCGCCGCATACCCTCCCCGGTCCCCTGACGAATAATATTTTCTTCGTTTCGGGGTCGGACGCATTCCCGGGGCCGAAAGCGGGAGCCGCACGCGTGAATCAAGGACTGTTTGAAAGCCTGACCGGTCATTTTCTCGACGGTTCGCCGGTGTCCTCCATTGCGGCATCGTCGCGCCGCACGATGTCGGTTATGGACCATCTCAACCGCCTGTTCAATACACGGGAGGGCAGTATTCCTCATCTCAAGGACTACGGTCTCCCCGATATCTCGGAAATCTACCGGAAGATGCCCGATGGGATCGACGAGCTTCGGGCGGCAATAAAGACTACGGTCGAGAAGTACGAACCGCGTCTGCGGAATGTAAGAGTTGTGAGACGGGAGTCGGAGAACAAGACGCAGAAACTTGAATTCATTCTCAGCGGTGAGTTGGTCGGGGGCGGACTCGTGCGGTTTCAGACCGTGTTCACCGACATGGGCAACTCCAGCATCTCACCCTGGAAACGGCCGCAATAGCCAGGCGATAGGCGGTGGCGGATGATCGACCAGTACTACGAGGAAGAGCTTCGGTACCTGTACCAGTCGGGCCGCGAATTCGCCCGAGCGCATCCGGACAAGGCGCGGTTTCTGAATATCGACGCGGTCGGCGACCGGGACCCCTACGTGGAGCGGTTGTTCGAAGGGTTCGCGTTTCTGGCAGCGCGCGTGCGCGAGAAGCTCGACGATTCCTTTCCGGAGCTGACCGAACGGCTCCTTGACCTGATGTGGCCGCAACTGCTGCTGGATATCCCCTCGACGGCGATCGTCCAGTTCCAGGCCCGGCCCGGGGTCCTCCAGGAGACCAGGACCATTCCCGCCGGCTCCGAAGTACTCTCGGGTCCGGTGGGGCCGGAGTCGACGATTTGTTGTTTTCGGACCACCCAGGATGTGCCGATCAGTCCGTTGACGCTTGCGGAGGTACGGATCACCACCGACACCCGCGGCAAAAGCACACTTCACCTGCGGTTCCGACGGCAGCAGACCGTTCCCTGGGAGAGTATCACCTCTCCCTCCCTGCGCGTCTACCTTCATGCCGAGATGCCGATCGCCCTGCTTCTGCACGAATTCCTGACCCGGAGGCTGACCGAGGCACGGCTGACCACGCCCGACGCCGGTACGATCTGCACACTGAGGCCGCCTGAGGCGGTCACGGCCGCCGGCATGAGCCCCTCCGAATCGCTGCTTCCGGGCGACAAGCGATCGTTCCGCGGGTTTGCGCTCCTGCGGGAGTATTTTGTCTGCCCCGAAAAATTCCTGTTCGTGGACCTTCACGGTGTTGACCGTCTGGCCGCCGGGGACCCGGAGGCACAGGAGTTCACCTTCTCCGCCGAAGCGGGTTCCGCGCTTCCGTCGGGCCTGAACGTGCGCGCCGAGAACTTCCGGCTCTTCTGCTCCCCCATTGTCAACCTCTACCAGCGTCAGGCCGAACCGGTCTCCTGTGTCAGGCCGGGAACCGAGCAGAGAGTTGTCGCCGACTCCGCCTCTCCCCTGTCCACGCGCGTGCACAGTGTCATCTCGGTGGTGGGTCTTGACCGAAGCACCGGAGAGCGGGTGCCGTACGAACCTCAGCATTCGTTCCGCAACCTGGGCGGGAGCGACGTTCCCACCTACACGGTACATCATCGGACGGCCGCCGACGGCCGGAGGGAGTGCCTGCTTGCGGTGGGCGGCGCGCGGCTGCGTGACGGCGCCATGCGGGAGCAGGTCTTCTCCGCCGATGTCTGGTGCACCAACGGTACGCTGCCGCGGGAGGAGCTTAACGAAGGGGACGTGTCGCGACCCGGGTCGGGGTTTCCCTCGTACGTCTCGGTTGCCAATATCACGCGACCGACCCTGCCGGCCATGCCGCCCGGCGACGATCAATACCTGTGGAACTTCCTGTCGCATTCCGCGGCCACGGCCACCACGCTGGCCGACGCCGACACGCTGAAAAACCTGCTGCGCGTGTACAACTGGTCCTCCTCCGAGGCCCGCGCGCGGCGTATCGAATCGATCACCGAAGTTACCTCGCAACCCCTGGAAAAAACCCACCGCGGCGCCGCGGTACGCGGCATCGAATTCCGCATCGCCGTCTCGGAGAGCAGCTACCAGGACACGTCCGACCTGCATCTGTTCGGCGAAGTGCTGCACGTGTTCCTTTCCCACTACGTATCGATCAACTGCTTCCTCGATCTGGTTATCGTACAGATGCCCTCGGGTCGGGAGCACCGGTGGAGTTCCGTGGACGGCACGCGATGGCTGATCTGATCGGACACCTTCTGGACAATGCCCCGCATGCGGGCTTTTTCCACGCGGTCTCGCTGCTGGAAGAGTATTTCCGCCGGAGCGGCGCCGGCCGGGACCCCATAGACTCGGGCAGAATCCGGCTCTGTCCCGACACCTCGCTTGCTTTCCCGCCCGGCGACGTCAAGGCGATCGAGCGTTCCGAGGATTCGGTCTCGTTGACACTTGCATTCATGTCGCTTCTCGGTGCCTCCTCCCCGCTCCCGGTCTATTTCGCCGAATACGTGGTCACGCACGAGGAAAACGGTGACGCGCTCCGGGATTTCCTCACGATTTTCAATCATCGAGTGTACGCCTTCTTCTATCGCGCCTGGAAAAAGTACCGTACCGTGCACGACCGGCTGGGCGACATGGAGAGCCCGTTTTCCCGCATGGTAGCCCGTCTGGCGGGCATTCCCCCGGGATGCCCCGCGGGGAGCGCCACCATGAGCCTCTCGGCATACTGCGGGCTGGTCGGGGGAAAAACCCGTAGCGGAGACGGTCTGGCGTGTATTCTCTCCGATGTGTTCGGGGGAATCAAGGTCACGGTTGAAAACTGGAACACACGCTGGGCCGAGGTCAAGGACCCGCGGAGTGTGGGAAGCGGAGCCCGGTTGGGAATCAATATCGTAGCGGGCAACCGGATCAGAGACCTCGCGGGGAAATTCCGCGTGCGAATCGGCCCCGTGGACCGCGAAACCTTCGAGACGTTCGTCCCGGGTACGGAGAACGTCACGATCGCAACCGAGCTGATCCGCTCCTATCTGAGCGATCCGCTCGAATTCGATATCGAGGTAACCCTCCAAAGCACCGAGCTGATCCCCGTGCGGCTGGGATGGTGCGATGCCGCGCTGGGCCACACGACGGCGCTGGGGCGCTCGGAGGGGAAGTCGTCGGTGAGGTCGATTGTTATTGGAGAATAGGAATCAGGGGTGCAGGGGTGCAGAGGAGCAGCGAGCGGGGGATGGAGTTCAGCAGTTGTGGTGCAAACACGGTCGGGGACGACCGTGCCACACA
>CAZNDN010000122.1:0-12239 GCA_964571815.1 uncultured Fibrobacterota bacterium | reverse complement strand
GTGGATGAGTCGAACGTTGATCGAGCCGACCGCGACCCGTGACTTGATCAGCACGGGAATCTTGCGGGAATCGTTTGAGAGCCAGATCCTGATCTTGTCCTTTTTCGTGAACACGCGGCCCTTGCCGGTCAGTTTCGGCTCAACAAGCAAGCATTCGAACCGACCGGCGTCAACCTTCACCGAATGCAGCTTGCTGTCGGTCCTGAAAAAAACCTGGTAGTTCTTCCCCTGTACGAACGTGGGGATCGTGAACGTATCCCCCGGAGCCAGGTCCATGCAGCGGACATAGAAGAGCAGGGAGACGACGCTTTGCGAGAAACGGGGCGCCTCGACCCTTGTGTACTTCTTCTTATGGGTATACACCAGGCCCTTTTCATGATCGTATAGTGTCCACCGATCGTCGTCGTAGCGCCCCTCTCGGAGGTGCTCCTCGAAGAAATACGGATACAAACCCTCCATGTCCACGGGGCTGTAAAGGAAGTCGCGTACCTTGTAGAACGTGCTTACGAAATTGTTGGACATGCCCTTGGCCATGAGGTGAATCAGGCCGGATGCCGTGTCGGGCCTGGTGATGATAATTCCCCATCCGGCCCGCATGGGCCCCCAGCCGACATCGTAAACGAACTTCTCCGGTTTCGAGAGGGCGCGCACGGGAACACTTCGCATGCTCCGGCGCCACGTCACGTTCCTGGCCTGTGCAAGAGAATCACGGAAGGCCTGGCTGAATGCGAGAACATCGGGCTCGTACTGGACGTCCCGCCACTTGTCCTTATCGTCATCGTCACCGGCGGCAACGCGTGAGCACAGCAACAAACAGATAGTCACTCCACCGAGGATATTTTCGAGTATGCGTATATTGAAACAATAGGGCATGAAACCGACTATTTGAAACGATTGTTGCGGAGTGCGTCGACGCCCCCGTGAGTGCCGCAGCGACCTCCCCGTCTTCAAGAAAATAATTCGTCCGGACCGTCCGGAAAATTGTGCCCTGTCGCGGGGCGACCCGGGTGATGCCGGCGCGCGACCCCGACTGTTGAGCAACGTATTTTCATTGATGCAATGTCTATACGGTCGTGAACGTATACCGACGTTATGAAACCAGCCCGACTTCAGGACCGCGTGCGGCAATTCCCCGAATCACCCGGCGTGTATATCATGCGGGACCGGACCGGCACACCGATTTATATCGGCAAGGCGGTCAATCTTCGTGCCCGCGTGCGCTCGTACTTCCTTGACGCCCATGCCGACCGCGCACAGATACCCCTCATGCTCAGCCGGCTTCACGATATCGACTGGATAGCGACGGGAAACGAGATCGAAGCGCTGGTACTCGAAGCAAACCTGATTCGCAGTCGGAAACCGCGGTTCAACGTTCAACTCAAAGACGACAAGCACTTCCCGTACCTGAAAGTGACGGTGCGGGAGGCATTTCCCCGGCTGGTGGTTGCGCGGCGTGTGGAGCGTGACGGGGCGAAGTACTTCGGGCCGTATACCGATGCGCGCGCGATGCGGCGTCTGATGCGGTTTGCCCGGATGATCTTCAAGCTGCGCGATTGCGGAAAGAAACTGCCGCTGAAGCGACCGCAACGTCCGTGCATCAACTACGAGATGGGACGGTGTTCGGGCGCGTGCGCGGGCAAGATATCGCAGGAGGAATACCGCCGGAACGTCGATATGCTCATCCGTTTTCTTCAGGGCAGACGTCGCGACCTGCGGTCCCTTCTCACCTCGCGCATGCAGGAGGCCTCCGACAGTCTGGACTTCGAACGCGCCGCACTCGTGCGGGACCAGATCAAGCTGCTGGAGGATGCTTCGAAGATGCAGCGGGTGGATCTGCGGCTTCCCGAGCTGGACTGCGATGTGTTCGGGCTTTTTCGGGGGGACCGTCACGCCTGCATGGCGGTGCTTACGGTCAGAGAAGGCCTTCTGGTGAGCACCAAACGATTCTTCATGTCCCGGGATATATGGAACGGGGGAGAGGAGAACCACGATCACGTAGTCGTGCAGTACTACCTGTCCTCATCGGCGACCGCGCCCTCCGAAGTATTGGTTCCCTCGGACAGTGGTTTTGACGGTGAGGCACTGGAGCGATGGTTCGAGTCGCAATTTGAATCAAGGGTGAGCGTGGTCATGCCCGGAAGAGGAGCCAGGAGAAAGCTGATCGACATGGCGGTTCATAATGCGCGGCTTGCCCTGGCCCAGCGACTTCCTCGCGACCCCGAAGCGGATGTGGCCGATCTGCAGGCGGCCCTCGGCCTGCCGACCAGACCCCGCGTGATCGAAGCCTTCGACATCTCCAATCTCGGCACGTCGCATCCCGTGGCCGGCATGGTGCGGTTTGTCGACGGGGAACCGGACAAATCGGGCTATCGCAGGTACCGCATACGCTCGGTTGCCGGTCAGGATGATTTCGCGATGATGATGGAAGTCGTGCGGCGGCGCTTGGCCAGGATTGAGACTGAAGGAGGCGAGTTGGCCGATTTGCTGCTCATCGACGGCGGCAAGGGACAGCTCAGTGCTGCGACGGCGGCATTGCGGGACTTTTCCCGCGCCCCCGTTGCCGTCGCACTTGCAAAGAAAGAGGAGCTTCTCTTTTCACCTTTCAAAGATAAGCCCGTCGGACTTCCGCCGACTCATCCGGGCCGAAAACTCGCCGAGCGGGTGCGTGACGAGGTCCATCGATGGGCGGTTTCGTACCATCGCACCGTGCGGGCAAAGCAGTATCGAGGCTCCTCCCTGGAGAAGATCTCGGGAATCGGGCCGTCGAGGTCACGAGCGCTGTTGAGGCGGTTCGGTTCGCTCAAAGGGCTCAAGAAGGCGTCGGTGGAACAGATCGCCTCGGTGGAAGGGATCTCCGATGAAACGGCTGCGGCGCTCAAACGCACGATTGGGGAGGCCTGAGCTTCAGTATCCGCTCCTGGCGAAGGAAAAACGACGATCGTGGGAAGGGCAACGTCTGCCTACGGTTCCTTCAGGGCATTCAGAATGCTGTTAATCTGAATTATCGCCGACTGTGACGTCGACTCGAGCCGCTCCAGAAACGCATCGAAGTCATTCGTAACATGGGCCAGGTAGGTGACAAGTTTTTCCGCTCTCTGTTCATCCAGCGAGCAGCAGCCGCGCCGGTTCTTCTCTTCCTTGAGCTTCGCCACGGTCTGCCTGAACGACTCCATGGCGGGGAAATCGTCGGCCGACCGGGAGGTCTCCGAGAGGAGCTGCAGCAACTCGCCCAGCTCCCCTTCGAATCGTTTGTTCTGTTCCGCCGCCATCTGTTCCCTGATCGACTGCAGTTCGGCTTGCCGGTTTTCTCCGAGACCTTCCTCGATCCTCTTCGCCGCGTTCTTCTCGATATCCGCCACGGTGTCTTCGTATATCTCCTCCTGCACCGCCGCACGTAGTGCCTCTTTTTCCTCTTTGTAGAGTTGGGATCTGATCTCCGTCCGCAACCGCGGCGCCTCTTCTTCGAGTATGCGCATGCGCTCGCGGGCAACGATCCCCGGCCGCACTTCTTCCTCGATGCGCGTGTGCTCGCGCTGTTCGATTTCCGCAACCAGCCGCGCGCAAATCGCATCCTTCTCGGTTGCCTCAAGCTTCCCGCGAAGTTCCTTCATGAGTTCTTCGCGAACCTTCTCCCGCAATGAATCACGCTCCCGTTCTCTGAGTTCGTTGCGCACCACCGAAGTAAACTCCGCCCGCATCCTCGCGGTAATCGCATCGATTTCGTTACTCCGTATTGATTCCCGGATGTTTCCTTTTATTTCGCTGCGGATTTCATCCGTGAGCTTCTCCGTCTCCAATTCCGCCAGACGCGCGCGGATTTCCGCGCCGAGCCTCTCGCGTTCGGTTTCGACCATCTGCGCGTACTCGTTGTTCTGAAGAATGGCGACGATATCACTTCTGACCGTCTCCTTCTCCTGTTCGTACAGCGACCCGTACTCGTCCCGATGGATTCCCTCCCGCAGTTCTTCACGGAGATCTTCCCGCAGGCGATCCGCGATCGCGGAAGATTCACTACTGCGTATTTCGGCCGCGATTTCCGCCCGCAGAGCGTCTCGTTCCTCACGCTCCACCCTCTCGCGGTGCTGCTGCTCCGTACGGTCTCGAATCTCCCCCCTCAAGGCGGCGAGCGCCTCCTGCTCAAGACCCTCCCGTTGTTCATCCGTGAGTGATGCTGTATGCGCTCGCTTGAACTCCTCGCGGGCCGCATGCTCCAATTCCGACGACTGCTCGCGTTGCACCCGTTCGGACATTTCGGCGGCAAGCTTCTCCACGGCCCGATCCGCAAGCTCTTTTTCGTTTTCGAGCCGGACCCGGGCCTGGACGTTTTTCTCCAGGTTGGCGTACGCTTCATCCCTGATTTCCTCATACGAACCCTCGCGCACTTCCTCGGCAATTTCTTTCCGTAGTCTCTCCCTTTCCTCCGCGGCGAGTTCGTCGCGTGAGGCGCGAAGCTCGCGGCGAATTTCCTCACGAAGCTCATCTTCAAGCACTGAAGTCAGCTCGCCGCGAAGCCGTTGCCTGATCGATTCGCTTTCCGAAGCTTCGAGACGGTGCCGCAGATCGTCTTCAAGGCCTCTCCGTACCTCCTCGTACATCTTCCTCGATTCCTGCCTGACAATCTGGTTCCTGATTTCTCCGTAGATGTCGTTGAGAACCGCCCGGCGGACATTCTCCGACTCCTGCTGGACAATGCTTTGCCGCTTCTCTTCGTCAACGATGAAATCCGCGGTGTCTTCATCGTCGGCTTCGACCGTGATGGTTCCCTTCGAATTCAGTTTCGGCTGCTCCATGGGGCCTCCTCGCGGCACGGGCGTTCCCTTACCTCTCCCGAGAGTTCGAACAATCATTGTGATCAGTATGAAAAGTGCGGCCAGTGCCGCGATCGTGGTGAGCACGTATCGGTAGCTGATGAGCATGTCAAGCAAGCGGGGACGTGTGCGGTGCGACCCGCGGTTATTGCTCGATGCGGCGGGCGGGGCCCGGGTGGGTTGGTTCCCCGGCATGTGGTCGCTCCCGACGAGTCGCTCAGCGCTTCCGTCTCCCGATACCGCTGTGCCGCCCGCTGCCTCGACTTTCTTCCGATCGCCCCACTCAATGCCGTAGCGCACCGTATAGCCGTCGTCGCCCCGAAGCGCGGCAGGTTTTGTCACCACGCGGCCGTTGGAAGCATTGACTGCGCCGGCGAGCGTACGCCCGCCATAGAGAATCTGCACGGGCGTACCGAGACGGGCGGTGGTCAGCGCAACACACCGGGCCGCGTCGATCCGGCACATGAGCGCCCCGCCGAACCGACGCCCTTCTTCGGCGGTATGAACGAAAATCGGAATCGCCTGCTCCCATCCGGCGAATCCCTTCTCACGAATCGGCGGTCCGTAGTAAGGCTCCCCGCCTTTTTCAACGGCCCGGTACCATGGCTCCGCCGCAACACCGCGGTAGCGTTCCCCCGGAGGCCCGGAACGTACCGCTTCGTTGACAACCACGGCCCTGGAGTTGGTGCGGATAATGGAGTGAAACAGCGAGGTTGCGGAGCTCAGCGAGTCCAGGAGTGCCTGCGCCGGCGCCAGCTCCTTCATGCGAATCCGGGGATCCCCGGCGCACTGGACGAAGAGCTTCTCGGCACGCTTCACAAGGCCGAAAAGAAACGTGTGCGGTGGGCTTGCAAGGGAAGTATGGTACAGGAAGAGGATCGAAAGCGCAACGCATAGCAGGTGCGGCACGATCTTCGTCCCGGCGGGGTGGAAAGGGAGTCTCACCGTGGGCTCTGCCCGATGGATGCTTTCGTGCGGTTTGCCATGGCTGTTGTCGATACGATCCAGCGCTGGATTCGTTCGGGTTTCCGTTGGCCTTATCATGGATCCTCGGCTCTCCGGGGGAGTGCTGAGCGTTGGGTAACCTGCCCGGCGCCCGCAAAGGAACTTCACCCGCCGATGGAGCCCGTGTGTATGCCGGCACTGCACGGGACTTCCACCTCCCTCGTGCTCCTCCTGCGCCGTCGTAATACAATAATTTTGCCTTTCTTACACCATTTTCTCAACCGGAAAATGCACCGACGCTTCCCCGGACCCGGCAAATACCCCGTCACGAGCGGCATCGGAGGGGTTTTCACCCTTGCGTATCGTCCGCCATTGGCGTATATTCTCGTTAGTTTTTTTCCACGCCGGCCGACCGGGAACGGTCAGCGTTTGCGGGGGAATGCCGGATGAGCGTTTCGAGAAGAAGGTGCGGACATTTCTCAATTTGTATTCCTGCAACTACCCGGGATATTCCTGCAATCCGGAAGTGAAAGGGGCGGTCAAGGAGGCGGTCGATCGTTACGGAACCGGAGCGGTCTCGGCGCCTCTTCTCAGCGGCTGCTACGATCGGACCCGGGAGCGTGAAGAGAGAATTGCGTGATTCAAACGGCATGGCGGGGCGATCGTGTTTCCCACGGGTTACAGCGAAGCCCGGGCCGACAACCGGGGCGCCGTGGCCATGACCGAACGCGAGTTCACCCACCTTGCGGCGGACCTGAAGCTGGTGGTCGATCCGGGCTTCTGTCTACTTGCGTTTGTCAACGGTGAGCCGGCGGGGTTTTCCCTGACCCTTCCGGATATAAACCAGGCGCTTATCAAGCTCAACGGGCGGCTTTTCCCGTTCGGGTTGCCGAAACTGCTGTGGTATAAGCGTACAATCGATATGGTGCGCATCCTAATTATGGGTGTACCGGCGCGGTTCCGCAGAATGGGCATCGATACGTGCTTCTACTACAAGACGTATCGTCACGGCAGGGAGAAAGGGATCTACCGCGGTGAGTTGTCGTGGGTGCTGGAGACCAACGGGCCCATGAACAATGCGCTGCGGAAACCGGGGGCGCGTGTGTACAGGAAATACCGACTTTACGACTACAACCTGTGAGGGAGGAATCATGCGGATGGTGCTGGTAACCGGAGCATCGGGGTTTGTCGGAATGCACGTGGTTGAGGCGCTGAGCCGTGCGGGTATGAGCGTCCGCTGCCTGGTTCGTCCGACAAGCCGTGTCGAATACATTCGTCACTGCAATCCCGAGCTGGTGGAGGGTGACGTTTTGAAACCGGAGTCGCTGCCGCCGGCGCTGGAAGGAATCGAGGGGGTCGTGCATTGCGCGGGATTGACAAAAGCACGACGGATGAACGATCTGTACCGGGTCAACCGCGACGGCGCGGAGAACCTGTATCGTGCGTGTGCGGCGGCCGGCACGCGATTCAAGGCAATCGTGCATATCGGGAGCCAGGCTGCGCTGGGCCCCGCCCGGCCGGGCGGCATGACAACCGAGTCGCAGACGCCCGCCCCGGTGAGCACCTACGGCCGAAGCAAACTCGAGGGGCAGCGGGTTGCCGAGTCGTTCATGCAGTCACTCCCGATTACCCTCCTGGCGCCTTCGTCGGTCTACGGACCCGGCGACAGGGATTTTCTGAGCGCCTTTCGCCTGGCAAAACGAGGCATCGTCACTCGAATCGGCCGGCAGACGCCGATGTCCTTTGTCTATGCCGAAGACCTGGCGGAGGCCGTGGTGCTGTGTCTGAGTAATCGGCGGGCACGCGGGAAGACGTTCCTTGTCGACGATGGGGGAGTGCACACGATGGAGCGTATGGGGAGGACGATCGCCGAAGTGATGGGCAGGGATATTTTCACCGTGCCCGTACCGTTGCCGATTGCCTTCTTCGTTGCCCGCATTGCGGAATTTCAGTCGGCGCTTCGGGGGAAGGCAACTATTCTCAACCGGGAAAAGGTGCGCGAATACGCCCGGGCCTCGTGGGTGTGTTCTTCGCGGCGCATACGGGAGGATCAGGGGTTCTCGCCCGCGTACAATCTTCGCGCGGGTGTCAAGCGTACGATCGAGTGGTACCGAAAACACGGTTGGCTCTGAGTCGAAGAACAAGCGGAAAGGCAAACAAATGGCCCGGTTCTCGGGACAGGCGGTTATTCCAACGACGTTCTTCTTTCGCTACCTTCTGCCTTCGCTGCTTACGCATCGGTACGCCTGGCGGATGATGTCCTCGCAGGTGCGCAAGTATCGTATGCCGCTCAACCCGGAGAAGGACGTGCCCGTGGGCATGGTCTCGCTTCGGGCCAACGAAGTCTGCAACCTCCGGTGCGCATCGTGCGGCCAGTGGGGCGAGAACGGTCATCTGCTGCGCAAGCTGCAACGCGGCGAACGGCTCAACGAGTTGAGCTTCGATGTCGTGAAGCGTATTGTCCACGAGACCGCACGCGATAACCCTTTTTACTATAATCTGGGGCGGGGAGCCCACCATGTGGAAACCGCTCGTGCCGGTATTCGAAGAGATGGCCGGAGTCGGCGTCTACGGGCTGATCGCAACGAACGCGCATGAGCTGGGACGGGTGATTGAGGAGTTGATGGATACGGGGGCGCCGGCGGCCCTGAATCTGAGTGTTGACGGCTGGGATGCGGCATCCCGGAACCAGCTTCGTTCCCCGGCAGGGGGACGCGTTTCCGACAACTTCGAGCGTACCATGGCGGTCATCCACAAAATAGAGGAACTCAAGAAACGCAAACGTTCCAGGTTTCCTCTTGTCAACCCCATCACGGTGGTTTCCAACCGCAACTACTCCCGTCTTGTCGATATCCACCGGCTGGTAATGGACACGACGCAGATTCACTCCTACTATTACGGCTGGTTTATCACCGAAGAGCGCGCGCCTTCATGAACAGGTGTTCCGGGATCTCTTCGGCTACGAACCCCGCAATCATCGCGGGTATCTCAAGTCATGCTTCAACGATGTCGATCCGAAGGTCACGGCCGCGCAACTGCGGGAAGTGGTGCGGATGTCGCGAGGACGCGCCTGCGTGCCGCAGTTTTTCCCCCATTTTGTCGACGAGCAGCGGGTTCGCCGCTACTACGAAGATCATGCGTGGGACTGCGGCTATCCCGTGTGCCGCAGCGTCTACTACACCGCGGAGATTTCCCCCGACGGCAGACTTACTCCCTGTCGCGACTACCAGGATTTCACCGCCGGCAATGTCAACGAAGAGAGCTTCTACGGGATCCGGAACGGGGAGAAGTTCAAGCGGTTCCGTCGCAAGCTGTCGACCGGCCTGATGCCGGTATGCACCCGCTGCTGCGGCCTTCAGGGCCTTTGATCCGGAGCGAAGGTCAGAGTTCAAAACTCAAGAATCAAGAAGAGCAAGAGCGTCTGCAGATTGAAGTACTTGATAATCCACTTTGGGCGGCACCGACGTTTTCGTTGGTGATTTGCCCGATGCACTTTAGGTACTTGTTCAGTAGCGGATAGAACACTGTCAAGGATGACAGTGCCACCCGCGGTGAAGCAACCAACGCAGTTCAGGCGGGATAGGTGATGAAATTGAGGTGGACCTGAGTTTCCCCTTGACCCACGACTTCCTCAAATATCTCTACTACCAATCCGCAATCGCCGCTCGGTGAGCGCTCTTTGCGAATAATCGCAGGCGTCCTCGTCGGTGTCTCACGCAACGCACCCCACGGCGGATTCCGCGTAAGCGGGAATGTGTTCCCGCACCTCCACCGGAACAGGTAACCTGTTGCAAAACAATGAACTACGTGACCTTTGGCTCGGACCGGCCGGGCCCTTCCGGGACGATTCTCCCGGTTCCCGGGGCGCCCGCCCGTACTGCTCCTTCATATAACTTCTTGAAATAGAATCGGTTACGATTTCGGCACGCGCTTTGCGGAACCACAGGGCTACCGGGCAGGGGGCTCGGGGGTTTGATGGGGTTTTTCAACGGGAAGGAGGTTTGATTATGCGCAGGCTTGCAGTTGCGACGGCGGCTGTTTTCATACCTGTGGCACTTCATGCGGGATCGTTTTCCTTTTCGATCTCGATAGGCGACCCGTGCTACGACGAGTGCTGTGTGTGCGCGGAGCCGGTGGTGGTCAGGCAGGTATGGCGATGGTACACGCCGCCGTGCGGTCGCGGTGTCTGGCAGTGTCGCAGCGTATTCTACGACTGCCGTCGACGGGTGCACACCTACGGACCGTGGCACAGCCGGGTGGAGGTGACACGGTATATCGGAAGGCCGTGTGGGGTTCCGCGGAAGACGATTATTCGTCGGATTCACCGCAGGTACGCCCCGCGATGTGCGCGGACGGTGACCAGGCACGTGCGGGCAGGGCCGCGAAGGGTTTACCGGAAGAGTTCTTATCATACTTCCGTGGGCGTGAAGCGGGAGTGCCGCGGGCGGGGAGGTTGTTCTCTGAGCAAGCGTGTGGTGAGAAAACCGGATCGCCCCGCGGTTTCCCGGGGGAGGCCTGCCCGGTCGCATGAGTCGAGCCGGCCGGCGCTGCGGAAGCGCGGATCCAACGGCCGCGACGGGGCAATTCGCCTTGCGGGGGGTTCCGCGGGACGCCGAAGCTCCGCGGGGCCCTCGATTCATCGTGCAACCGCAATGCGACCCGTGAGAGTGGCAAAACGAAGGTGAAAAGCCCGGTGTGCCCGGGAGAGGCCGGGCACACCGGATTGATTCTTGTGAGTGTTTCACGAACAAAAGTGTCCGATTCCCCTGTCCCGGACATTATGGCTTGACAGAGGTCTTTCGGCGGTGTATCTTAAAGGGGAGTGCAATCATGAGCGGCAATCATTTCGACGACGGCAGGGTTATGACTCCCAGGGCGCATATATCCGCATTCATAGTCGCGGTGATCATGTTCGTATCCGCGATTTCAACCGTGTCGGCGGCCGAGGAGGCTCCCGTGAAGCAATCCGGTGAAAACGCCGACAACGGAGCAACGGCGACTTCGTCGACCGTCGGCTGTGCCGATACCACGCGTCCCGCGCCCGTGGCCGACGACACCCCCATTGACCCCGAGCGAAGGCCCCGCCCCGGGGCGCCCTCTCGCACCGACAGCTCATCGAAATAGTCTCCCCCGGCATTGGCGGTGATAAGACCCCGACCGGCGTCCGTTGACGGCCGGAAGGGAACGCAGTTTCCTGGTGGATATATTTTTCTCGTCACTGTTTCGGCACAACGTGCCGGAAATAATTGGAGAGGAGAGCCGTTATGGCTGCCGGCGACACATTGTTTGTACCTACGTATGCACGAACCAATCCCCCGTTTGTTGAAGGCAAGGGGGTATACTTGTATGATTCCCGGGGACGTGAGTACCTCGATTTCGGGTCGGGAATTGCGGTCAACGCTCTGGGCCACGGGCATCCGCGGCTCGTGAAAACCCTGCGGGAGCAGGGCGCCCGTCTGCTCCACGCGTCAAACCTCTACTACACCCGCCCGCAGGTAGACCTTGCCCGGCTGCTGGTCAAACGCAGCTTCGGCGACCGGGTGTTTCTGTGCAACAGCGGGACCGAAGCGGTCGAGGCGGCGATTAAATTCTCCCGCAAGTGGGCCGCGGGCGTCTCGGAGACCAGGTACCACATTCTGTCGTTCGAGGATGGGTTCCACGGGCGGACGTACGGCGCGTTGAGCGCCACGGCGCAGAAGAAGTTTCATGCGGGATTCGGGCCCATGATGGAGGGGTTTCACCACGCACCGTTCAACGATATCGACGCTGCCCGGAAGGTCCTTGACAAGCACGAGTTCGCCGCCGTGCTCGTGGAACCGCTTCAGGGCGAAAGCGGGATACGGTCCGCCGATACGAAATTCCTGCGGTTTCTGCGACGCTACACCCGGAAGCATCGTATCGCGCTGGTGTTCGATGAGATTCAGTGCGGGGGCGGTCGCACCGGGACTCTGTGGAACTACGAGCAGCACAAGGTCGTGCCGGATGTCATGACTCTTGCCAAGCCGATCGGCGGCGGTCTGCCCCTGGGCGCGGTGGTCTGCACGGAGAAGATTTCGCGTGCGATCTCGCCGGGCGACCACGGGACCACGTTCGGCGGCAATCCCCTCGCCTGCGCGCTGGGCTGCGAAGTCCTCCGGGAAGTGGGGCGCAAACCGTTTCTGAAAGACGTAGCGCGCAAGGGCGCGTACCTGGTATCGCGACTGGAAGCCCTTGCCGCGAACTATCCCGCAATCAAGGACGTCCGCGGCGCGGGTCTCATGGTGGGAGTCGAGATGTCCAGCGATCCAAACTCGATTATCGAGGCCTGCCGGAAGAAGGGGCTTCTGGTGATCAAGGCCGGGCACAACACGGTCCGGTTCATGCCGCCGTTGATCGTTCGCAACGCTGAGATCGATCGGGCGTTGGAGGTGTTTGAAGCGGTGCTGAAATCGAGGCGGGGAGCGTGAGGCTCCCGGGGCCTTTTCCGGGTCGGATACCTGAATTCGA
>CAZNDN010000121.1:3801-12282 GCA_964571815.1 uncultured Fibrobacterota bacterium | reverse complement strand
CGCACCAATTACAACAAGAGGGTTAAGAGGACAAGAGCAATGGTCAAGAAACTGAAGAATGAGAAGAAGAGAACAAGAAGCAAACTGAGGAATGAGAGGAAAAGCACAAGGTAGCAAGTCGACTTCATCTGACGACCATTTCAACAAAGCTGGAGGTTTGGAATGAAACGCTATTTGACATGTGCCCTTCTGGGTCTTTTGGGCATAGCAAGTATTGGCTATTCACGAGAGATTCCTGATGGGCTTGAGGAGATTATGGAGCAGTTGCAGACTGATCCAAACGTTAAGTATGGGTTGGAATCGGCAAAGAAATGGCGATTCGTTGCTGAAAACGTAAACCTCAAGCAATTTCGGGTTGGCCTGCCGGTCGAGGTTTACACTTTCGATTACAAAGTATTTGACACATGCGATGCAAATATCGACTTGGAAAAGCTGATCAAGAGGGAAAACATGTGGCATATTCCTGTAAAGGTTCGGGGCAAGTACACATATTCCGTTCAGGTCAGAAAGAAAGGAGATAGTATCTATACATTTGGCTGTGGTGATGCAGCTATTGGATGCCGGGGAGATTGGGATAAGATACGGAGAAAGTACCCGGAGCATACCGGCATACGACCAGTTTTGATTAGGGATGGACAACACAAGTATCTCCACTTTCCGAGTAAGAAACCCAATAACCTGTTGTACCTTCGCCCTGACTCGTACACAGATTCGTTATCTTTGATCGCCTCTAAATCCGTAGATTCATTGGATGATGCCAGCACCATATTGAAGTATCGAAAGAAAGAATGGGAGCAAAACCGTGAAAAGCGTGAAAGGTTCTTCAAAGAACACCCCGGCGTGTTTAACAAGCGGGGAGGGAAAAGATGATTAGGCGAAATCCAAGACGTTTTGCAGCAATTTTTGTGCTCACGGTTACAGCAAGCAATGCATGGGCTGCTAGGGAACTCAGTATTAATCCTGTGGCGCAAAGCCAGAACAAATGGTGCTGGGCTGCATGCAGTGAAATGGTGTTAAATGCTTATCAGTATCCGACAAGCCAGTCTACGATTGCACACTGGGCTGTATCAGGAAGCAATGTACCAAATGACCTGAAAGGATCTTCATTCTCGGTTGATCAAGTCTTGTGGCACTTTGGGACTATTTCGACAAACCATACACCGTTTAATCCACATACTGGAGGCGGGAATCTCTCAAAGAGCGATGTGATTTGGGAGATTGATCAGGGTCGACCAATCATGGCTGGACTCTATCGTGCAACTACTTTCCACCACCTCGTATTGATTACCGGGTATACCGGTACTGGGTCCCAGAGTGATGTTGGGGACATTATCTATTTGGATCCAGATCCTGGCCAGCGCCTTAGGCGAAGTTATGCCGAATTTGTACAATTCGGCTTTTCTCAAGAATGGGGGGAAACATTGCGCATGGCTTCCAATCCCAGAGCACCTATACCAACAGGTGTCGGCCCAAAACATATCGTAAGATTGCGAGACGATGATTGCACTACTGAAATAACCCAGTCGCCCCAATCATTGAGTTACCGTGCTTACAAATACGGCGATTCGCCTGTTTCCTGGGAATGGAACCTTGTTTTTCCCCATGAGGGCGGTGATGTCGTAGTTGAATCATGGAACACTACGACTTCACAAAGGGACTTAACCTGGAGCATTCCTAACTTCACCTTGCCTGGATATGCTGAGTGGTCCTACAACTTCGACGGCGAAATCGTAGGACGGATAGAGGTGGTCTGCACGGACCCGGATTACCATGATGATGCCATTAATGTGGTTTACGTACCGGGTGACCTTTACCCCGGTACATTGATTTACGAAGACCAAATTGTCAGTAGTCTTCAGCCGGATGTTCGGGCTCACCAAGTACTAATCATGCGAAATGACCAGTTCTTACCAGGATGCAGCATCAACCTTAAATCCGGCAATCGCATTGACCTTAGAGACGGCGTAACTATTGAAGATGGGAGCTTGACCAATCTCATTGTAGATCCGGCTCTGCGATAAAAATCAGAGTTGTCATGTTTTAGAGGTGCTATGATCGCTTGGTCATAGCACCTTCTCTCTCGGGAAAGTTTACAAGGAAAAAAAGGACGTTGAGCTTCCTCATAGGGAATGCCTCCAGCGCTCCCCAAGGAATCACGGAGAAAGATGTGAGCGCGGGCCTTTTTTTCCTGACGGCGGCCAATTTGGAGCGGGGGTCAATAGCCCGGGCACAGTTCATGGCCACGATGCACTGTGGTTGAGGACTGGGTCGGCAGGCAATCAATCGATCCAGCCCCGGCTTTCTGAGTGTGCCCGGGACCGCCGCATGCCCATGGGGCGGACTCCCGGTGATGCGACATCCCTGGCCTGAATCGTCCAGCGCTCCGCGCTTGGGCAGGACACGCAGGCCTTCGACCACGTGGTCGGGCCAATCGGTGATGTTGGCCAGTGTTTTCTTGACCACGCGCTTGCCCACCCGGTGATGATCCTGTCTGAGAAGCATGCAGGGCGGAGATTTTCTGTTGGCAACGGTTTGTATGTACATGGGGGCAAATTGCAGCCGAAAGACCTCCTTAACCGCTCGTTTTCTCAGAGTGTTACACAAAAAATGGTGCTTACGGTGGGGGGCTTCGGACCAGGCACCTGTTGGGCTCCCCCTCGCAATCGCTGTGTTGCCGCCCGGGTCCTGTCCCGACAATCTCAATGATGACGCGTAGACGTTGCGGTGCTGACCAATTGTGCAATTCTGCCTTGGCGGGCCAATTCTATGCCGAAGACAAACCGGTGTCTCCGGCATTGTCCTGCTTCCACTCAGCGGTTGTTTCCCGGGCACGCGGGGTGCTTTCGCAAACATGCTTCCACCGTAGAATCCACGGTCAGGAATCATGTATCTTCTTAAAGAAATCAAGAGAATAGACGGACCGGGATATCATCCTACGACGAAGGGGGCCGCGACGTGAACATTCGCCGGAGCGGGCGTATTCGGTATGCGGGTTGTATGGTACTGGCGGCGGTGCTGGGGGTGTTCGTGTGCCGGAAGAAACCCGACAGCCCGGTAATTGCCCGGATAGGCAACTCGGTTCTGACCCTGGATGATCTGTACGAAAGCATTCCGCGGGAGTATCGAAACAAGATTACGCGTGAACAGAATATTCGCTATGTGAAACAATGGATCGACAATGAGCTGCTTTACCAGGAGGCACTGCGAAGGAAGATCCACAAGGAAGAGAAGATTCGGAGTCGCCTTCAAAAGATGAAGCGGGACCTGTTATGTGCCGAAATGATAAGCCGGTATTCGGTGGTAAGGGAGGACTCCAGGATCACGAAAACCATGGTTGCCAAATACTACGAAGCGCACAAGGATTCTTTTGTTCGAGAAGAAGACGTTTTCAAGTTTTCCGAAATTGTCGTTGAAGACTTGAAGACCGCGTGGCAGGTTCGCAACAAGGTAACCGCCGACAACTTCCTTGACCTGGCGGCACGATACTCCGATTTGCCGGTTCTCGACCCACGCTCCGTGCCGTATGTCCCGCTTGGTGAGATCCCGCCGGCGCTTGCGGGGACGGTCCCCCGCATTCGGGCCGGGGGAACGACCAGTCCGATCAAGACCGAATCGGGATACAGTATCGTGCGGGTATGGGACAAGCAGCCGGCGGGTTCGGTGTGTGCGTTGAGTGAAGTCCGGGACGATATCGTCAACCGTCTTTCGGCGGAAATGCAGAAGCGGGAAATAGAGCGTATGCTGTTGGAGCTGCGTACCAAAGTGGACTATGAATACAATTTCGATGCGATTCCGGGACCACCCGCGGGCACCGGCGGGGAGGAGCCGGCCGCGGTGCGGGAAGGGACCGGAGACGGAGATGAAGATGAGCCTTCGTTGGAGCAGTGACGGTATCCGGCGTAAGCCGCTGCCGCGGTGGAGTGCAATCGCCTGGATGGTATGGTGTCTGACGTTCGCGACACAGGCGCGGGAACGTCTCGACGGAATCGCGGCCGTTGTCTCGGATTCCGTGATCACCGTTTCCGAACTCGAGGCCTATACCCTTCTGAAGATGAACCGGATGAGGGTGAGCCCCGATTCCGTTGACCTCGACAAGATCAGGGACGATGCTCTGCAGGAGTTGATTGACGGGAAAGTTCTGCTCGTTCATGCCGAGAAGGATACCAATATCACGGTCAAGAGCCAGGATGTCGAAGAGGCGCTGGAGCGGAGAATCCAGACAATCCTGCGCGAAAACGGTATTACTCTTGAGGAGCTTGATCGGCAGTTGCGGCAAACCCAGGGCATGGGGGTAGCCGAATTCCGTAAGCAGATGCGCAGGAGTATCAGGGAGCAGTTGTTGAAACAGAAGGTCAGCCAGTACTATGTGGCAAACGTGAGCGTTACGCGAAAGGACGTAAAGAGATTCTACGAGGAATACAAAGACAGTCTCCCCTCCGCGGGCAAAAGTGTCAGGCTGTCGAGGCTGACAGTGGAGTTGGCGCCGTCGGATTCGATCAAGCAGGCCGCCTACGAGCGGATCAGAC
Organism: uncultured Fibrobacterota bacterium; assembly: GCA_964571815.1. Lineage (GTDB taxonomy): Bacteria > Fibrobacterota > Chitinivibrionia > Chitinivibrionales > WJKA01 > CAZNDN01. The sequence goes on along the minus strand of CAZNDN010000121.1, from coordinate 7,756 downwards.
GGATACAGGAGCGACTGCAGGAGGGAGAGGAGTTCGAGGAACTCGCACGAGCGTTTTCCCAGGACCCCAATGCCGAGCAGGGTGGAGACCTGGGATTTGTGGGAAAGGGTTCGCTGAACCTGCTCAGGTTCGAGGATGTTGCCTTCAGGCTGAGTCCCGGGGAGATCAGCGACATTTTTGAAACCAAACTGGGATTCCATATCATCAAGGTGGAGGCCAGGAAAGAGGGACGGGTGCGGGTCAGACAGATTCTGATCAGAGTTGCTCCTCCGCGGGAAGTTGCCGAGAAGGCTCGTGCGTTGCTGGACTCGATCCGGGAGCATGCGGATTCCCCGGAATCCTTTGAGAAGGCGGTTCGACGGTTCAGCACCGACGAACTGACCAGGTCGCGTGGTGGAGACATGGGATGGCAGTCGATTGAAGCTCTCGACCCACTCGTGCGCTCCGCGGTCGACACGCTTCAGCCGGGCATGATTCCCTCTCCCATCGAAGAGGAAAACACCCTTTCGATATACCGGGTGGACGATCGAGTGGAACAGCGGCCCTATACGCTCGAGGACGACTGGGAGATACTCGCGGAGCAGGCCCGCAATATCATGACCCAGAAGAAAATGATCGCGCTGGTCAGGAAATGGCGCAAAGAGACCTTCGTCGACATCAGACAGTAGGTGCCCGCGTGGAATACACCGCTCTGGCGCCTGTGTACGACAAGGTAATGCATCACGTTCGATACGAGAGGTGGGTTGCTCTGGTCAAAAGGGTTGCTCGCCGTTACGCCTCCGGGGCGCGGCCCGAGATTCTGGAAATCGGCGGCGGAACAGGTGTGCTGGCACGCAAACTCCGCCATGAGGGTTTCACGCTTGTGTTGTCCGATCGGTCCCCCGCAATGTGCCGTCAGGCGCGCGAGAAGCTCGGGCCGGTGGTATGTGCCGACGGGCGCGCATTGCCGATCTCGCACCAATTCGACATGGCGGTGTTCCTCTACGACGGGATCAACTACCTCTGCACACGGCAAGACTACGCCGCACTCTTCACGGAGGTTCATCGAGTTCTGCGTCCCGACGGTCTCTTCCTCTTCGACATCACGACCGAGGCAAACTCAATCAGGCATTTCGGCGATATCCTGGATTTTGAGGAAGTGGGCGACTATGCTTACGTCCGGCACAGTTATTATCGACAAAGAGAGGGGATGCAGCACAACGATTTCGTAATCTTTCGCCGGCGAAACGGCGAGGAGAGAGGCGTGTACGAGCGATTCGATGAACGGCACCGGCAGAAGCTTTTCGCACCCGGGGAGATCCGTGACATGATTCCGCCTCACCTTTTTTCCGTTGAGGGGATCTGGGACGGCTATTCGTTTCATCCGTGGCACCCTTCATCGGAGCGAATTCACTTCCTCCTGCGAAAAGCGGCATAGCAGTGATACAGTTTTCGCACGTGACGAAAATCTATGACGGACAGTTCACGGCCCTCTCACATGTGTCTCTGTTTATTGACAAGGGGGAGTTCCTCTTCCTTACCGGGGCGAGCGGGGCGGGAAAAACCACGCTTCTGAAACATATCTACATGGAGGAGGTCCCCACGAGGGGACAGGTGTTCGTATGCGGCCATGACTCGAAGTATATCCGCAGGAAAGAAATTCCGTTTCTCAGAAGGAAACTGGGCATTGTTTTCCAGGATTTCAGGCTGCTTCACGATCGAAGCGTGTTCGAAAACGTGGCGTTCGCCACCCGGGTTACCGGCGTGGACGAGCGGAGAATGAAACGTCGGGTGTACGATGTTCTGTCGCTGACCGGTTTGAGTCACAAGTGTACGTACTACCCGGCGCAGCTTTCGGGGGGAGAGCAGCAGCGCGTGTGTATTGCGAGAGCCATTGTGAACGACCCGTGGGTTGTGCTGGCCGACGAGCCTACGGGGAACCTCGATATGGAAGTATCGCGTGAAATCCTTGCCCTCCTGCAGGAAATCAACAGTTGGGGTACGACAGTGCTTCTGGCAACGCACGATTTGCATTTGATTGGGTCGTTTCACTACCGCCGCCTCGTATTGAATCGAGGGACGTTGGTCAAGGGAGGGGATGCCTCGGTGAAGCCAAAGGCGTGGGAGATGAAGCTATGAATTATGCGTATTGTGACGACTCCGTGATGTACGGGAGAATGCATGCCGGCCGCAGTGGCAAAGCGCCGGTCCGCACAGGCGCCGATGGAGGCATGCCGTTGAGGCCGGCGGCACTGCTGAGACCGGCAGCGGTCTGCGGTGCATTACTGCTCGGCGCCGGCGCGACCGGAGCGCAGGACGCCGCCCGGGCGCAAATGATGCAGCAGTACCTTCAGCAGCAATCGACCGGGTCATCTTCGCGGATGCAGGATCTCATGCGGAAGTACCGTGCGGGCGAGCTTGAGGGGCAGGACGGGACCCGCCCGGAATCCGCCGAGACGGGGACGGTGCGGGAGGGGGCCGGCCTTGCAGACACCGTAATGCACGAGAGGGCCGAATCGGTGTATGAAGCCATTGTCCGCGGGCAGTCCATTCATCCCGACGACGTACTCGATTCGATCACCGTATTCGGTATGGACGTTTTTGCCAAGGCAAAGACTTCAACGTTTGCCCCAACGGACAACGTTCCGGTGCCCTCGTCATACCCTATCGTCTCGGGTGATGAGGTGATTGTTATGCTGTGGGGAAGAATCAACGAAGAGTATCGGTTGAAGGTGGACCGTGACGGCAAGATCAATATTCCCCGACTCGGGCCTGTCCCGGTGGCGGGGTTGACCTTGAGTTCCATGCAGAAAAACCTTCTCGACCGCCTGGGTAATATCGAGGGAGTCAAGGCCTCCGTTACCATGGGCGAGCTGCGGCCGGTCCAGATATACGTTGTGGGAGAAGTGAAATCTCCGGGCCTCTATACCGTAGGAGCACTTTCCAACATTACCAATGCGCTCTTTGCCGCGGGCGGTCCGACCGCCGACGGGTCGCTGCGCACGATTGAGCTTCGAAGGAACGGCCGGCGTGTCCGCACGGTCGACTTTTATGAATTTCTGAACGAAGGTAAGAACTACACGTCGGTCCGGTTGAAGCCGGGCGACGTGATCTCGGTGCCGGTCGTGCCGCGTATGGCGGCAATTGCGGGGAACGTACGGCGCAGCGCGTTGTACGAGATTATGCCGGAAACCAGACTCAAGGACCTGGTGTCGCTTTCCGGAGGGTTCACTCCCGCAGCATGGGTCAACCGAATACAAGTTGAACGGTTCACCGACAACCGGTACCAGTGCGTTCTCGATTTTGAAGCGGAGTCGGCGGATCAGTTGCCCGATGTTGCCGTTGAGGACGGGGACATCGTCAGGATCTTCCCGGTTGTGGTGCGCGACATGAACGCGGTGTACCTTTCGGGCAATGTCGTACGTCCGGGAAAATACGAATACGAAGAAGGCGGGCGGGTTTCCGACATTCTTACCGACTATAGTTCGCTGCTGAGTGAAACGTATTTCGACTACGCAATTGTCAAGCGCAAGGAGGCCCCGTCGTTCCATGAGTCGATCATTCCGTTCGACCTCAGTGCCGCGATCGAAAACAAGGGCGGCGCCGACGACCTTGAGCTTCGTCCGTGGGATGAGATTGTCGTCTATCACCGGGACTACTTCGAGCCCGACCGCAGCGTCTCGGCACAGGGCGCGCTGACTCGTCCGGGCAACTACAAGCTCATGGAGAACATGACCATCCGCGATCTGTTGATCGAGGCCGGGGGACTGCGGGAGGACGCCAGCCCGGAGCACGGTGAACTCTATCGTCGTAACGTCGAGGGCGAGACGGTCATTACGACCAAGCTCGACTTCTGTGTTGCGTGCGCCATGGAGGATGATCCCCGGCATAACCTTGCTCTGCAAAAACTGGATCGCGTATTCGTGCGAACCAGGAAAGGATGGGAGGAAGAAAAGCGTGTCCACCTCACCGGCGA
>CAZNDN010000121.1:0-3701 GCA_964571815.1 uncultured Fibrobacterota bacterium | reverse complement strand
TCGTGCGAACCAGGAAAGGATGGGAGGAAGAAAAGCGTGTCCACCTCACCGGCGAATTTTCTTTCCCGGGTGAATATGTCGTGTTGGAGGACGAAAGCCTGAGTGAGATCATCGAACGTGCGGGCGGTTTCACGCCCGATGCATACCTTGCGGCGGCCGTGTTCAGCCGGGTTTCGGTGCGACAACGCGAGCGGCAACGAATGCAAGAGTATGCCATGGAGATGGAACGCAATATCCTTCAGCTTTCGGGCGAGCTTGCGGTCACGGACAACCCGGAGGAAGCGCAGGCCGTGCTGAAGCAGCAGCAGGCGGTCGCACAACAACTTCGAACAGCCCAACCCGTGGGGCGGGTGGTGCTCGATCTCACCAACCCCGCGAGTTACGCCGGATTTGTCATGAAAGACGGAGACAGCCTGCACGTACCCCGCGACCTGAGCACGGTCTCGGTCGTAGGTGAAGTGTACAATCCATCGACATTCAAGCTTGACGGGGCCGGCCGGACGGCAGGGCACTATGTACAGCTTGCCGGCGGCTTCAAGGAGCGGGCGGACAGAAAGAACGTCTACATCGTGAAGGCCAACGGCTCGATCCGGACACGGAAGATGGCGGACGTTTCAAAAGAAACGCTTCATCCCGGCGATGCGGTTATCGTGCCCCAGAAACTGCGCTATGTAAGCGCGTCGAGGGTTTTTGCCGAAACGATCAGCACACTGGTCAATGTCACCGCCATATTCACTTCCATCGCAACATTGATTCTCGTGGCCAGATGAGGGCATGGGGCTTTGCCCGGACGGCGGAGGGCAGCGGGCCGCTCCCGGAGTCCTTCGCGGATACTTCCCCGGGAAGGTCGGCCCCGTGATTCCTGAGCGCTGCTCGCCCCGCGGTTCGCGGTTTGTCGATTTGATAAACCCATGCCCCGGAGGGCTTGGGGCAGTCACTTTCCACCTGAGAAGAAATCAGACCGTGTCGTCGTCGCTCGGCGGAGCCGGCTCGTCGGCGCTGCCTGGATCGGAGGCGGAATCCTCCGGCGTTGCGTCGGCGGAATCGCCCGTCTGTTCGGATTCGGCATCCTCCACCACGGGTTCTTTTGCGCACAACGCGATGTCGATTACGTGGTCTCCCTCGTTGAGGTTCATCACGCGCACACCCTGCGTGTTTCGTCCGACCACCGAGATACTCTGCGCATCACTGCGGATGATGATTCCGTTCCGTGTAATGAGCATGACATCGGTCTCTTCTCCGATGCCCTTGAGTGCCACCACCTCTCCATTGCGCTCCGTGCACTTGATGTTGATGATACCGAATCCTCCCCGGTTGGTCTTGCGGTACTCTCTGACCGGGGTTCGCTTGCCGTAGCCGTTCTCGGTGATCGTGAGGACCTCGTCCTCCTCCCTCACGGCGATCATGCTGACGACGTGGTCGTCGCCTCTGAGCGAGATGCCTTTCATTCCGCGAGTGTTTCGGCCCAGCTCGCGCGTGGCGCTCTCGTGGAAACGTACCGCCTGCCCCTTGCGGGTGCCGAGAATGATATCGCTGCTGCCGTCGGTCAATCGGCATGAGATTACACTGTCCTTCTCGTCGAGATTGAAAGCGTTGATTCCGTCCCTGCGCACGTTCGCATACAGCTTCAGAGGCTGCTTGTTGATGACACCTCGCGCCGTGGCGGCCACGATATAGAAGGGGCTGTCAAAGTTCTTGACGGTCAGGAAGGTGACGATGCTTTCTTCCGGCCGGAGTTGGAGGAGATTGACGATCGGCCTTCCCCGGGAATTTCTGGGCGCCTCGGGAATCAGGTATACTTTCAGGCGGTAGGAGCGGCCGGTGTTGGTGAAGAAGAGAATATGAGTGTGTGCCGATGCAACAAACAGTGTTTGCACGAAATCTCCTTCCCGCGATCCCATGCCCTTGATGCCGCGGCCTCCGCGACCCTGGGAGCGATAGCTCGATACGCTGCATCGCTTCACGTAGCCCTCATGGGTCATAGTAACCACCATGTCTTCGTCGGCTATCATATCTTCCAGTTCAACGTCGCTTTCCGCCTCGACGATCTCCGTGCGGCGCGGGTCCCCGTACCGCTTCTTCAGCTCCAGCAGTTCTTCCTTGATCACGTTCATCCGCTGCTCCCGGCTTTCCAGAAGAGCTTCCAGCGAACGGATCAATTCCACCAGCTCCCGAAGTTCGGATTCGATCTTCTCTCGCTCCAGGCCGGTGAGACGCTGCAGCCGCATGTCCAGGATCGCCCTGGCCTGGGCATCGCTGAGCGAGAATCGCTGTCGAAGGCGCCCATGCGCCTCGTCGGTTGAGGCGGAGGTCTTGATCAGGCTTACCACCTCATCAATATTGTCCACGGCGATTTTCAGGCCTTCCAGCAGGTGTGCCCGCTCGCGTGCCTTGCGAAGGTCGTGCTCCGCGCGGCGTGTAACCACCGAGAAGCGGTGTTCGATGAACAGCTCGATAATCTCTTTGAGCGTAAGGAGTCGTGGACGAAGGCCGACCAGGGCCAGGTTGTTGATGCCGAACGTAGACTGAAGCTGGGTATACTTGTAGAGTTTGTTGAGCACGATCTCAGCGTAGGCGCCTTTCTTGATTCCCACGACGATGCGTAGTCCTTTGCGATCGGACTCGTCACGCAGGAGGGAGACCCCCTCGATGACTTTGTCGCGGATCAGCTCGCCCGCCCTCTGGAGCATCGTTGCCTTGTTAACCATGTAGGGAATTTCGGTAATCACGATCTGTTCGCGATCTCCCGGCAGTTGCTCGATCGCGGCTCGGGCGCGCATTACGACACGGCCGCGGCCCGTGCGATACGCATCGACTATCCCGCCGCGGCCGTATATCAGCCCGCCCGTGGGGAAGTCCGGCCCGGGAACGAGCTTGATCAGCTCGGGAAGTTCTATTTCAGGGTTGTCGATAGTGGCTACGACGGCATCGACAACTTCACCCAGGTTGTGGGGAGCCATGTTCGTGGCCATGCCTACGGCGATACCCGTACTTCCGTTGATGAGCAGGAAGGGGAGCTTCGCCGGGAGCACCGAGGGCTCCCGCGAGGTGTCGTCGTAGTTGGATACGAAATCGACCGTCTCCTTGTCGATGTCGGCCAGCATCTCCTCCGCAAGACGCGTCATACGGCATTCGGTGTACCGGTATGCCGCGGGCGGATCCCCGTCAATCGAGCCGAAATTACCCTGTCCCTCCACCATGGGATAGCGCAGCGAGAAATCCTGCGCCATGCGCACCAGTGTCTCGTAGATCGGATGGTCGCCGTGAGGGTGGTATTTCGCCATGACATGGCCAACGACATTAGCGCACTTTTTGGTGGGCTTGTTGTGCTGCATGCCCGAGTCGTGCATGCCGTAGAGCACTCGTCTATGCACCGGTTTTACACCGTCACGTACATCCGGAAGAGCGCGGGAGGTGATCATACTCATGGAATAGTCCAGGTACGACTTCTTCATCTCGTCTTCAATGAAGACGGGGATCATCTTTTCGGCATCAGGCATGGCTCAACTCCTCAGTGGGTTTCTCCGTAGACCGACCTCAGGCTTGCAAGTCCGGGCACCGCCGCGTGCGCGGTGCAGTCCAGGCCGAGAGGCGTTACCGTGGCAAACCCATTTATCAATGCACGAGAATCATATTCTTCAGAGGGTTCGACGTCTTTCTTCTCACCGTAAATCACGAATCCTTCCCGGCCGTAATCGTCC
>CAZNDN010000120.1:0-12406 GCA_964571815.1 uncultured Fibrobacterota bacterium | reverse complement strand
TCGAACGTACCGGGAACAAGACTCCCTGGAGTCCGCAATTGACTTTTCGTACCGTATCGCGGTGTCGGCATGGGATGAGCGAGTTCCGAAACTGCACTATGCCGCACTTCACCTGACACAGATCCATGGCGGTACGATACCCGCCCTTGGTGGGTTCTTCGCATCGTGGGGCCTCAAGGCCGGTCTTGATGTGGAGTCGATCCCGCTGTTTTCCGGTATTGCCTTTGATGGCGGGCTGTCCTTCTATTATCTTGACCTGAACGGCGCCGGTGCCGGGGAGCCGTTCAACAACCGGATTGATCCCGGTGACTGGGTAATTGAAGTGGGAGGAGGAGCACGATGGGGGTTTCTGTAGACGATGCTCTGCCGGCGGCCGTGGGGGAGATTATCGAACGGGCGCTGAAGGAGGACCTCAACGAGACGGGAGATATCACCTCCGGGGCTGTTCTCAGCCCATCACAATGGGCCCGGGCCGTGATCAGGGCAAAGGAGAAGGGCATCGTTTCGGGAACGTACACGCTTGGCCCTCTCTACAGGAGAATCGATCCCGCTGTCGAGGTTACTTTGGAGGTTGATGATGCATGCGAGGTGGAGCCCGGCCGGGACGTAGCCACGGTTCTCGGGCCGGTAGGGTCGATCCTGGCGGGAGAGCGGATCGGCCTCAACCTTGTTCAGCACCTCAGCGGAATCGCAACGCGCACCGCAACCATGGTGAAGGCGGTCGCGGGAACCCACGCGAGGATCCTCGACACGCGAAAAACAACCCCCGGCATGCGGCTTCTGGAGAAAAGAGCGGTGGTCGACGGCGGAGGAGTGAACCATCGTTTCGGCCTCTTCGATATGATTCTGCTGAAAGACACTCACGTCACGGCGTGCGGCGGCGTGGTGCCGGCCTTGCGGAAGGCCGCGGCGGCTCGTCGGGGCGTACCGATCGAGATCGAAGTCGGCAACCGGCAGCAGTTTGAGTCTGCTCTGGCGCTGCGGCCCGATCGGATCATGCTCGACAACATGTCGCTGGAGGAGATGCGCGCCTGTGTCGGTATCCGAAACGCCGAAGGGGGATCGACGCTGCTTGAGGCAAGCGGTGCGATCAGCGAGGAAACCGTGCGCGAAGTAGCATCAACGGGCGTGGACTATATTTCGGCGGGATGTCTTACCCACAGCGTGAGAGCAGTCGATATTCACCTGATCATCGAAACGACCGGCAGCGAAAGCCGGATTCGGCCAGGTGCACCGGAGATCGAACCGGCCTCGTGAACGTGCCTATACTTTCTCCGTCTGGCCGTTGTCCATGGCACAGTTCCCGTGAAAAACCGCGCCTTCGTTTATCACCAGGTCTCGTGCTCTGAGGTCACCCACCAGCGATGCATTTGATTCCAGTTCTATTCTGTCTTCCACGGTCAAATTCCCGACCACTTTGCCCCCGATGATAGCGCTTTTGGCAATGACGTTGGCCTCGACCGCTCCCGTGCTCCCCACCGTGAGCATTTCCGCCGTCTCCAGCTTTCCTTTCAGCGTGCCGTCGATCCTGACCGGATGAGGAGACGTGATCTCTCCTTCCATGACTGCTCCTTCGCCTATGAGCGTGTATGCTCCCTTTCCGTGTTTTTCCATTGTGCGTGCCTCCGATGGTGAGGGCCGAGCTTACTGCAAGTAGACGGATGTGAAAATATACTTCTTCGGGTCCTCCGGTTTGCCGCCCTTCAGCACTTCGTAGTGAAGGTGCGGCGCCGAAGAGCGACCGGTATTGCCCACCAACGCGATTGTCTGCCCACGTTTCACATGGTCTCCTTCGTTTACCAAAACTTGTGAACAGTGGCCATATCTGGTCTCGAACTCGAATTCGTGACTGAGGGCAACAATCAAGCCGAAGTACTTGTGGTTTTCTATGCTTTTGACAATCCCCGGAGCCGTCGCGCGAATGGGCGTGCCGCGGGAGGCGGCGAAATCCAGACCCTGGTGAACGGATCTACCGGGTGTTCCGGAGTCCATGAATCCCCTGGTTATCCAGCCCTCGGTAGGACGGATGTTCGGTATCGAGGCGAGATATTCCACCGATGCGGCGTGTTGATTCTCGGCACGCCCGGCCTCAGCCGCGGGATCGGTCTCGGTAGTCGAATCCTCAATAGTGCTGTCGGACAGCGAGAACATCTCCGCCGCGGCATCCCGCGACGCTTCTCCATCAACCACCAGCGCAATCCTCTGAAGATAGCTCGCAAGCCGGTCCGTTTCTCCGGCCCTGACCAACGCCCGGGTCAGCTCCTCGTTTTTCTGCTGAAGCTCGACCTTCTCCTCGCGCAATGCCTCGACCAACTGAAGCCGAAGGCCTATGCGCCCGGCGTGAAAGACAAGGTAGAGAATTCCCAGGACAAACACGGCGATCACGAGCGCAAGAGACCTGACAATACTCTTGTGGAGCCGTATGGAGAAGGTCCGGCCGTTGTCGCTCGGCACGAACATGACGGTGTAGTACTTCTTCTCCGACATTTCGCGTTGCTCCCCTACTTGCCACCTTTTGAGGACCGGGCCCTCAGGCGGCAATCATGTGCAGGAGTCTGTCAAGGTCCTGATCACTGAAAAAATCTATTTCGATCCGGCCTTTTCCGCCGGTTGTCCGGTTGATCCGTACCGACGTGCCGAAACGGTAGCGGAGTTGTTCGATCTGTGACAGAAGATCGGGGTCGGGAGTCCCGTGCGATCCCTTTCCCCCGTTATCCGACGACGATTGACGTCTGCCCCGGCGGGTGGACGCGGGCTTCGGTCCCAGGGCACTCCGTTCTATCTCACGAACGGACATGGCCTCCTGGACAGCCCTTTGAGCCAGGTTTCGCCGAGCTTCCCTGTCTTCAATACCGGCCAGCGCCCTGGCATGACCGGCAGACAGGGCACCCTGCCTTACGAACTGCTGTATCTCCTCCTCAAGGTTCAGCAGTCTCAGCGCATTGGTAACGGCGCTTCGGCTTTTTCCTACCCTCCCGGCAAGCTCTTCGTGAGAAAGGCCGCATTCAACGAGAAGCCTCTGGTAGGCCCGTGCTTTCTCGATTTCGTTAAGATTTTCGCGCTGGAGGTTTTCGACGAGGGCAATCTCGAGCATCTCGGTGTCGGTCACCCGGTCCTTCACAATGGCGGGAATCGTATCGTTTCCCAGAAGCCGCAGTGCCCGGAAGCGTCGCTCCCCGGAGATAAGTTCGTAGCCCTGGGTCTTTCTGCGAAGCAATACGGGCTGGAGCAGCCCCTGGACCTTGATGCTTTCCGCAAGCTCCCGGATCTCTTCTTCGGGGAAGTGCTGTCGAGGCTGAAATGGATTCGTCCGTATCGCCCGGGCGTCAACCATCGCCACCGTATCACCGCCGGATCCTTCCTGCTCGACGGGAATCAAAGATGAGAGACCTCGTCCCAGAGCAGCTCTACGCTTCTTAGCCATTGTCCATTATTTCCTTTGCCAGCTTCAGATATCCCTCCGCTCCGCTGGACATGATGTCGTAAAGGATAATCGGTATACCGTACGAGGGCGCTTCGGAAAGCTTGACATTCCGAGGAATTGCCGTCTCAAAGATTCGCCCGGAGAAATAGGATCTCACGTCTTCGGCCACCTGGCGGGAAAGGTTCAACCGGCCGTCGTACATGGTCAGCAATGCTCCTTCGATTGCCAGTGAAGGATTAAGGGTTTTCTGGACAAGCCGAATTGTACTCAGCAGCTCTGCAAGGCCTTCAAGCGCGTAGTACTCGCATTGGATGGGGATGAGCACGGAGTCGGCGGCCGTAAGCACATTCACCGTGAGTACACCAAGAGCGGGCGGAGAGTCGACAATCACGTAGTTGTAGTGCTCCGCGGCCGGTCGAAGAGTGCGGGAGAGTCTTTTTTCGCGCGCAATCACGTTGACCAGTTCAATCTGCGCACCCGCAAGATCGGGACTGGAGGGAAGTATATCGAGGAAGTCAATCTTTGGAGAGTGAAGGACGATCTCCGCAAGGTTCTTCTCTTCATCTTCATCGGAGTCGGACCACGCGATGAGATCGTAGACTGAGTAGTCCGGCTCGTTCTTGTCGATACCCAGACCTGTTGTTGCATTGCACTGCGGATCGATATCGACCAGAAGAGTCCTGTGTTCGGCCGCGGCGAGGCAGGCAGCAAGATTTATCGCCGTCGTTGTTTTCCCGACGCCGCCCTTCTGATTGCATACTGCGATTATCTTACCCATATCAAATCACATTCCGGCCGCGCCTGTACACAAGTTATCAACAGGGCGGCCGAATCAAGCCACCTCGCGAAATGCTTTGTGTATGTTGTGTTTTTGCAGCATATTACAATGACAGTAGTGCGTTCCGGCATACAGCCGCGCCGGGGAGCCCGGGGGTTTTCCACACCCCCTCTCTCACGTCCGTTCCAGAGAAACCAGCCGTAGGCCGAATATCTGATTGCCCAGATCATACTCGGCTATTTCGCTAATCCGGACCCCGTCCTGATCTTTCTTCGACGTGATCTCTTCGAGTTCAAGCGTGAAGTCTTTTGACTTGAAGGTGTAGATCCTGCCGTCGGGGGCGACAAGCGGCTTTGCCAGTTTCGAAATCTTCTGAAGAGAACCGAGGCCACGGGCTACGACGTAGTCGAATCCCTTCTCCGGTTCGGGCATTGATTCGACCCGCCCTTCGTGAACGACCGTTGAGTCGAGTTGGAGTTGCTCCGCGACTTCTTTGAGAAACCGCGCTTTCTTCCGGTTTGACTCTACCATGGTCACGCTCAAGTCGGGGCGGAAGATTTTCGTCGGAATTGCCGGGAACCCTCCGCCGGAGCCCACATCCAGGACGGTTGCGTTTTTCTTGAAGCCGAACAGCAGTAAAGGCTGAAGAGAATCGCAGAAATGCCGAATGAAAAGATTGTTCTCGTCCTTTTTTGACACGAGGCTCGCTGCCGAGTTCCATTTCAGCAGCAGACAAAGGAAGGAGAGAATCTGGTCACGCTGATCCATGTCGGGCGTAAGCCCGAGACGTTCCAACTCCTTGAGCTCGTAGAGATCCTTGGCTCTGGGGACGTGTTGATGTAATGCTTGATTCATAGGCCTCTTGTTTCACGTGAAACGTGTTCAGGTGATGTAGATGCAATATGTGTGATTAGCACATTAATATCCGCCGGTGTTATCCCTGGAATCCGCGATGCCTGGCCCACAGTTGACGGCCTCACGGTGGAGAGCTTTGTCCGAGACTCGGCCAGCAACCCATGAACCGTCGCGAAATCCAGGTCCTCCGGTATTCCCATGGATTCCATTTTCCGCGCGCGCCGTACCTGCTGCTTCTGTTTCTCAACAAACCCTTCGTACTTGATATCAGCTTCCACGGCCAGTGTCATTTGCTCCGATCCAATACGAACATTCAACATCTTCTCAATCTCGTCTATTGCCACATCCGGCCGCCGAAGCAGTTCTTTCGCCTTGACGGACCGCCCCAGGTGAGATCGACTGCCCTGGGCGTTCCACGCATCGGGCAGTATGACCTCACTGCCCAGCATCTCTATCCAGCGAGCCTTCTCCTCCCACGCACCCCTGCGTCTGTCGTAGAGTTCCCGGTCTACCAAACCTCTTTGAAATGCACTTGTCATCAGGCGCTCGTCGGCGTTGTCTTGCCGAAGCAGAAGGCGGTACTCCGCCCGCGACGTGAACATTCGGTACGGCTCTTCGGTTCCCTTCGTGACAAGATCGTCAATAAGCACACCGATGTAGGAGCTGTCCCGGGCCGGTACGAGATACTCGCCTTCGAGAATCTGCTCGGCTGCGTTGAGCCCCGCGATGAGTCCCTGGCATGCGGCTTCTTCATAGCCGGAAGTCCCGTTGATCTGCCCCGCGAAGAACACCCCGGGAACGTGCCGTGACTCAAGCGTAGGACGGAGATGTACGGGAGGAAAGAAATCATACTCTATTCCGTAACCTGGTCGGATTATCCGCGCGTGCTCCAGCCCTCGAATCGAGTTTACCATTTTCACCTGTACGTCAAAGGGCAAACTCGTTGATAAACCACTCAGGTATATCTCCGCACCATCGCTTCCCTCCGGCTCTAAAAATAGTGTATGTCCATTGCGGTCCCCAAACCTGACAACCTTGTCCTCGATCGAAGGACAGTACCGTGGGCCAATACTCGTTATTTTACCCGCATACAGCGGCGATCGATCAAGATTGCCGCGTATCAATTCGTGCGTGCAAGCTGTTGTCTTCGCCTCCCAACAGCAGACCCGGTTGCTCAACGGTGTTGTGGTACGGTAGGAGAACGGCCATGGTTTTTCGTCACCATCTTGCCTCACCAGAACGTCGAAATCGACACTTTTTCCATCAAGTCTCGGTGATGTACCGGTCTTGAGTCGCCCATACGGTACTCCAAGCGCATGAAGCGATTCGGTCAACCCCTCCGACGGAGGCTCTCCTGTCCGCCCGCATCGGAAGGAATGCATCCCGATGTGGGAAAGCCCGTTGAGAAACGTACCCATCGCCAGCACCACACACCGCCCGCCAACCTCCTCGCCGGAATCCAGAACAACATGGTGAAACCGTCCACTTCTTGCCCGCACCTCCGTTACCATTCCCTGCAGAAGGGCCACGTTTTCCATACCGCGAAGGATGCCCAGGGCGAGTTTTCTGTACTGTGCCTTGTCGGCTTGTGCCCGATTCCCCCATACTGCCGGCCCTTTACTTCGATTGAGCATGCGAAAATGTATCCCTGCCCGGTCAATGAGCCGCCCCATGATTCCACCAAGTGCATCAACCTCACGAACAATGGTGCCCTTGGCAATGCCGCCCACCGATGGGTTGCAGGACATCTGCGCTATGAGATCAAGATGCGAGGTAATCAGAAGCACACGCACACCCCGCTTTGCCGCGACATGAGCAGCTTCTATTCCCGCATGGCCTCCCCCCACAACGATAACGTCGGCTTCCATCGCTTTACACCCGGTGTTTCACGTGAAACATCCGTCACTTTCCAATACAGAACCTCTCAAAAACCCTGTCCAGAATCTCCTCCGTGGTCACATCTCCGGAAAGCTCTCCCAGAACCCTCAATGCCTTTCTCAGCCTCTCCGCCGCGACCTCCTCACCAACACCCCTTCCTCCACCTTCCAACACCCTCAACTCGTCCAGCAATGCCTCCGCAAGAGCCTCCTGACGCTCCCCCTGTATAATTCCCGCCTCGCACTCATACGCCGAACACTTCTGGGTCAGGCCCCGAGACACCTCTTCCCGGATGCTCCTTCGCCCCGCTTCCTCCACCATGCATCCCTCAATTGTCCGTATGCCAACCTCCCTGAAAAACTTCTTCTTCTCGCCCGGCGATCCCTGGTCCGTCTTGCTGATCACGCCAATCGTTTCCCTCCCTGCCCGCTTCCGCGCCAGTTCTCTTTCCTCCTCAGTTATGCTCCTGCCGGCCGCCGAAACCCACAAAACGATCTCAGCCTCCGTCCCGTGCGCCCACGCCCTCCGTATTCCCATCCCCTCAATCTCTTCCCCCGGTGTTCCCAGCCCGGCCGTATCCACCAGTGTTATCTCCATCCCTTCCAGATTTACCCTCTCCCCAACCGCATCCCGTGTGGTTCCAGCATCGCTATGTACAATCGCCCGGTCTTCGTCCAGCAGCAGGTTGAACAATGTACTTTTCCCGGCGTTCTTTGCACCCACAATCGGCACCACAATCCCCTCAACAGCACGCCGCATCGCCCGCGCTCTGCCCAATTGCTCCCTCAACTCTCTCTCGATTCCCGCCAGCCGTTCTCTAATCCCCTTCCCACCTGCGTCCTCCCGCAGGTCATCCTCATCCGGAAACTCTATCAGCGCCTCAACCCCCGCAAGGATATCCTCAAGCTCCGACTTCCATCTTCCCAACAGCGGACCGTACCCTCCCATGTAGTTCCCCACCGCACTCCGTAGCCCGGCCGCTGTCCTGCTCTCTATTATCGCCCGCGTCGCTTCCGCACGAACTACATTGATTTTGCCCGACAGCAGGGCCCTCCTCGTGAATTCGCCTCTTCCGGCCGGTCGCGCGCCGGCCCTCCACAGCGCCCCCAATATCTCCTTGACAACAACATCTCCCCCGTGACACGTTACCTCAACCATGTCCTCTCCCGTATACGAGCGCGGTCCCGGCATCTTCACCGCGGTAACCTCGTCCACAATCCTCTCCCGCCCCGCCCCGAGCGCCCGATACAACCCAACATGCCGCTCCGGCGCCCGAAAAAACCGGTCCGTTTCCCGTAAGCATCCACCAACCAGTTCAATTGAGCCCGGACCCGATACTCTCACCACCGCAAGCGCCGCCCTGCCCGGGGCCGTCGCCAAAGCCGCAATGATATCACCTTCACTCATTGCTCCCCTCCGAGCCGTACTGTCCTTCCCTTACCGTGCCGTCACGCCGCGGCCTGCTGAGATTTTGCCGTGGTCCCGCGATTGATGAGGTACTGTTGGAGAATGCCCAAGGCATTTGAAAATGTCCAGTAGAGTACCAGTCCCGATGGAAAACTGTTGAAAAGTATCAGGAGGAAAACCGGCATGAAATAGATCATCGCCTTCTGGTTCGGGTCTTTGATCGTCATCTTGTTCTGTAGATATGTCAGTACCGCCATCACAATCGGTAACAAGCCCACCGTATTACCGTACATCGGTATTCCTCCCTCCAAACCAACACTACTCAGCAAACTCTGAAACAGCGGTGTGATAACCGGAAGCGCTTCCGGCCGCGACAAATCGCTCACCCAGGGTATCAGCACCGTTGGGGCTCCCCGCAGTTCGATCGCCTTACGCAACACCACAAAAAGAGAGATGAAAACCGGCATCTGCAACACCATCGGAAGACAGCCCGGATTCAGCGGATTAATCCCTTCGCTCCGGTACAACGCCATGGTCTCTTCCTGCATCTTCCGCGGGTTACTCTTGTATCGTTGCCGGATCGCGTCGATTTTCGGCTTCAACTCACCCATTCTCTTCATTGACTTTTGACTACTCTGCGTCAGCGGAAACGTTACCACCTTTGAAAGAAGCGTCAAGAGTAGAATAACTACCCCGTAGTCCCGCACCACCCCATGAAGAGACACCAGCAGCCACAAGACAAGTTCACACAACGCCGGAAACCATATATCCGCTCGAACAAACCATCTCCATCCCCCGAAAAGAACCTTCTCAAGCTTGATATCAAACTGCCGCAATTCCGTGAGTTTTCCCGGCCCCACATATACCCAGTAGCGTTCGCTGTTCCCTTCCGCGAAACGTGTTGAAACAAACCCGTAGTTGATATCACTTCCCTTCTTTTTCTCTTCATTCGCCGCCGCTGCTTCAAAACCCTCTATTTCAATCTCTGTGTCCCGCACTCGTTCATGCACAAGCGCCGCCAGGAAATACTTCGATGTAACCCCCATCCACTTATACAGCCCCGACGGCATCTCCTCCTGCCCGGGTTTCTTTCTTTGCACATGCCGCACATCCTTTCCATCGTACACGTGAACCTTGCGCTGGTCCTGAGGCATTTTACGTCCGCCACTCGCCTCATCTTCACTCCCCGTTATGCCGCATTTCCATCCCACCATCACAGCCTTCCCGCTCAATCCCGGAGATTCCACTCTCATGCCTACCCGGTATCCGTCTCCGGCGAACTCAAACACCTTCTTAACCACTCCCAACCCCCCGTCCCCCTCACACACAAAAGCAACGGCGAGCGAATCCTTCTCCCCTAACACCCTTTTCTCGTCGCTCCCCACTGTCTCGAAATGCAGGCCGTCAAAATCTTCTCCACCAACCGAAAGATTTAACCCGCCCCTTCCATTCTCAGGAACCAATTCAATGTAGTCTCCCTCGCCGGCCCCCTTTTCCTCCTCCGGTCTCTCCCCTTCCCTATATCTAAATTCCTTCGTTTTCACCGACACCAGTCTGCCGCCCTGCTCGCTAATCCCGCATATCAGTTTTTCCGTCTCTATCCACATAGTATCGGAGGTGTCTACCGCTCCACCATCAACAACCGTCCCCACGGTATCTTCATCGGCAGACATCCGTTCCACACTCCGCTCCTCTTCCGCCACCGCAGATACTTCCTTGCTCTCGCCCACCTCCTCCGCCCTCACCACGCCTCGTGCATGCTCCCCGCCCGAATCAGCCTCCTCTCCCGCTTTCCCTCTCTGTTTCTCCCACGTGGAACCTTCGTCCACCGCATCGCTCCCCTTCCGCTTCTCCCCCGCCTCATCCGATTGCCCGCTTTCCTTTTCTACCAGTTCGGCCGGATGCGGCTTCCGTAGTATTTTGTGGTAATAGAACTTACTATTGAAAAACGAAATACTAAGCAGTATCAACACAAAGGCCAACAACATATTCCTGTTCAAGATATCCTACCTTTCCTCTCTTGGCGGATCCCAGCCGCCCCGGCACAACGGATTACATCTTATCACTCGCCACAGCGTCATGCTGAGTGCTGAAAAAAAACCATTTCTGCTAAACACTTCTCTTGCGTAGGAACTACACGATGGTGTGAATCGACACGTCCCTGGAGGTATACCCAAGCCGTGTCGAATACCTCCGTAGAGCGCCCTCAACAATCCCCGGGTTACTTTCCCGAGCCCCTTCTCCATTGACGTATGCTTTCCCGCACAGCCCGAGACGTACAATCCGCCCCGTACCGCGGCTTTATAACAACGTCACAGAACGGAGGTTTTCCGCGGATTTCTCTCCGAAATCCTTCTCGAATACGACGCTTGAGCCGGTTTCGAACTACGGCATTGCCATGCCGCCTCGAGACCACTACCCCCAATCGGTCGAATGCTCCGTGGTTTTCCCTGGAGAACACGACCACTCTTCGGTCCTTCCAGACAGCTCCGCACTGAAGTACCTCACGGACCTGCCGCTCCTTCCGAAGCGATCGCCGTCGGGAGCACTGACTCCCCATCCCGCCGCTACTTCTCGTCGGATACCGTCAACCGCTTCCGCCCTTTCCCTCTCCGCCCGGCAAGCACCTGTCGGCCCGCCGCACTGGACATTCTTGCTCTGAAACCGTGCTTGTTGGCACGCTTCCGCTTCGAGGGCTGAAATGTTCTCTTCATTGTTACGCTCCTTCGGCAAATCTTAAAAAATGCTATTCTTCGCTATCCACTGTCAATCCCGCACGCACCAATCCCCTCCTCCGCGGTCCCCTTTCCAGCCTCTCCTCCTTCAACCACTTTTGCTTTGTCCGTTCCCGGAAGTAATTTTCATACTGTGCATCATCAACTCTGGCATCGAATTCTCGATCAGATTTCCGCTGGCGTGGATCCAAAGTTCTTCGAAACATGGATCCGTCCGCTGACTTTCTCCGCACTCCAAGACAATAGTGTACTCCATCTCCACGCACCCAATCAATTTACCTGCGACTTCCTCGATCAGAACCACCGTCACACCATCCTCGGCGCAGCGCGCCTCGTCGACACAAATATCAAAGCAGTAACCTTCACCCCTCAAACGCCTCAGCCGTCTTCCAAAACTACCACATTTGCTTCACAAGAGGAAACTCCTCCCTCCACTTCACCCGCTTCCCCCCTACCCACCCCCCGTTCCCGCTTCAACTCCCGGTTCACTTTTGACTCCTTTGTCGTTGGGTCGGGGAATGAATTCGCTCGAAGCGCAGCGATGGCCGTTGCCGAAGCCCCCGGCAAGACCCGATTCAACCCTCTCCTCATCTACGGAGGCGTCGGCCTTGGAAAAACCCATCTCCTCCATGCCATCGGAAATTTTATCGCTCCCATTCAACCACCTCTGACCTTCTCCTACGTAACGTCGGAGGAGTTTTATCTTGAATTCATCGACGCAATCAAAAACAACGTCACGAAAACATTCACCGCAAAGCACCGTTCCCGAGATCTTCTCCTCGTTGATGATGTTCAGTTCTTCTGCGGAAAGGAGTCAACCCAGGAAGAGTTCTTCCATATTTTTAACACTCTCTATCAAAATGGAAAACAAATCGTTCTCACCTGCGATGTGGCTCCATCGGCTCTCAAGGGCCTTCAGGATCGACTCGTTTCCCGCTTCCAATGGGGTCTCTGCGTTGATATTCAGCCTCCCGACCTCGAAACACGTGTTGCCATCCTTAAAAAAAAGGCAGAGGAAGACAATCTCAATATCCCCGAGAACTTCCTCTACCATATCGCCGAAAACGTTTCCTCAAATATCAGGGAACTGGAAGGGGTCGTAATCCGCCTCCTCGCCTACGCCTCTATCACAAAGTCAGATATCACCATGGAGTTGGTCGACGATGTACTTCACAAAAGCTTTCAACGTGGAAAATCCGCCGTATCAGTTGACCAGATTATCCAGAAAGTCGCCGACTATTACAAAGTACCGGTTAACAATATCCGTGAGAAAAATAGAAGAAAGGAAGTAGCGCTCTGCCGGCAAATCGCAATGTATATTACTAAATC
>CAZNDN010000119.1:9002-12478 GCA_964571815.1 uncultured Fibrobacterota bacterium | reverse complement strand
GTCCAGACTCGCGTGCCGTCACCCGATGCATAGCAGTAGAACGGAACATTGACGCCGCCGCCAACCAGGTCAGGGAACGCAAGCTCTTCATATTCCCCGGTCTCCACCTCATATCGTCTGAGCTTGTCGCCGAAGACACCATAGTACCCCTGCCTGGACCAGAAAATGTCGTTACCGGGTGGATGCATAACCAACGGCAGGGACGCGGGCAGCTTTTTGTATCCCGTACCGTCATTGTTGACTATCCCGTTACCGATGCTTTTGCCGCTGAAGACGAGCTGTTTGCCGTTGTAATTGAGCGCGCATTTTTCGAGCAGGTAGCGCCCGCTGTTGTCACCGAACAGTTGTATCTTCTCGCCGGTTTTCAGATCAACTCGCCAGATACCGTCTTTGCCGTGGCAACTCGCGGAATCTTTGTAGTAAAAAAAGCCGTATCCTTCGAATGTGTACTCCTGGTAGGCACTCGCGGCCCCCGTGAGCAGGCATAGCAAAACAAGGCTTTGTTTGACGACGGATTGACTGGAGGTGTGTTCCATGGTGACGCAATGTCCTTTCAGCAGAGGAATGATTGATTGTGTTCACGAAGGTCCGATGCCGGGAATCTGGGCGCCTCGTGCGACACGAATCCTGCCGCGCGCATCGCTCGGTGCAGTAAGTGGATTGTATGCTCCGCCCCTTCCCGCGAATGCTTTCCTGCAACGACGGTTCGTGAATGATTTCTTCAACGATGAGTTCGGCAAGATGCGGTCCATTCGTTTGACCCGGCTACTGCTTTCCCATACCGCAAGTCAGTGGTGCGGGAGAACAACCAGCTCGGTTGCGGTTGAGATGCCCGAGGTTCCGGTTGTTTTCAGCAGCACCACTCCTCCAGCCGGCGATTTCAGTGAGAGCTGATGATGCCCATCGTGATTATCCGGTATCCGCCGGCTCGCGACAAGCCGGCCTTCGGGGCGAAAAAGTCTGATCGTACCCCCGGCAAAAGCAGCTCCCGCGGCGACTCGCACCCGGCCGTGAGCAAACGAGACCGTGGGGGCCACGACAGGTTGGGTGAGACACGCAGGAGACCCCCTCCTTTTATGTGCCGACAGGGGATCGCCTTCGGACCATCCTTCATGTATCCACGCCGGGTCGGGCGGCACCAGGCTGTCGGGCGGCACACAGAAGTAACCCTCAACGGAGTAAGGAGAGAAGGTTTGATCGGCGGTGTAGGCACGGATACGGTATTTTCCCGCGCTGGTTTCTTCGGTGTAGGCATGCAATCTGGAGATATAGCGCACAGTGTTTGCGTCGAGCGTATCAAGCGCTCTCCAGGTCTTGTTGAGATTGTGATTGGTATGGAATTCGATGACATACCCCTCCTCGCCGTCGGCCCGGTCGTTCCAGGTCAGCTCGGGATAGGCAAACGAATCGCTCATGTTCGCGTGGTAGACAACAAAGTCGGCGGGCCGGGGAAGCATGGTTTTGTCTGCGTGGACCTTTACTGACGCCGTATTTCGCGCCGAGGCTGTCTGGACGGTAACCGTAGCGGTCTGATTGTCTTCATTAGGCAGTGAGCCGGGATCCACACGCAGTGTCATGGTAATCGTGATATCGGTATGGGTAAGCGAGGGCGTGAGCCATGATTCGGCGCTTTGGGGCTCGACCGTTGCGGTCACGTCCTCGAGGGGGCCTTCGTTGATATTCCCGATACGGACGGTGGTATCCAGGGGGGTGGTCTGTTTGGCGCAGTGAAAGGTAATCTCTTTTTGGTACGCGACAAGGTACGGTGATGTATCGTTGATATCGGGCAGATCGTAGCCTTTCCAGAACCCGGCCAGTTGTACGGCGGTCAGGGACCTGCACCGCGGCAGCCACGTGCCGTCTTCGGGACCGTGGACTTTCACATAGCTGTTGGTGTGCCGGTTCCACACCGTATTGAAAAAACATGCGTTGTCGATATCGCTTGCGGGGAGTCCGAAAAAACGCGGTGCGGTATAGAGATAGAACCACTCGTTGTCGTTGGTACAATGATGCATCGGACGTCGTGCATCCTGCACCACATCCTTTTCCCCACAGGCGGTATGAAAGCCGGGAGCAGGAACGGGCAGGGGGGGGCGCCGTAGATCCGCTATCTTCTGACCGTCGGAATGACGGCCGATCCACCATCCCTCGTGTCCGAAATCCTGCCAGTAGACATATTCTCCGTCAAGCGTGACAAGGTCTCCGTGCCCCCAGAAATTCCTGCCGAACATCCGGTGCGGGCTGCCGTCTTCGTTGAGGATGAAAAACGTATGCGATGTGGTATGTCCGCCGTGTGTGGGATAGCCGTATTTCTTCGGCCCGAACGATATGGTCTTGTAGTGCGCCCGGTTCCAGAGTCGCGTTCCATCGCCGGAGGCCAGGCACATTTTAGGCGTCGTGCCGCCCTTGAAGGTGTTGTCGTTCCAGCCGGGAAGGCTCGGAAAGCCGACCACGGTATACTCTCCGCTTGCGATATCGTAGCGCCGCAATTCTCCTCCCACGGTTCTGAATACTCCCAGCCGTGTCCAATAGAGGTGTACGTTTTCCGTGGTCAGCGGAATATCCGCCGATATCTTCTCGTACCCGCTGCCGTCGTTATTGATCACGCCGTTTCCAATCGAGGCGCCGTGAAAGAGAAGTTGCCTTCCGTGGTAGCTCAGATCGCACCGGCTAATCAGATAGCGTCCGCTGTTGTCCCCGAATATCTGCTCTTCCTCCCCGGTTTTCAGGTCCACCCGCCAGATCCCGTCGCGCGCATGACAACCCGTGGAATCATCGTATGAGTCGCTGTAGAAGTAGAACCCGTACCCTTCAAAGGTGTACTCCTCGCAGGCTGTGGCTTGTGACACGGGCACGGCAATGGCCGGTGCGGTGAGAAGCAGAAGAAAACAAAGTCGATTCGTTCGCATAAGACCTCCTAGTTGGGATTATTGATCAACTGCCTTTGACAGTGAAGTCGGTTCGCCGATGTGCTCGCGGATTACTCAGCGCCCCGCCACAATCACCATCCGCGAACGAACCGCATCTCCGGCTTTCAGCCGCACGATATACACTCTGCCGCCCCCCAACCGAGCGTCTTCGGGCAACGCCAGTCGATACGTTCCGGCACTCATATTCCGTCGCACCGGACGAGCCACGTGTCTTCCGGCCAGGTCCATGATATCGACCGTGGTCATGCCGCTTCGGGCCAACGACACCACCACGCCGCCGTCGACCACCCGTATCCCGTGGTTTTCCGGCACATTCGATCGTTTCGAAGTGTGACTTTTCGGATTGGCGTCGGTCGCATCGAGCGTGAGCACCTCTACATAGTCAAGCGAGAGGAAGTTTCTCGTCGATGTTCCGACATGGACGGTGTTGCTCTCCTCCGTCAGGGGCACATCGTTCAGCAACAGATACTGCCACTCTCCGCCGTAGCCTTCGATTTCGGAGTGTACGGTTCCGTTGACCGTGACTTTCCATTTCATCGGCGATTC
>CAZNDN010000119.1:0-8902 GCA_964571815.1 uncultured Fibrobacterota bacterium | reverse complement strand
TCGACCGAGATAGTCACGGGCTCACCCGGGCTCACTTCGTGCTCCTCTCCGTTGATCACCAGGGTATAGGCTTCGTTAGTCGATGCCGTCACGGTGCCGCTTTCATGGAGAATGTCGGTCTGTACCGAACCGAACGACAAGCGCCTGATGCCGTGTTTGTCGGGCCAGTGGAGGTTCCATTCCACACGGTTGGCGGCTGCGTCGATCGTGTGAAATCCGAGTACATGTTCGATAAAGAGCGAAATCGGCCCCAGGCCCGACCACCCGACATAGTCGGGACGGACAAAATCAACACCGCCGGTATCGGTAGAGGGTTTGCGCTCGCTGGGGCTGTATGCCTCCCAGATGGTATGCGGTTCGAAATCCACCCGGGTACGGTACATGTGCTCGACCATATTGCGGGCCAGACGAGCCGCCCGGGCGGTGTAGCCGTACGTGTGCAATCCCTGGATGCCCATGTAGACCAGCGGCGGATAGACGCCGCCGCGCCAGCCGCGTCCGTCGATGTCAGCGTCGATATCGGCGGCGATCAGCGACGGGAACGGGGCGGCATCGCCGAAGAACCCTTGATTGAAAATCATGTTGTCGACTGCTACGCCGGCGTGCTCGGTAGTGGCGGCTTCACTGACCAGCGTCCAGAACGAAACC
Source organism: uncultured Fibrobacterota bacterium (assembly GCA_964571815.1). Lineage (GTDB taxonomy): Bacteria > Fibrobacterota > Chitinivibrionia > Chitinivibrionales > WJKA01 > CAZNDN01. Next base: position 8,254 of record CAZNDN010000119.1, on the reverse strand, counting down.
GGAGTACGCGCGACCTGCGGATTGGAGAGTCCGGTCGCACTGCCGTCCTTGTACTTCCCCAGCCCCTTGTGGTAGTACTGTTCGTCGATAATCGTTTTGTACTCCTCCCAGGTCTCTTTCCACCGGGTCGCGAGTGTTTCGTTGCCGATTGCCCCGGCCAGGAGATGAATGCATTTTGCCGACAGACACTGCTGTGCGATAGCATCGAGCCAACTGAAGGAATCTCCCGAGGGATATGTCGTAGACGGTTCCGTGCAGGTCCAGGAGTGTTCGTGTCCTTCACAGACATCATGGACACCCGATGTGTACCGCCCACGGGGTGTGTTGACCATGCCGCTTGCCGCGTGGGTCCAGCCGTATCCTTTCCCCCACTGATTCCACTGACGCTGCTGGTTGTCGTGAAACCACGCGAAATGCTTCTGCAGGTATTCGTTTTCTTCCAGCAACCACTTCACTCTCTCCTGATCGCCGGTCATCAGATAATGGCGCCACTCGGCCCAGGCAAGGATGGGAGGATTGTTGGGGTACTCGATTGTCTGGGAACTCGATTCATTATCGTGGATCTGAGCGTAGTATTCGTTGAGGCTTTGGATTCCGGGGAACACCTCCGGGGCGTACCGGGTAAAGTGTGCGGTGAATGCCGACTCCCACAGGCTGATGTACCCCTCCCGCCGTCCCTCGTCCATGAACGGCGACTGAATTGCCCCCTCATCGGTGGCAATATGGTCGTATGCCAGCTCCCACGCCTTCCAGTACAGATCGACATAGCCGGGCTCGGCCTCGAACACGGGCGCCGGGAGTTGGGAAGTATCCAGCTCGGCACGCACGTTCATCGCGGCGGGGAGCACGCAAAGACACAGCAGGATCGGCAGCCGCTCGCTCAGTTGGAAACGATTGGGGAAGCCCATGGTTTAATCCTTCCGACAATTGTGAAAACGGTAGTTGAACAACGACCGACGGGCAGGGACGCTGCGGCCGAAGCCGCGATATGGTCGTTGAATTACTGATTTTTTCATTACTCTACTGGTATGCAATGATCGATATAGCAATTGTTCCAACCGGATGTGCGGAAATTCAATTGCATCTGTTTCTATAATCTTATAGTGCGCTTAAGCGCTCCCGCGCCTTGTCCCGTTCCGCGATCACCTGCATACGCCCTCATGACTCACGCCGCAAACAGCACCAGGGTATGAACGGAGCGTTGGCGGTGAAGCTTCCAGGCCATCCCCGGCCCCAAGCCACACGATAAAGTGACTAAAGATATCTTTGGTATAAGTGCAAAGGTCCAGTGTGAAAGACCCATGGAGTTCACCTCGCCTCTGCACGATTCACCCGGGATATCACATACACCCCCTCCCCGACCTCCAGGCTCCCCGCTCCAATAGTCCTCCCCCGGCAATCGGTAATCCGAACCGCGGTCTGGGACCGTATGTCACTTCCCCGCATCAGGGAAAGCGCTTTCCGGCCGGAGACCACAACCGGACGAACCCTCGTGTTTTTTGTTTCTTTCGATTCACGTACGACCGCGACCCGGGCTGTGTCGGCGCTGAGCCACACTTCTTTGGTTTCCCCTGATGCAAGATCCACGGTCGGACAGCCGACCATGGGAAGCAGTCCCAGGGGCCGGGCGGTCTGCGCTTCGTTTTCGACATAGATTCGCACGGTGGCGGGAAAGCCGGTTGGATTTGTCATTCGAACCTTGATACGCTGCGTTTCATGCTCCAGTACTTCGGCCTCGATATTGTCAAGCACCCAGAGTTCGCCTTTGTCGCACTGGGCGTAGAGTCCCGGCATTTCGGCGTAGGTCAACATCAGCGCAGCTTCGGTCCAGGGGCATGAGCGGCCGAACGTTTCACCCACCGGGCACCAGCCCTCCCAGTCCGACATCTGAATTCGCTCGTTCATGGTACCCGAACTCATCCCGTTGATCTTCCGGTCGTCGCGGGAGAGGTATTGCGGGAAATTATGTACCATGTCACGGATGATGGTCATGAACAGGGAGTCGCCGGTTGCCCGGTACAGCTTCCACAGGCAATCGCCCGAAGTGACGCAGTAGCCGGGCGTGGCGCATTTGTTCTGGGTGCAGGCAAACTCCGAACCCATGGTTTTCATGCCGAGTCTTCCGAATGTCGATTGCGGTGGGAAGACGTAGTTATAGGACACATGCCAGCTCGAAAGGTAGTGTCCGGTCTGTGTCGCGTAGTGAAGCCACTCCGATTCGCCGGTCAATTCGTAGAGTGTGACATACGACTCCAGCAGGTGATAGCCGGTACGGGCATCGGGAGACTGGAGGTTGTCTCCTGAGCCGCCGCCCGTATAGCCCTTGCTGAGATCGCGCGTATAGTAGTGGCGGCCGATCTCCTGTGCCGCGGTCATGTAGCGGGGTTCGTTGAAATACCGCGCGGCGCAAGCCAGCGCACCCGGCGCCAGTGAGGCGCTGGTTGAGTTGCCGATTTCCACGGCGCCGGTCTTGCAGTTGATCCACTGCCCCAGTTGACCGTGTTCTTCCCAGACGGCCACCAGCGCGTCGCTCTGGCTCCGCGCGGCATCGTCCCACTCAGGAGGCGTTGTCCATGAATCGTCGGTGCTGTCAAGAAAGGCAATCTGCTTGAGCAGAAAATACAGGACTTCACCGTGCCTGCCGGAGAGACTGAAATCCCGGTAGGTGCTCTTGTTCTGCCTGCAGGCATCACCGATCCATTCCGATCCCGTATAGAAAGTATAAAACAGGCCCGAGGGGGACACGCATTCCGGAAGATACATATTCAGGGTCTGGTGCGCGCGTTGCCGGCTCTGTTCGGATCCGGTCATCAGAAAAGCATGCGTGACCACACCGTCACCGCACCAGCCCAGGCTTTTCTTGCCGTTGTTGCCTTCGATATTGTAGAAACCGCTGTTTCCACCGGCATACCAGTTGCTGCGATTCCATTTTGCTTCGGCCAGCTTCGCGGCCTCGGAGAGCGGCAGGATGGTGTGCAGTTCGGTCCCGGGCCACAGGTCTTTGCGGATGCCGCTGAAATACGCAAACAGGTCGAGGATCTCGGGCACCTCGAAAAAATGCAGCCGCGCGTGAATACGGACGTCATCACCGGCCTCCCACCGGGCGCCGCGGTCCTCGCTGTCGGCAAAACCACACATCTTGTAGCGTTTCTTTCGTACATGCGGAGCACTCACCGTGAACGTCGCCTGCGTGCGGTCGTCACTCTCCCTGATCGTGAGGCCCGAATTGCCGAAGCGCGTCTGTTGCGGGGTCAGGAGCAGGAAGCCACGTTCGGCGTGCGACGACTGAAACCCCAGACACGGCGTGGTCCCGTCACCGGTGGTCAGCTCGATCAGCGATTCACCGTCGCCCTGCTCCAGGTGAGGGTTACGCGTGATAGTGATGGGAAGGTCGAGACGATGGTCGGCGGGATCCTCGATGAACGGCGGATAGCAGGCGTAGCCGGATACGTTGAACCGGTTGCCGTCGTACACGGCGCCGGGGAAAAAGACATAGTTTTCGGTGGTCCAGGAGCCGAAACGAAGCTGGACGCCGACATTGGTTTCGGTTGCCGTTCCCGAGAGCACGGTGAAACGCATGAAAACATCCACGGCCCCTTCCCGATTCGGAACGGTTGCGGTGGAACAGGCGATTTCCCACTGCGCGGAAGAGACCTGTGCGGTCCTGACGGCAGCGCCCGCGGAGAAATCAAATGATTCGGAGAGCCGTGGCGTGACGCCGTCGAAAGCGGTCACGCACGCTTCGAGGGAGCAGTCATCGGCGGAAAGCAGCTCGCCAAGATCGGCGCGGGTGCGGGTGCACAGCAGAGCAAGCGCGCAAAGAAGCGCGCGGGGTCCGAAGAACTTTGGCTGTGAGAATTGCATGGTGTCCCTCCTTCCCGGCGGAAAGCGGATTGCGCTATCATTGTGCAGTGGATAAGATAAGGAGAGCAAGGCTGAGGTGGAGCGATAAGTATGAGTGTGTAGTAGTAACGTTTGTTATGATAGTGGCACTTTTGTTACAATTACGTATATTCCGGTCGATGTGCGGTCAACGGCAGAGAATGCAGGTACGGGCTGCGCCGTGCCTCGTCGTCCCACACTTTCGCCTCATGTTGGTCCAGGTCTGGTGAAGCAAGAGTCGGTCTGAAAGCACATGCGCCGGTTCGACGGGCAGGGATGTGGTTGACGCGCGCACATGGTTGGTATCTGTAAAGCAGGCAAGCGGCGGGAACACAGTTGCCGGATATCCGGCATCAGTAATCGAGGATCAGGAGAGATAATGGCGACAACCCCGAAACTGAACCGTGCGATGCGGTTTTTGCGCGACGGGATCGACAGCGGTCGATTCGACAACGCCCCCTACCTTCCCCCGGTACGCAGCCTTGCCGACATGGCCGGCGTATCGCCGGTAACCATGCACCACGCAATCGGCAGGCTCAAGGGTGAAGGGGTGCTTTCGGGCGAGCGTGGTCATCGAGCAAAGATTGCCTCACGGGAGCCCGGTCTCTCCGACTGGGCGTATCGCGCGCCGTGGCCGGCCGAACCGTTTGAAAACATGAAAACGTGGCAGCGAATTGCGGCGGCTGTTGAGCGGGACATTGTCAACAACGTGTATGCCGGCGGCACGCGGCTTCCGTTCCTCAAAGAGTTGAGCTATCGTTACGGCACGACTTCACGGACCGTGCGCAAGGCCCTGCAGTACCTCTGCGCCGAGCATATTGTCGAGCCCCGGGGTCGCGGCTACCGGGTTCCGTCGCCAATGAAAACCAGGGAACGGACAACGGTTGCGATTCTCGTGTACAGCCGCGACGGGTATCTGGTTATGTCGGAGTTCGGTGAAGAGTTCGTGCGGGCAATGGAGCAGCGATGCGCGCAGGCGAAGGTGGGGCTTATGGTGATCGGGTGTTTCATGGACAACGGTCGGATCGCCTGCTACGACCGCGACACGAACCGCCGTGTCGCATTAGGCTCATTGAGCGGCATGGCCGGCTGTATTTACATGATCAGTATACCGTCGGCGATCCACCTGCGGTTGATTCACGAAATCCGGCGGATCGAGGTCCCGCTGGGCATACTGGATGAAATCGGGATGTGGGATACCCGCTCCAATCTTCCTTCGGGCCGCCGTCTGCGCGTATTCAGGGCCGGGGCGCCCGAGCGAGCCGGTGAAGATATCGCGCGGTTTCTCCTGGAGCTGGGACACCGGAGCGTTGCATTCTTTTCGCCTTTTCACAAGGAAGTATGGTCGCAGCGCAGATACCGCGGCATTGCCCGGGTATACACCACCGCCGGGCCGCCGTCGCGCCTCCACGCTTTCACTTCCATCAAGGCATTCATGGATCCCGGCCGCATAGCCGAAGGTATTCGTCGCTGCGGTCTCGACCGTTTCCTGGACTACATGGAACACCACGTTCATCCGGGCCTGCGGTACAATATCTCGAGTCTGATCATCGACCGCCGCCACTGGGAGCTTCTGTGCGGCTTGGTTGAAGTCCAGGAGTGGCTGAAGCAGCGGTTCGAGGAGGCCCTGGCCGATCCGGAAATCACCGCCTGGGTTCTGGTCAATGACCACGCAGCCTCGTATGCACACGATATCCTTGCCCGGCGAAACATCACACCCCCTCAGCGCGTATCCCTGATCAGCTTCGACGATTCCCTGGCCGCACTCCGCAAAGGAATCACATCGTACAATTTCAACGCAGCGGCCCATGCCTCCGCCATGCTGGATCACCTGCTCAGACCGTTTGCATCGGGCGCGCGCGCAGGGAGGGTCAAGGAGTTGAAAGGGAGTATTATTCAGAGGCGGACAAGTGAGAGGTCGAGTGGGAATCCCGGCAGGAATTCTCAGTGAAAAGCTTCGAGACAGGGAATCCCGCACACGGTTTTGTCTCGAGTCCGGGAATCAGGCGATGCCGGAACACGTGTCGACACGGATCAAAGCGTCGGCGAACAAGCGTGACGTTCCCTGCCGGCCGGGAGAATCGGATCACACCCTCACCTGCCAAGGCCGGCAATTACCGCCGCCCCCAGGGCCACCACGGTTTGCGGATTGGTGGGGACAGCGACACTGACCCGGAGCCTGTCTTCCAGCAGGTTCTTTGTACATGAGTTGAGTGCCCCTCCTCCCGCGAGGAAAACGGTTGAACACGGGCTGCCGAGCCGCTTGTACATGCCGGCTATCTTCCCTGCTACACTCTGATGTACGGCCCGTGCGACGTCCTCCCGGGGGACCCCCTTGTTGAGCAGGCCGATAACCTCGGATTCGGCGAAAACCGCGCAGACAGAGCTTATGCCGATCCCCGGCCTCCCCTCTTGCGCCGCGTCTCCGAACGCGGGCAACGAAAACCCGAGCCTCTCCGCCATGATCTCCAGGAACCTGCCTGTTCCGGCAGCGCATCGGTCGTTCATTTCGAACTTTGCGATCCTCCCGTTGGGATCGAGCAGAATCGCCTTCACGTCCTGACCGCCGATATCGATTACCGTGCGCGCCCCGGCGCAGCAGTAGCGTATTCCCCGTGCGCAGGCTTTGATTTCGGTCACTGAAGGAATGTCGTCGATTGCCGGCAGGTTCCTTCCGTACCCGGTTGCCACCGCCGGAATTCCCCGGTACTTCGCGAGCAGGTCACGGGCTGTTTCCGCGGGACGGGAGGTAGCGTCAACTACCTCCCGGTCGCGAATGTGTCCATCGGTGAGCACCACCACTTTGATTGTTCGGGAGCCGATGTCGATGCCGAGGCTTTTCATCTCAGTCGCTCAGTTGTTCGATGAATGCCTCGATCCGGGTCGTTATCTGCCCGGTGTCTTCCGCGCTGTAGTCGGTCTCAATACGCAGGGCCGGAATGCCTTCCTTTTCCAGCTCCCGTTTAACCGCGCCGGCCTCGATCAGATACGGCGAACAGAAATTCAAACCGTACAGAATGATACCATCGGCCCGGTACTCCCTTGCCATGTGCTTTATGTGGTCCAGGCGCTCGGCGTTCGGCGTGAAGATGGCGCAGTCGATTTCGAGATATCGCCGGACAATGGCGCTCATGAGTCCGTCCATGTCTTCGGCCGACTCCTCGACGCGCCCACGGCTTCCCCGCTCCCCCACGCACGACTCTTCACCCACGATCACCGCATCGAGGCTCTCAACGACAGCGGGAACCTTCCAGTTGGGAACCGCCATGGGACAGCCCGACATGAGCAGACGCACGGTGCCTCCGGGTTTGACCCCTTCACCGCCCTCCACCCGCCCTTCGAGTTCATCGCACAGCTTGTTGACCGATTCGGTGAATCTCTCGGGATTATCGTAGAAGAAGATCTGATTGATAAGAAGGCTGTCAAGTCCGGAGATCGGCGCGGGGGCTGCCGCGCGCAACCGGGCCAGCCGCTGCACCGCTTGCCTTTTGCGGTTGACCGTCTTGATTGCCTTCCTGAGTGAATCCGGCGTGATAGTCTTGCCGCTCAACTGCTCAAGGTGCGCCTTCAGCTTCAGGTATTCGGCACGAAGCAGACTCGTGCCTTCGGCGGTTTTCGTCTGCGGCATATCCATGGCGTAGAAGTTGGGAATAAGCCGGTCCAGGATTTCGTACGCCTTCTTCTTGCCGTCGCAGGTGTTCTCGCCGATTACCAGGTCACAGGCTTCAAGGTAGGGGCACACCCGGCCGAGCTTGAATCCGAATGTGGATTTGATAAGCGCACAGGTGGTGCGGGGCAGAAGCTTCTCGACTTCGTCGACCGCGAAATCGGCCCCGGCACACAGCCCGACCATGATCCCGTCCACCGCAAGCACCAGTTCTTCGGGAACGAATGTACAATAGGTCCCAATGATCTTGCGCCCGTCGTTTCCGGCATCCATGAGTTCCTTGATCCGAAGGCCATGGACTTCGGACATCACGAAATCGAAATACTTCATTGCTTCCGGCCGATTCTCCTGCGCCATGAAGATATCCCCGTAGGCTTTCGAAAGAACCCCCAGCAACCCGTCATGGGCCTCGAGGTCGAGTCCCAACTGCGTCCACATAGGACGATAATCAACACGTGCTTCGGCCATACCGACCACCCTTCTGATGAGAATGAGACAAAAACGGCGTAGAAAAAGCTATGGATTCGCGGACAATCGGATATTCGAAAAGGATTCGGGAACGGATCGGGACGGACACGAGAGGCAGGCCCGCACAGGGGCACAAGGAAGGGTCGGTCATTGGTGGGTTCCTTACAGACAGCGATACTACCGGACCGGTCTTATCGTGTATGTGTTGCTTTCAGGCAACTCCCTGGTTCGGGGTGA
>CAZNDN010000118.1:0-12580 GCA_964571815.1 uncultured Fibrobacterota bacterium | reverse complement strand
CATGACATGATGAGACAGGCCGGGGTAGTCAATGCGGGCTTTGCGAGGCATGCCAATAATCTAATATTTCACACCGTCCCTGTTTCCTTTCAGATATTGAAGCTGACATTACCTTCCGGTCTCTCGACGCGGCCGCCACTGGTATGTATTCCGCATTCCCTGGACTGCCGGTCCTGCTCCCACCACCATCGACCGGAGCGTATGTCCTGTGCACGGCCGACCGCCCGGCAGCACGGCGCGCATCCGATCGTCGGATACCCTTCATCGTACAGTGCGTTGTAAGGAACATCGTTGTTACGGATATATTCCCACACATTCACTTCCCCCCATGCGACAAGCGGGCATACTTTGTATACCCCGTATTCTTCGACGTAACCGAGAAGATTCACCCCGGCCCGCGAAGACGACTGTCCGCGACGCAATCCCGTGATCCACACATCGGCGTGCTCCAGGGCCCTCTTGAGCGGCTTCACTTTGCGCACGTAGCAGCAGCGCTTCCTGTCCGCAACGCTCGCGTAGAACATGTTGGGACCCTGCGTCCGTGTCAGCTCATTGATATCCGCCGGATCGGGATGCCAGCTCTCGATATCGATACCATATCGCTCTGTAACCCTCTGCCACACGTCGTAGGTTTGCTGGAAGTTGCGGCCGGTATCGACAGTGAAGACGCGAGGCTTGCCGACAAGGTGCACGAGCATGTGCAGCAGTACCATGCCTTCCGCGCCAAAACTGGTGGACAGTTTGATCCCGCCCCGATCGAATGTCTCGTAGCACCACGAGAGCACATCGAGCGTGTTCTTCCGGCTCAACGCGGCGTTTGTCGCTTCCAGGTCCAACTGCATGCCTGCAATCCTATGCTTTGCGAATACGTACCGCCCAATACCGGCCTCTTCGTTCCTGCTCCACGACCTCATGCCCTTCCGCTCGTGCCGATCGCGGGACGTTCTCGACCGGCTCGCCGTCGTCCAGCAGCACCTCAAGCACGCGACCGGCTTCCATGCGCGAAAGCTCCAGTTTGGTCTTGACGAAATTCATTGGACACGCCACGCCTCTGAGATCCCTGGAAACATCGGCCGAGGACCGAGTCGTATCCGCCGCGGGCCCGACCTGGGGCACCGTCGATCCCGCACCGCCGTCACCGGCGAAATGAAGTGAATTGTCCATGTTGTGGTAGAGCGCTTCCACGGCATGGGAAAGCTCCAGCACCCGCTCTTCACTCCGCGCAAGTTCGTCGGACACCCCCCTCTCGGCGACGCCGACCAGAGGTCCGAATTCTCTACTCACCAGTCCTTTCCGGACAAAATGCCGCGTGAACGCGGAGAATACTTCCTTTTCCGACGATGCTTCCACGCCTCTGGTGATTAAGAGCATTCGGGCCGAAGCGAGGGCGAGGAGGTATACCGACTCCCGCCGTTGCCGGCTGTCGTCTTCCTGTCCCAGTTCGGAACGCAACTCGCGAATTCGTTCCAGATCCAGCTCTATGAGATCGAAGAGTCCCGCCGAGCACTCACCCGCGCCGCGACCGGCCAGGGAAAAGGGTTCGGTCGCACCCCAGTCGTAGTAGTAATTCTTGTCATCGTCAAAATCCGGCACGCCGCCGTACTTCTCACACAGCCCCCCGATCACTTCGTCCCCACCGCTGTCAACGTATTCGGCAAACGATGCCGGTCTGTCGGGCCGGCTCAGGTACGCCCTCAGGCAGGCCGTCACGAACTCGGGTACGTTCCGGGCGCACACGGTTCCCAGCTCACGCGCCATCCGTGTGACCCCCTCGCCTACCACGGCCCCGGCGACAACCGTATAGGCCGGACACATCCGTTCGCCCTTCCTTCTCGCCCTGCCGAAAAAACCCAGGTCGGCGGCCACGTGCTGTCCGCACGTGTTGGAACAGCCGGAAAAGTTCAGTTTGAACCCGGCGGGCGCATCCGAATCGAACTCCGCGGTCTGTAGTCTCCTCCGAACGGCTTTGAGTGCGCCTCGCGGTCGACAAATCCCCAATTGACAGGTATCGGCGCCGGCGCAGGCGACCGCATCGCCGGTCAAGCGAGGCTCGTCGCACAACTCCGCTGCGCCGCGTACCGCATCGTACGCGTTACCAAGGAACCCCTCCGGAATGTTGCGCACGGTGAAGTTCTGGCTCATGGTTGCCCGAAGCGAATCCTCACCGAAATGGGCCGCGAAATCCGCCAGGGAGGCAAGCCGATCCGCCTCAATCGTACCGAGCAGGAGCGGCGCCGTTACACAGTACAGCCCCGGCTGCGACTGGTGGAGCACGTAGCGCCTCTTCCAGTTCTCGAACGCCGTTCCTCCACGATGGACCCGTTTCAGATCGACGGCGTCGTCGCAACGGGCGCCGACCGGGTCTTCGACCTCAACGGAACAATCACGCTCGCGGCCGAGAACTTCATACTCCCGCTCATAGAGTTCGACGAATCTCTCCCGGCCCAGCGACCGCCACAGGAACCGCAAGCGTGCGGCATGCTTGTTTCTGCGATTCCCGTTCCGGGCAAAGACCCTTTTCACGGCTTCGGCGACCCGGTACGCATCGGAAGCCGGAACGAACTCATGAAGCAGGCTGCCGATCGCCGGCTTGCGGCCCATGCCTCCCGCAACGTACACCCTGAACCCCTTCGTTCCATCCTCACCCCGCACGGCAATGAATCCTGCATCGGTGAGAGTGGCATACGCGTTGTCCCGGCCCGAATTCGAGAACGAGATCTTGAACTTACGGGGAAGCAGCCAGGAGTCGGGCTGCGCGATAAGCCGATTTGTCAGCGCAACAGCGTACGGGGTGACGTCGAACACCTCGTGATCGGCAATGCCCGAGTCCCACGACGCCATGATATTCCGCACGGTATTGCCCCCGCCGCCCCGTGTGGTCAGTCCCACTCTCCGGAGCGCACGAATCAGAGGCACCAGGTCGGCAAGCCGGACATCGTGTATCTGCAACTCCTGACGGGTCGTGACGTGAACAAACGAGGATCCGTACTCGTTCGACAATTCCGCAACCGCCTTCAGTTGACCCGGAGTGACCGCTCCCCCCGGGCAGCGAATGCGGACCATGTAGGCGCCCCTGCGCCGCTGTTCGTACGCACCGAACGGGACCCGATGCGCTTTCAGTTCACTATCGCCGGCATCACCACTGCCGGTGCGATCGATCAAGGCTTCAAGCTCGACAATTTCCTTGTCCAGTGATGCGGGTATGTCATAGAATGCCACGGGATCTCCTTTCCGCGGTGAGCATTGACCTGAGTGCCCGGTATTCAGTCGGGCCCCTTCCGGATACGCACGCGCCGGCCGTCCCCCTCGGGCGTTACGGACAGCACCCGGTGCCCCTGTTCCGTCGCCGTCCGTGGAACGTTTTCCATCGGCTCCCGTCCTCGCAGAAGCACTTCCAGCGTTTCACCCTTTCCTATCTGCGCGAGTTTCAGCTTCACCTTGACCATTGTCATCGGGCAGTGCTCTTCCGTTATGTCAAGTGTATGCACCATACGACCCCACCTCCCCCTTAGATGAAAATCACCTGCGCGTCTTCCGAATATTTCAGGAACGTCGCCACGTCGATCACCTCCGGAATATCATCATCGAGGTCCTCCTTGCGCATGCCGAGGATATGCATCGACATTTCACACGCAATGAGCGGGACCCCCAACTGCTTCGCCGCCTCGATCAGCTCCTCGAGCGTCGCGACGTTGTTCTTCTTCATCATCCCGGTCATCAGCCCCGGGCTGAGCCCACCGAAATTCAGGCGTGACACGGGCAGGTTCGAACGCCCTCCCATGAGGAAATTGAACACCGCGGCAAGGAAGCCTTTGCCCACAGGCGCCCGGCCCTTTCGCTTCTTGATGATATTCAGACCCCAGAAGGTGAAGAACATCCGCACCTCCCAATTGACCGCGGCCGCGCCCGTGGCGAGGGTAAATGCGGCGACGGCTTTGTCGAAGTCTCCGCTGAAGCAGATAATCGACAGTTTCTTTTTCGTTTCCATACTCCGCCTCCCTTCAAGCCCGTCACGGCCCCGCAATCTCGATTGGTTCTTCCTCGACCCGACCTTTTCGTATGCGAAATGCCCTGATGTCGGAGGATCCTCCGGCAAGCGAGATAATAACGTAGGCGATATCGGGGTCCGCGGCGAGACGGATGTCTTCCCGCGACGGCCGCGCGGGTGTTTCCGGATGACTGTGATACACGGCAGCCAATGTCCGGCCCTTGCCGCGGATTTCCCGCACCACGGCAAACTGCTCCCGTGGATCGAGCGAGAAGTGCTCCCCCGACTCATCGGTGTTCTTCATTCTGTGCAGGGCAACTACCGTCCCCTTGTCCTCGCTGAGATACCCGCATGCCTCGTTCGGGGTCTCCTGAAGAGCATGGACAATCATCCCCCGCATTACGTGTTCGCTCATTCTCAGCATGTCGGCCCCCCCCCTGTCCCGGGATTCAAATCGCAAGCCGCCTGCTCTTCATCGAACGGCTCGGTGATTGAGGGACTGTCCCCGCACACGGGACAATCGGGTTGCCGTCGAAGCTTTGCCTTGCGAAACTCCATTGTCAGGGCGTCGAACGAAAGAAGCGCATCAGTGAGGAGTTTGCCCGCACCGGTGATGAATTTCAGGGCTTCGGCCGCCTGGATTGTCCCCAGCATCCCCGCGATCGCGCCGAGCACGCCGGCCTGTGAGCAGGTGGGCACGACATCGGCGGGCGGCGGTTTTCGAAAGACACATCGGTAGCAGGCCGATGCGCCCGGTACGACGGTCGTGGTCTGGCCCGTGAAACGAAGAATCCCTCCGTGCGAGAAAGGAATTCCCATCAGCACGCAGGCATCGTTGATAAGAAACTTGCTGGGAAAATTGTCGACTCCGTCGATCACGAAATCGTAGCCGTCAAGGAGCCCGCGCACATTGGCTGCCTTCACGCACTCCTGGTGTGTTTGCACCGTCACCTCGGGGTTGATCCGCTTCATCTTCTCCGAAGCCGATTCCACCTTGGGCCTGTCAAGATCGTCGGTGAAATGAATGACCTGACGCTGGAGATTGGACAGTTCCACCGTGTCGGGATCGACGATGCCGACCGTTCCTACCCCCGCGGCGGCAAGATACAGCGCCGCGGGCGCGCCCAGTCCGCCCGCGCCCACCACAAGCACTCTTGCCTCCATCAACTTTGCCTGTCCTTCGACACCAACATGCTCAAGGAGAATATGTCTGCTGTATCGCTGGAGTTGCTCTTCCGTGAAATCGATCATAGTGCCGCCAGTCCTTGCCGGATGTCCTCGATGATATCTTCCGCCTCTTCAATACCTGCCGCGACTCGGATCATTGAATCCGGTACCCCCATGCGGTCGCGTTCATCCTGAGGGTAGTCCGCGAATATGGTCGATGCCGGATGAATGACAAGGGTCTTGTTGTCGTTGAGATTCGTGGCACGCCGGATGAGCTTCAGGCTGTCCATGAACCGGAAGCAGCGCTCCCGGGAACCCAGATCGAGTGTAAGGAGCGCGCCGAACCTGTTCCCAAACTGCCGAGCTGCAACGGCCTGTGAGGGAGATGACTCCAGGCCGGGATAGTTCACACCTTTCACGTTCGGGTGCGAGTCCAGGCAGCGCGAGATTTCGAGCGCATTCGCACAGCTCTTTTCGATCCTCATCGCCAGCGTCTCCAGGCCCAGCGTCTGGAGATAGGCGTTGTGCGGAGAAAGGCATACGCCCAGATTGCGATACACCTCGCCGCGCAATCTCTTCAGCAGTGCATAGGGACCAAACCCGGCGGCCACCTGCCCTAAATCGTGATTGGCGCTCCAGTCAAATGTGCCGTTGTCAATGATCAGGCCGCCGACGCTCGTGGCGCCTCCGGAGAGATACTTGGTCGAGGAGAGGACCTCAAGGGCCACACCGTGATCCTTCGACCTGAACAGGTACGGTGTTGTGAGGGTACCGTCGAGTATCACCGGCACCCCCGCGTCCGCGGCAATCGACGATATGGTGACGATATCGGCCACCTCAAGTTGGGGATTGGTGATTGCTTCAACGAAAACGAATCGCGTGTTTGTATCCAAGGCTTTGCCCACGGTCTCCGGCCTGCTGAAATCCACGTAGCGCGTTTCCAGCCCCCACCTGCCGAGAGTGTGCTCGAACAGGGAAACGGTGTTGGCGAAAAGGAATCGCGTGGTCACAACATTGCCGCCCGGTGCTCCCAGCGCCAGAGCGAGGGTGCCGATGGCCGCCATTCCCGACGATGTCGCGATGACTCCGAGCGCGCCGGAGAGTTCTCTCACGCGGCGCTCGAAGTCCTCTACCGTGGGATTGGTGATCCGCGAGTACGCATGGGCCGGCCGTTTCCCCTCGAAGGCACGCTGCAGCTCCCGGGACGAGCCGAATTCGAATGCGGCCGAATCGTAGACCGGGGTGCGCAGTGAGCCGTGAGGGTCCTGCTTTGCCGGGGTACAATGAATGGCCCTTGTGCTGAAACCTTTCACTATCGGCGCCCCCCTCCCATGAAGTACAAAAAATCGACTTCATCTCCTTCCGCGACGGTTGTCCGGCCAAACTCCTCACGATCCACGAAGCCGCCGTTGAGCTGTACCGAGACCATGTCGGGCATTTCTACGTTGTTCAGCTCAAGCAGGCGTGATACCGAGACCGCCTCTTCGCCAACAACCGTCTCTTCACCATTGATTCTCACCTTCATGATATTCACCCTCGCAACTAAAGTACCCCGACCAAGTAAGTCAAGTATCGTGCAAAAAGAACATCTACCGCCCCGCAAACCCTGTCACGCTCAGGTATCGCTCGCCGGTATCCGGGAAGATTACCACAACGACTTTCTTCTCTGCTTTGCTCCTTTCCAGGTATTTCTGTGTGGCGCACAGAGCAGCCCCCGAGGAAATCCCCGCAAGGATACCCTCACTTCTGATCACTGTCCCGGCCCGGTGAAACGCCTCGCTGTCGGTCACCGAGATCGTTTCATCCACCAGCGAAGTGTCCAGTACGGGGGGTATGAATCCGGCCCCGATTCCCTGAATCATGTGCGGCCCGGGACTGCCGCCGCCGAGGACCGGCGAACCTGCCGGCTCTACGGCAACCATGCGCACCGACGGTTTCTCGCGCTTCAGGCGCCTGGCCAGCCCCGTCACGGTCCCCCCCGTACCCACACCAGCGACAACGACATCCACCGCCCCGTCCGTATCCGCCAGGATCTCCATCGCCGTTGTTTCTTCATGGGCCCGGGGGTTCGCCGGATTGCCGAACTGGTTCGCAATGAAGGAACCGGGAATCTCCCTTCGCAACTCTTCCGCCTTCTCGATTGCGCCCCGCATGCCCAGATGCGCCTGGGTCAGCTCCACGCGCGCCCCGAACAGCAGGAACAGCTTGCGCCTCTCATAGCTCATTGAATCCGGCATGGTTACGACAAGTTTGTAGCCGCGGGCAGCCGCTATGAAAGCGAGGGCGATGCCGGTGTTGCCGCTGGTGGCCTCGATAATCGTACCGCCGGCCTTCAACTTCCCGCGCTCCTCGGCATCCTCGATCATGCTCAGAGCAGGCCGATCCTTCACCGACCCGCACGGGTTGAACTGCTCCAGCTTGGCCAGCACCGTGTTCGATCCCGAAGGAAGTGCATGGTTGATGCGCACCAGAGGGGTATGCCCAATCAGCGAGGTGATATCGTTCGCGAATCTCATCGCGTGCCCCTCCTCCTATATGTGAAACATCGGCTGCCGTTCCAGAACTCTCTGCCGCACCGCAAGCTCCGAAATGGTGATCTGCAAGGCAGTGCGGATTCCATCCTCAATATCCGAGTAAAGTTTCTTCAATACCAGTGGGTCGTCGTCTCCATCCATCCGGATTTCTCCTTCAAGGGACTCAATAACCTGCCCCACCGTAAGTTCCCCCGGATCGACGGCAAGCTCGTATCCCCCCTGCTTTCCACGTGTGCTCTTGACAATGCCATGTTTTCCGAGTCGGTTGAAAATCTGCTCAAGGTACGTTTTTGGAATGTTCCGCTTCCCGGCAACCTCCCGTATCTGCATCAGACCCCGGCGGTATCGTTCGGCCAGATCCACCATCGCCACGAGCGCATACCTGGTTTTCCTGCTTACCGTAAACATGACCCGTGCACCCTCCGCATATCCGTTACCCGCTATCCTGTTCCGACACCCCGCGCACTCCAGCCTGCCGCTCCGCTATCGTCCCGTCCAATCTATTCTTCCTCCCTCTGAACCGTCCCCTTCCTTCTCCTCAGCCGAACGGACCGGTTCGGCACCTGAAAGGACAGGGTTTCATTCCCGTTTCCTATAATATAATCTACTTAGTCAGAAAAGTCAAGTATAAAATGAAAATCTCCCTTGCTCCTCGAACCACCCCCCATTCACCGCATCGGACGTGGTGCCCCACACTGCTTTGCCGGCGTCCTCGTTACGCGGCATCGAAGGCCGCTCAGGGAGAGGCATGTCCCCCAAAGCCCTCACGAACGTCTTTCACACGTGGATGGACGTACCTTTCGACTTCCGCTCGGCCGACAGCAGGTGATTCCAGTCATGCATCACCGGCTGAAATCCCAGGCTCAGCAGTCGCTGTTGGATTTCGCCGACCGTGCGCCGATCGGCTATTTCAAACTGGCCGGTCGTTGCACTTCCGGAATGCCCCCCGACCGCGGTCGAGACCCCGGCCGACATCTTCGTTACGCCCAGCGGAACCAGACCGTCGCGCAACCTCGCCTCTTCCCGGGTCGACAGCGTAATACCCGCCGTGGGGGCAAAGAGGCGAAAGGCTACCAGGAGCTGAACAAGCCGGCGCTCATCGACCGGGTGCTCGATCGTGAACCCTTTCACCAGCGGACGGATTCTCGGCAGGGATACGCCAACGTCGACCGCCGGGAATGTGTCCTGGAGATACTTCAGGTGCAGGGCGGTGAAAAAGGACTCGGTGCGGTGGTCCTGAAGTCCCAGGAGCGCTCCAATCGTGACCGCGTGCATGTCCCGGCGGCAGGCCCTCTCCGGCGCCTCGATCCGGAATGCATAGTCGCTCTTCGGCCCCCCCTGGTGCATCCTCCGGTAGACTTCTTCGTCGTAGACCTCCTGGTAGATTGTCAGCGAGTCCGCTCCAGCCCCCCTCAACAAGCCGTACTCACTCTCCGTGAGTGGGTAGACCTCAACGGCAATTGACGAGAAATACTCTTTGAGAACGCCGACACATTCTCCGAGGTACTCCACGCTCGCCGTTCGTCTCGATTCGCCGCTCAGCAGAAGAACGTGCCTCATACCGCTCCTGCCGATTTCCTCACCATCGAGTCGGACCTCCTCGATACTCAGTTGTCTGCGTCCGATCCGGTTGGTCTGTGCGAAGGAACAGTAGGCGCAGGTGTTGTCACAGTAGTTCGAAACGTACATCGGGGTGAACAGGACCACGGCATTGCCGAAGCAGCGGCGAGTGAGTTCAAAGGCCCTCCGCGCCATGAGTTCCAGGTAGTCCAATGCGGCATCGGAGAGCAGCGCAAGGAAATCCAGTTCGGTCAGTCGTTCCCGCCCGAGCACCGACTCAACCCTGCGCCGGTCGACCGACGCAAGGTACTTCCTGATGTCGAAACCACGGTACGAATTCTTGACCGACAGGAACGACATCACTCTCCCAGGAACCCGGTGAGAGGTGAGGATGGTTTGGCCGTCGCCGATACTGCTCCGATGCCCGCACGGAATGCCGTCCTGCCGGCAATGACCGCGTGTTTGAAGGCACGGGCCATGGCGACGGGGTCACCGCTCACGGCGATTGCCGTATTGAGCAGAACCGCGTCCACCCCGGTTTCCATGGCCAGGGCGGCATCCGACGGTCGCCCGATTCCGGCGTCCACGATCACCGGCACCGGTATCTCCCGGACCAGTATTTTCAGCAACTCCAGGCTCCGCAATCCCCTGTTGCTTCCGATGGGAGCGCCCAGGGGCATAACCGCCGCCGCACCGGCATCCACCAGCCGACGAGCAATCGAAAGGTCGGGCGTCATGTAAGGGAGCACGATAAAACCCTGCTTCGCGAGATCCTCAGTGGCTCGAATCGTCTCCACGGCATCGGGCAGAAGGTACCTGCTGTCGTTGATCACCTCAATCTTTATCCAGTCGCCGCATCCGATCTCCCGGGCGAGACCGGCAATACGTACCGCTTCCCGGGCAGTACGGGCGCCCGAAGTATTGGGCAGAAGGATCTTTCCCTCGGGAATATGGCTGAGAACACTGTCTCCCGGTCGATCAAGATCCACGCGCCTCAAGGCTACCGTGACGATATCGCACCGAGCCGCATCCACAACATCTCCGACAATCCGGTCGTCCCCGTACTTTCCCGATCCGGTTATCAGTCGAGAGCCGACCGGCACTCCCCCTATGACCAGAGCATCGTCGTCAACCATCATCCGCCTCCCACAAAATGGAGAATCTCCAGCCGGTTTCCGGCCTCGATACAGGTCGATCGGAAACGATCTCTCGGGATAATCTCCAGATCGATCTCCACCGCCACACGGTTGACATTGAGGTTTCTCGCCCGAAGAAACTCCTCGATCGTCATTCTCTCCCTCATCTCCTCCAACTTCCCATTCACCGTTATCTTCACGGCGCCTCGCATGCGTGCTCTTCCTGTCGTCCAACCCCGTCCTCACCGAATGCGCGGTGCCCGCTCACCGACGCATCGATTACGCCGCCTCCCAGCACCGTGTCGCCGTCATAGAAAACGACCGATTGCCCCGGCGTGACGGCTTCCTGCGGGACCGCAAAAGAGACATCGGCACGATCTCCATCGACACTCACCGAACAGGCCGAAGGTGGATGAGCGTATCGGATCCGGCACGAAAGTGAATGCGGCAGACAATCCGTGAGCAGGTTCAGCGCCGATGCGGAAAGGCCTGTACTGAGAAGCTCGTTCCTGGGGCCGACACGAATCGTGTTGGACGCAGCGTCAATGCCCGTCACGTACCGGGGCCTTCCCGCCGCGATCCCCAGCCCCCTTCTCTGTCCAATCGTGTAATTGACAATTCCTTCGTGCGTCCCGACCACCGCGCCGTCGTGGTCCACGATCCTCCCGGGCAGCATCAGGGAACCATCAATCATGGACCGATAGTCTCCACCGACAAAACAGATGTCCTGACTGCCCGGTTTTTCCGCTACCCGAAAGCGGGCACGCGCGGCGATTCTCCGGACCTCGTCCTTGGTCAGCTCACCCAGCGGAAACTCAATATAGGCAAGGTTCTCGCCGGGGATCCCGTACAGAAAATAAGTCTGATCTTTCTTTCGGTCCCTCGGCCTCATCAATCGATGCGCACCGTTGTGGGAGACAATCTTCGCGTAGTGGCCGGTGGCAAGCGCGTCGAAGCCCATGGCGCGCGCTTTGCGCAGCAACACGTCGAATTTCAGGTATCGATTGCATCTCACGCACGGATTGGGAGTCCGCCCCGCAACGTACTCGTCGACAAAATTCCGGACGACCCACTTGTCCAGGTACGATGAGAAATCCATCACGTAATGCGGAATTCCAATCGTGTCGCACACCGTGCGAGCATCTTTCACGGCCTCGGGACCACAGCACTGCCGCGTCGTGCCGCCATGGTTCGCAACGCCCAGGCACATGGTGACACCAACAACGTCGTGCCCCTGCTCCTTCAGAAGCAACGCGGCAACCGACGAATCAACGCCGCCGCTCATAGCCGCCATTATCCGCTTTCGGTTCATCCCCGACAGTTCCTCCCTGCCCCCGACACCCCGTTCACGACACCGGGAGGGGCAGCATCATGCGACTCCCCCGGTAGTGGTCCACGACCGACGGGTTCTCCACTTCGTCAAGTTTCGAATAGCGCCGCAGTTTGCACAAGGCTTCACCCACCGCCCGGCCGCGGAGAAGCACGACGGGAGCCGGGAAAAGCGGTACCAGGAGGTGGTCGTCGGGACCGGCGAGCTTTTTCAGCATCTCACCCTCTCCCTCGTTGCGCGCGACGATAACTTTCTCCAGACGCTCCGCCCTGAAATGGCGTCCCACGCGCAGCAGGGCCATGTCGTTGATCGAAGGAGAGTCGGTGTGAGCGAAGTAATCGCTCAGCCGCTCGGCAAAATGTCGATCGGTCAGCCTGCAACCGCCCGCCGGACACGGGTAGTCCGCGATTCCCTTCTCCGCGGCAAGCGCCATCTGCGGCCTGCGGGTCTTCCCCGAGAGACCGAGAAACCTGTTTCTGTCCACCCATCCCCGCTGCTCGGGAACCGTCGGAGGCAGGTGCATTGCCGACAGCGGTCGAAGGGTACGATCGCCGAACCCGGATTCCCGGTCGATCAGAGCGAGCGCTCTCCGATGCTGCGACATTGGGCGCTGACCCAGAACCTCGCCGGTGAACAGGAACGATGCGCCGATACGGTGCATGTACTCACCCGCTTTGCGAATCTTCATGATACGGCAATCGATACAGGGATTCATGCCCCGTCCGCGTCCGTGTTCGGGCTTTCTCACCATGCGCAGGTACTCATCGCCGAGGGCCACGCGTTTGAGCGGGATGTCGCCAAGCTGCCTGACCGCCGTGACCACGGCCGCGCACGATGCTCCCTTGGCGGTGCAGGTGCAGAACGG
>CAZNDN010000117.1:0-12733 GCA_964571815.1 uncultured Fibrobacterota bacterium | reverse complement strand
CAGGATGTAGTCGCCGGGCGAGAGCGATTCCGCCGCCCCGCGCAGGGCTTCGATGCGACGGGAATAGAACAGCACAACATCGCGCGACATGTCCTTTCGAACCGATTCCCGCTCCATGCGCTCTTCGAGGGACCCCAGCCGCTCACGGGTGAGCAACTCCAGGACGTAGGGCTCGATATTGTCCCGGACAACCCGTCGCGGCGCCCCTTCAAGGACCTTTCGTCCCCGGTGCATGATCACGACGTTGTCGGCAATCTGAAGCGCTTCCTCCATGTAGTGAGTGGTCAGCAGCACGGTGAGCCCGTCTTTTTTGAGCTGCCGCATTTTCTCCCAGATCGCGTGCCGCACCTGGGGATCGAGCCCGGTGGTCGGTTCGTCCAGGATCAACAGGCGCGGACGGTTCAGCAGGGCGCGGACAATCACCAGACGTCGTTTCATGCCGCCCGAGAGTTCCTTGATCCGCGCGCTCTGCTTGTCTGCCAGCTCCATGAATTCCAGCAACTCGCGGATACGGGTCCGGGCCTCACGGCGGTCGATTGCGTAAAACCGCGCGTACACCATGAGGTTTTGCATCACGTTCAATTCGCTGTCGAGATTGTTGTCCTGGGCGGCAACCCCGGCCAGGTGCTTGATCGCGAGTTCATCGTCGACCGGGTCGTAGCCGAAGACCGAGATTCCGCTGTCCTTGTCGGGCTCTCGCAGGCAGCGACCGTACACCATCTGCATCATGGTGGTCTTCCCGGCGCCGTTGGGCCCCAGGAAGCCGATGCAGGAGGATCGAGGAACGTTGAACGAGAGCCTGTCCACGGCTACCAGGTCGCTGAAACGCTTGGTGACCCTCTCCACTTCAACCGCTGGTGAGCACATCAGGGGCCTCCGCCCACGGGCACAGGTTATCGCAGCTTGGTTCAAATTGGTTCAAAGGCAAAAAAAATACCTTTTCCCGCACGAGAAGAGCACGGAAAGAGATGGGAGGGACGGTCGGTAAGTATTTTTGTCATTGTTGTCGTGTGGATGTACTCACTCAAGCCTGTCAGGGGAGAACGGCATGATGTCCGGTTGGCCGCGAGGCGCTTTCCTGCTCCTTGCCGGTGCGATACTCTGTGTTTTCGCCGATACGAGCGCCGTGGATTCGACCGGTGTCGATTCGGCCCGGATCGTGGTCGATTCCGCCGCCGGCAGCACGGGGGGGTCGAACACCGACAGTACGGGAGGATCGAAATTCTGTGTGACCTGGTACGAGGACTCGTTGTGCGAGGAGAGAATCGAGCCGTGGGATACCGCGGCGGACTCCCTCTGTCCCGACTATCGGTGTACGGGCTTCCCCGGTGAAATGTGGGGAGTCGTGAGGCATGTCACCATGCCCTCGGAGACACTTCACTGCATCGATACCCTCTGCACGCTGCGCAACGACAGCGGTGAAGTAAGCATTTCGTGGTACTACCTGCAATTGAAACGACGGTGCCTTTCGCTTCAACTCGAAGAGCAGATGCGGGAGATCGAGGAAATCAGACGGCTGCGGCAGACGACGCCGGATGGGGAGCCGTGACCGGGGGGAGTAGCATGGCCAACGGGGCCGATGAACAACGATCGGGCAGGCTCGACATACGGGCGATATTCCTCGGGGTGGCCGTCGACTGGAGTGCCGGCATCATTTTCTCAATTGTCATGTTCGTGGTTTTGAAAGTGTGGTTCGGCCTGCACGGTGTGGAAGCGGGCGAGTTTCTCGATGCCGCGGAGACGGTGTCGCGGAGCAGGTGGTATCTGGGGCTCTTTCTGCCGTTCGGATTCATGTTCACGGCCGCGGGAGGCTACGTAGCGACGCGGTTTGCCGATGACCCCGGTCTTCTCAACGCGGCGTTTGTGGGGGTGGCCGGCATTGTGATCGGTTTCGCCTTCATGCAGGGCCAACCGTCGTGGTACAACTACGTTGGCGTGGCCGGCGCCGTCCCGGCCGCGGTACTCGGAGGATACGTGCATGCCCGCCGGTGGAATTTCGGCTGATCCGCCTCGTTGATCGTCCCGGGCGGCGGGGGAGGAGGGGTACCATGGAGAGATTTCTGAGCCGGTTTCTTATCGGTGCGCTCAGCCTCGGCGTTGCGGCCTACGTGGTGCCGGGCATGCATGTCGACTCGCTGCTGACCCTGTTGGTCGGAGCTTTTCTGCTTGGGATCGTCAATGCCGTGGTGCGCCCGGTCCTGGTTATTCTGACGCTGCCCGTTACCCTGCTGACCCTCGGTCTGTTTCTGCCGGTGATCAACGCCGCGATGCTCGGTCTCGTCGCCTGGCTTCTTCCGGGCTTTGACATCACCGGTTTCTGGGCGGCCGTGGCCGGATGGTTGATCCTCAGCATTACTTCGTGGGCCGCGTCAAACCTCCTGGTATCCCGCGCCCGCGAGTAGGGCCGTGCTTGCCGGGCGCGGCTTCGCTATTGCAGAAGCCCCATGATTTCGCGTTCCATGCTCACGAAGCGTTTCAGTGCCATGGCGACCGATCCCGATTTTTCTTGATCGCCCGCCGTGCGCGTTGTAATGTCGTCGAATCGTTCTTTCAGCGTGACCGGCTTCAGGCGAAACCGCGCGTCGGCGTATGCAACCAGCTTGTTCTCCAGCGACTGGGGTATCAGGCGGGGGTCCTCGATGCCGCGGAGTCTCTGGATTTCGTAGAATGTGCCGTGCATGACAATGGCGGCCAGATCGTCAAGGCCTTCCTCACGCAGGATTTTCACGGAGTTCAGCTCATGATCGCCGTCGCGGGTCCGGCCGATATCGTGAAGAAGCGCGGCGACCCGGACCTTTTCGGCGTTCAGCGGCAGAGCGGGGTGGCGGCGTGCGATACGGCGGGCCAGGTCGCGGGCGGTGTCGGCTACGCCGATTGAGTGGGCAATGCGCTTCTTACTCATGCCGCGGGTTCGAAGAAGCTTGAGGGCCTGATCGTAGTTGAGCGGGGATTCGGACATGAGTCGAAAAAAACGGGCTTTGCCTTCCACGCACGGAACGGATTACGGGTGAGAAAGTTCGCTTACGGGCGGCGATGCCCCCGAGCGCCTTCCGCTGTGCCGCGGCTTCAACCGCCGGTGCCGCACTCGAACTTCGGTAATTCGGGGCCGGGACCGCTTACACAAACCTCACTTTGATAATATATTTTGACGTTAACTACCGAATATCGTCAACCGGTTTCTTATCGCGGTACACACACACCGGGACGTGAGCCGAGGGTGAACCGTCGTGATCGACGGACGGCGGTGAGTTTTGCGCCCGGACTTTCCGGAAACCGTGAAATGAGCAAGCGCCGATCGATGCTCCGGAGAGGGAGCCATGCTGCGGAAATTGGGTGAAAACCTGCTCAGCAGCGGCAAGATAGACCGCGCCGCGCTGGATCGCGCCCTGCGGGAGGGTGCGGCCGGGGAGCGCCTCGGCCGGCGACTCCTTCGCCGGGGGACCGTGACCGAAGAAGAGGTGTACCGCGCGCTGGCCGAGCAGTTCTCCCTGGATTTTGTTCCTTCGGTACCCGAGGCGGTGGACCAAGGGCTGCTGCGGGAAGTTTCCCTGGATCTGTTCCGTGAGGGTCGCTGTTACCCCATTTACGCGCGTGAGGGAGTTCTGGGCATCGTCCTCTCCGATCCCGTCGATCTGGATACGCCCGCGGAAGTCGAGCTGCACAGCGGCATGGCCGTCGAAGTCGCCGTGGCGACTCCCTCGTCCATGGCCGAGGCGCAGCGGTTGCTTTTTGACAAGGAAAGTACGCTGCGTCACAATGCCGATCGGATCTCCCGCGAGTATGCCAGGCAGAGGAGTGCCGACGACGGGGCGATGTCGGTTGAGGAGATCAGGAAACGAACCGAATCGGAGCCGGTCGTCAAAATGGTCTCGCTGGTTTTCGACCAGGCCATAGCATCGCGGGCCTCCGATATCCACGTGGAACCCCGGGAACACGCGGCCCTGGTCCGGTTCCGTATCGACGGCATGCTGCAGGAGCACATGGAATTGAACCGCTGGATGTACGTTCCCTTCACATCGCGCATAAAGATCCTGGCCGATCTGGATATTGCCGAGAAACGAGTGCCGCAGGACGGCCGCATACGGTACGAATACGGGGGCATGCAGTACGATTTTCGTGTCTCGACCCTTCCCACGCATCACGGGGAGAAGACGGTGGTGCGGCTGCTGAAGCACGACCGGAGTCTTCTGGAGCTGGAGAACCTGGGGCTTGACAAGCCGAACATGGAGTTCCTTTCGTCGGTGATCGACAAACCCCAGGGCATGGTGTTCGTTACGGGGCCGACCGGAAGCGGGAAGTCTTCGACGCTCTTTGCCTGCCTCAACCGTATCAGAGACAAGGCGATCAATATCACCACGATCGAAAACCCCATCGAGTACAAGCTTGACGGGATCAGTCAGGTGCAGATCAACGAGAAGGCGGGAGTGAGCTTTGCCACCACCTTGCGCTCGGTGCTTCGGCAGGACCCCGATGTGATCCTGATCGGCGAGATCCGCGACCGCGAAACGGCGGAGATTGCCATGCAGGCCGCTCAGACCGGCCACCTGGTATTCTCCACGCTTCATACCAACGATGCGGTCTCGGCGATCACGCGTCTGCGCGATCTGGGCGTGCCGTCCTTCCTGATCGCCTCCTCGCTCCTCTCGGTCATGGCCCAGCGGCTGGTGCGGGTTCTGTGCCCGCGGTGCCGGACGACGGGGGAGGTGTCGGAGGAGCTTCGCGCGCGATGGACCGGGGTGCTCACCGACCACGAGATGCCGCGGCCGTGGCGGGCCGTCGGATGCGACTACTGCGGAATGACCGGGTACCGGGGACGGACGGCGATTTTCGAATTGATACCCGTGGGAGAATCGTTGCGTTCGATGATTTCCGATGATGCCTCCGAGTCGCGCCTGCGCAAGGAGCTTGCGTCGAAGGGGTATCGAACCATGATCCGCAACGGCGTGGAGAAAGTGCGTGACGGGGTTACTACGCCCGAGGAGCTGCTGCGGGTGGTGATGGTTGACGGAGCGGTGGGGTAGGAGGAAGGCTGATATTGTTGTCCAGTCGGCGGCCGATGGGGAGCGGGCCGCCATACCGAAAAGGGAAAACCATGCTACAGCTACAGCTACTGCGTCTGAGCGTTGCGGTGGGGCTGACGGCGTTTGCGGTTGCGGCGCAGGATACTGTCGCAACGGCGGAGGAGGAGGAAACCCGTACCATGTCCCTCGATGTCAACGAGACGGATATCCGGGATGTGATCAGGATGATTTCGCGGGGCTACGACCTCAATATCATGCTCGACAACGACGTAAGCGGCAAGGTCACGCTTCACCTGAGCGATGTCCCCATCATGGAGGGACTCCAGATGCTGGCGGAGTCGCACGGTCTGGAAGTGTCACGGGAGGGGAGCGTCTACCGGATACGGCGGGCGACCGACGAGCGACGCTCGTTTATACGGTACGGCAACGGCCTTCTCACCGCCGATGTGCTCAATATGCCGGTACTCGAATTCGTCAAGGGGATCAGCTCGAAAACCGCGGTCAATATCGTTCCCGAAAGTCACCTGGAAGGGACGGTGTCGGGAAAGCTGTATCAGGTGCCGCTTGACGACGGGCTTCGGGCGCTGCTTGAAGGCAGCGGGTTCAAGGTTGTCAAACGTAAAAACATCTATCATGTGTCGGACGCCTCGGAAAGCGCCCCTTCCTCCGCTCCGAGGCGTCGGGCGTCGCCCCGCGGACGACGAAGTTCCGGGTCGTTCTTTGTTGAGTTTCAGGGGGGGAAGATTACGCTCGATGTTGCCGGCGGCGACCTCGAAAACGTCATCAATGAAATCGCGGTGCAAAGCGATATCGAAATCGTCACCTACGGTACGGTCAGGGGAGAGGTGAATGCCAAGCTCAATGCCATGCCCCTTACCGAGGCCCTGGCGCTGCTGCTTGGAGGGACCAAGTTCACGTTCATCGAGCGGGAGAATGTCATTCTGATCGGCGACCGCAACACCGCGACGCCATCGGGACAGGCGCTCTCCAAATCCGAACTCATTCATCTGGCGCATATCAAGGCCGATGAAGTTCCCAAGATTCTGCCCAAGAATATTCCCCAGACCAATGTGAAAGTGGTCAAGGAGCAGAATGCCCTTCTGGTGTCGGGTACCTCCGAAGACATTGTCAAGACGAGGGAGTTTCTCAACACCATCGATATCCCCACTCCCCAGGTGCAGATTGACGCGGTGGTGGTGGAGTACAGCCGCGATGTGGAGCGGGATTTCGGGGTGGAGTTCGGCTCCAGTGAAGAAGGCAGGCATCGGTTCGCCTACCCCTATCTGGAATGGCACCGGGGCTGGGAAAGCGGGAAAAGCGCGATTGAGGATTTTGCCAGGGGAACCATCGGGGTTCTCAACGACGATTTCTGGGTGTGGCTGCGGCTGATGGAAAAGGAGGGGAAGGCCAAAGTGCTTGCCCAGCCGCGAATTACGGTGCTCAACGGAAACAAGGCGACCATGAACGTGGGGCAGACCGAGTATTTCAAGATCGTCACCGGCACATCGGAGAACCCCACCTACCGTTTTCAGTCGATCTCGTTCGGCATTACGCTCAATATCACTCCCTGGATTTCCCGGGGCGGGCAGATTACCGCCGAGGTATCGCCCGAGATCTCCAATGCCATGGGGCGCAGTGAAGAGGGGACGCCGAATGTTTTCAAGCGTTCGATGACCACCACGGTACGGCTGGAGAACGGCCAGACCCTGGTACTGGGCGGGCTGCTGCGGGCCGAAGATCAGCATAACCATTTCAAAGTACCGATTCTCGGTGACATTCCGATCCTGGGCTACCTGTTCAAGACCACCATTCACCGGAAGGTGAAGACCAATCTGGTGATCTACATTACGCCGAAGATTCTCGACAAGGGAGCGTATGTCAATTTGAAAGAGGAACTGGAAGCGTTCGAGCGCCGGGGGTACGGTGTCGGGCTGTTCGGCGGCAGCCGCGCCATGGACGAATTACACTTCGTGGATCAGGATTCGCTCGAAGCTGAAACGTCTCCGGAGACGGGGGAAGAGGGATTTGTTCCCGACACTTCTGAGGGAGGAGCCGTCGAAGACGGAGTTCTGATTCCGGAAGCGGAGGAAGCGGCGGGGCGGGATGATTTGCGCTGACCGTCCGTCACCACCGGGTTTCGCCCCAACCGCGAAATCGGCTGCGCAGGAGGGCGGTGAATCGATGGGTATTCTCGTGTTTGAATTTCGGTGCCGCTGCCGGCAAACTCTCGGGGAGCGCCGGTGAAACGGTATTTCGGTATTTGTGTCCGGGAGGACGGCAGCTACGTGTCGGCGGCGGTTCGAACCGATGCCGGCTCCGGGCCTTCAGTTCGTATTACGAACAGGCCCTCGGTGGGTATTGTCGAGCGTATGCGTATGCTCGACAGGGAGATTACCCTGGGCGTTCCCTGCTCCTGGCGCAGTGGGGAGCCGGCCGGGGAGCTTCCCGACGACTGCATGCGGGCCGAGGAGACGAAGGGCCGGTGGTATGCCGTGGCGCATGAGTCCGAAGTGCGGTTGCACGAAGAAGCCCTGGAGGACAATCTGGCGGGGATCGTACCCGATGATGCCGCGACGGCATCGATCCCGAAAGCCTTTGACCCGGAGTGTCCCGCCGATTTTGTCGCCCTGCAGCAGCATCGCGACAGCTACCGGATCGGCGTGATCGCGGGAGGCGTGCTCGAAGCGGTTCAGCGGTTCTCTCCCGCCGATTCGGCAAAGCTGGAAAGCTGCCTGGGCAGGCTTCGCCGCTACCGGGAGACGCACCTGCCCGATGCCGCCTTTCCGCGGGTGCTCTACGTTGTGGGCGACCCGGTGTCTGTGGGAGCCTCGCCGGCGGGGTTGACCCCTCGTCACGTTCCGGTTCCCGGTTGTGAAGGCGATTCCGACGCGGTGCGGGCCTGCGGCGTCGCCCTGGCGCGGGAGTACGGAGTCACGCCGTTGTTTCGCGGGCCGACCGAGGCATGGCATTTCCGTCGTGTGCGAGCCGGCGCCTACATGATATCGGCCGGTCTTGTGCTTCTTGCCGCGGCGTCGCTGCTGGGCGTGCTGGGCGCGCGCTGGTACTATTCCCGCGCCCGCGCGAGGCACGAAGCGCACTACGCCCGCGTGATCAGCAACAATCGCGACGTCAAGGAGGCTATCGACGCCAACACGTCGCTTGCCCGGACAGTGCTCCGTCTCAGGAGCCACCTCACCCACCAGACATCGTGGGGCAGACTCCTCGATCTGCTCGCCCGGCGCAAGCCCGGGGGGTTGTACCTTGAAAAGCTGATCTCGGCATCGCCGGAGAAGGGCTCCACCAGAATCCGGATCGGTCTCAATGGGTGGGCGGCCAACGAAAAAGAGGTAACGGCTTTCATCGGACGGCTTCAGCAGGCGCCGTTCCTCACCGATGTCAAACTTGAATCCCTGACCAGAAGCGGCACAGGGGCGCGAAGGGCGGATTTCGAACTCAGATGCACGTTACATCTCAAAGGCACCTAGACGGTCGCCTGGTGTCGCTGGGCGCCGTGACGATTGCGGTACTGGCCGTATCGGTTGTCCTGCGCCACGTGGCCGCTCCCTTGTGGGTTGACGTACGCAAGGATATGGTCGAAGTGGCCCGCTACGAGAAGCTGCTGGGCGAGGCGCGCGACTACGAAGTGCTCAAGGCACGCATGCGGGAGCACCACAACCGGCTCCAGGCACGGGTGGAGGAGCTTACCGAAGGCATGGGGGACCCGGAAGACCTCTCCAGTCTTCTGCAGATGATCTACGACAAAGCCTGGAGCGCCGGCGTGCGCATCACGAGTACGAAACCGCAAAGTGAACAGCGCCGCGACGACTATCTTCACTATCCCGTTATTCTGCAATTCGAGACCGACTTTGCATCGCTCGGAGCGTTCGTCTCCTCGGTCGAACGCAGCCCGCAGATCATGCGGCTGGAGCGCCTTGCCCTGGATGTAAAGCGCGGCGGGACGCTGGAGGTGGCGATGAAGATAACCTGTTTTCTCAAGGAGAAGACGTGACCGCAGCCGAGAAGGCCGGACGCGGGGCTACGGGGCGCGGTACGCGGGAATGGGCCGCGGCCCTTGCCGGAGCGTCGCTGATCCTGATATGGAGTATCGTGAATGTTGTGCAGGCGGTGGTGACCCTTGCCGGGGCTCACACGCGCGCCGACGCCGAGGTTACGGCGCCCGATCTGCCTCCCGAAATCACGGCGGCGCTCGGCGAAGGGCCGGATATCGAGTTCTTTGCGTTTGCGGATACGGTCGCTTCACCGTTCCGGTCCCGCCGGCATGTGGTACGAACCGCACGGAGAACCGGCGGCACACCGGCGCCTCCGCCGGTTGAGCTGAAACTGAAAGGGATTCTTGTGAAGGACTCTCCCCTGGCGATCGTCGAAGAGCCTTCGGGAAAGACCCACATCTGCAAGAAGGGTGACCGCGTGCTGGAGCAGCTCGTGGTTGATATTACCGAGGATGAAGTGGTCCTGGCGCACAGAGGACGTCGCTATCGGCTCCGTACCTCGGAGCAGTAGCGCCGGCGGCATGCCCGTCGATGCCGAGACGACCGGCGTGCGCGGACGGCGGGGCGGCACGCTGGTAGTGGTGCTCTTTTTCGCGTCGTTCGTAATGATCTCCCTCGTCATCTACCTCTTCTCGCAGCAGCGATTCAGCGCCCTGCATCTTCGCCGCTCCTCCTCGCTCCAGGCGCTGCTCAATGCGCGCTCGGGTATCTGGAAAGGCCTGGACATGTTTTCCCGTCCCGCTTCGCACCCGGAGCGCCCCGAAGATATCGAGGATCTGGATACGATGTTCGGCGGGCACCTGCTGGCGGATGAGGCGGTGGATTCGGTATCGGCGCTGGAGCCCACACTGGAGGTCGACGGAGGACCCGTTGAGCTTGACCTCTACGGTGACACCGCCCTCGGCGGCGCCGTGGTCGAACTGCGCGCCGCCGGCAACATACTGGAGCTGCGTTCGGAAGGGACGTTTCAGTCGTGGAACCCCGTGGTCACGGCAACGCTGGCCTCGACTCCCTTTGTAAATCCGGATACGGTGGTGTTTCTCTCGAGACCGGGTGCTGTCCAGGGAGGGGGGACGGTCGAGGGGGAAGTACATGCTGTGGAGATGGGCGTTGACAGCTCGGAGAATCCGACGGAGAGGCGGGATCGCTTCACCGTGGATCGTACCGCGATGAACAAGCATATCGGATCGTACCGCGAGCGTCTGGGCGCCTTCATGGATACCTCGTTCCAGGATCCCCCGCTGCGTATCGAGCGAACCTCGGATCTGGACGGGGTGGAAGAGTTTGTCAACGGTTCGTTGTTTCTGGAAGGATCGTTCGGCGAACTGGTGTGGCGTTCGGATCGCACGGTTCACGTGCTGGAGGATGTCCAGATTACCGGCGACGTTCGGATCGAAGGCGTGGAGCTGGTTGTCGGGGGGGAGTTGAAGGCGCTGGATGATGCGGTGTTGCGTGATGTCGACGTGTTCTGTCAGGGAAGGATGTTCCTGGGCGACCGGTGCCGGTTCGCCGGCAACGCCCTGGTGCTCAAGGATATCGAGATATACGGAGAAGCGGTGGTGGAGCGGGGGAGTATCATTGTGGGGGCCGGGGGCCCGGGGAAGCGTCCGGGTAAGGAAGGAAAGACCGTAACGGGCCGCTTTTCCACGTTTGTGCGTGACAATGCACGGTTCGACGGCGTTCTGGCGGCGCTTGATGAGAACGGCAGTATTCGCACTGAGCCCGACACCGAGCTGCGGGGCATTCTGTGGGCCGAGAGCAAGGTGTGTCACGAAGGGACCATGAGCGGAGTGATCAAAGCGCGTGAGCTTGTCGGCATGGAGCAGGCTTCTCCCGACGAAGGTGGGGGGAATGTGTTGCGGGGACGGGTGTCGTCGCTGCCCGAAATCGCGGAGTATATCGTGCCGTACTACGTGGGCCTGCCGCGGGTCGTGGAGTGGACGGAATGAAAAGCACGTGCGGGAGACGAACGCCGGCGGCGGGGGCAACGCTGCTGGAGGCGCTGGTTGCGCTGGCCCTGCTGGGCGCGGTGTCGGCGTCGCTGGCCTATATCTTCGGTGCGGGCGCCCGCCTGACCGCCCACGGCCGAAAAGCGGGGGCGGCTACGGAGCTGGCGGCCAACGAAGCGGAACGGCTCAAACACCGCTCACTGCTGCCGGTGGTACCCATGATCGACGATTCGCTGTACGAAGTGACCGGCGGGGGGAGGGAATTCACCGTTGAACGCACGGTACTCAGAGACCGACCCGACACGCTCGGAGGGGCGTTGAACCTGCGGGAGGTGCGCATTCGCGTGGCCCGCATGGACAAGAAGGGCACACCGGTGGAAGTACATCTGCTGTACCCGGGGCTGCGGCAATGAGTGTCTCCACGCTCGACATTCGCCGCGGCCGGCGCTGCAGGGGGGTCATGCTGATCGAGTTGATCGTGGGCATGGTCGTGGGCGCGATTGTCGCGGGCGTGGTCTACTATGCCTGGCTTTCCGTCACTCAACGGGTTGCGGCCGATAAGGCGAGCGCGGTTTTCTACGATCAGGCGCAGCGCATGTGCGCGGGTCTTGCGGCGCGGCTCCGTGCATCGGACGCGGTCCTGTCGTGGGATGAAAGCGGTGTGCGCTTTGTGGAAGGCGCCGACACGGTCGATTACCGGTTCGACGGAGAGATACTCTACCGCAACGAAGTGCCGGTGGAACCGGCGGGGGACAACGCCCGGGTGGATCGTTTCAGCGTGCGGATGCGGGATCCCGGATCCCTTGAAACGCGGGGAATACGACACCTCCTGATCGTTACCCTTGTGCTTGCCGATGAGAAGGGGAGGCGGGAGCGGTGCGAGCGTGAGGTTTCCGTCCTGACTGCATCACAGGAAACGGAGGAGGATTCGGAGTTTGACTGGGGATTCTAGTCAGCCCCCTGCCGCGGGCTCGGAGGGCGGTGTTTCGAGGCTCCGGAGGTATTCCCTGATTTCACCCACGGGCCGGATCAGGTTCTCTTCGGAGTTGCGCAGAAGCCGCACAAGATCGACCCTGAATACTTCCCAGGCGCCCTGCATGATTTCTCCCTCGAGCTGCCCCGACCCCCAGCCGGAGTAACCCAGAAAGAGGCGCGTGCTGCTTTCCTCGGCCGCCAGGATTTCGTCCATCGAATTCCATGTCCCACCCAGGTACACACCGGAGGCGACTTCGAAGGCGTTATCGACCGGTGCGTCCGTCACCTGCACCAGTTGCATCTCCTCCTGCTTGACGGGGCCGCCGATGTAAAGCTTGCGGGTATGCCGGGCCCCGGGGATATCCATGTCGAATACTTCGTTGAGCGGCATGTGCGACGGTCGGTTGATGACCAGGCCGAACGTCCCGTCGTCACCGTGCACGCACACCAGGACAACCGTATTGGCGAAATTGGGGTCGGCCAGTTCCTCGCGCGACAGCAGCACGCACCCTCCCGCGAGGCGCTTGAGCTGCTCCCTGATGAACGGTGTGAGTTGTTCGTCGGGAATGAACTGCTGCATGGTACTCCCGGCCGGGACAGACGCGCGACAACTGAAAAACAATGGTGACCACTCAGGTTGCCGGGCTGGTACCTGTGCTTATCCCGAGCCCTCCAACAGGGCCCGGAAGAACGGCTTCAATCACGCCACCGGTTCCACTGCCCGGACAGTCGAAAAAAATACATTATCACTTCCCGGGCCCGGACGGTGTGCGGGGCC
>CAZNDN010000116.1:0-12812 GCA_964571815.1 uncultured Fibrobacterota bacterium | reverse complement strand
AAATGGAACTATACCCTCGAGCCAATCTGAAAAGTTATTTTTGCGTCAGCCCTTAGTAGCATCGCACGCCGGGAACCGAAGCGCCGGGAACCCGTTGCGCCCCCGCGGAAATCCCGCACCTTTCGATTTCCAACGGCTTGCACCCGACCGTGATGGCTTACTATATTACTGAATCATCGCAGCCGGGTTCGCTAAGCAGAAAGGCTACCACCATGCCGCGGGATTCATCCGAACAGCTCATCTTCCCGAAACCGACCGCGATTCCACCTGAGCACGCTTCGCCTTGCCTCGAACAAAGGACGTACCTGGTTGGCGGGAAACTGTGTTCGTGGGAAGGTCCGTGCCAGGATGTTCTTTCATCGATTTGTCTTCAAACCGTCGTGGGAAACTCAGCGCAGCGACTCGGAAGCTATCCGCTTCTTGACGAGAAGGCGGCTCTGCGGGCGCTGGATGCGGCCGCTGAAGCTTACGGGAACGGCATGGGCCGATGGCCGACGTTCAGCGTCGAGCAAAGAATTGCCCATGTCGAGGATCTCGTGACACGCATGAAGACGAAAAGGGACCAGGTTGTCAATCTCCTGATGTGGGAAATCGGCAAAAGCCTTCCGGACTCGCGCAAGGAGTTCGACCGAACCATTGAGTATATCGTTGATACGATTGACGCTCTCAAGGACCTGGATCGGGCATCATCGCGGTTCGCTATCACCGACGGTATTGCCGCGCAGATTCGGCGCGCCCCGCTGGGGGTTGTCCTGTGCATGGGCCCCTTCAACTATCCCTTGAACGAAACGTTCACCACCCTGATTCCGGCTTTGATCATGGGCAACACCGTCATCTTCAAGCCCCCGAAACTCGGTGTTCTGCTCCACGAACCGTTGCTGGAGGCATTCAGAGACTCCTTTCCTCCCGGCGTGGTGAATACGGTGTACGGCGACGGACAAAAAGTAGTGGGTCCGCTGATGTCAAGCGGGAAGATAGACGTGCTTGCGTTCATCGGTTCGAGCAGAGTCGCCGGAATCCTCAAGAAGCAGCATCCGAAGCCCCATCGGCTCAGATGCGTACTGGGGCTGGAGGCAAAGAACGCGGGAGTTATCCTCGGTGACACCGACCTTGAGCTTGCGGTCACGGAATGCATCACGGGAACGCTGTCTTTCAACGGCCAGAGGTGCACGGCCCTGAAAGTCCTCTTCGTCCACCGTTCGATTGTCGACACGTTCCTCAAAAAATTCAGCGAACAGGTGAGCATGCTTGCGGCTGGAATGCCGTGGGAACCCGGTGTATCCTTGACTCCGCTGCCTGAGCCGGGCAAAGTCGAGTATCTCTCGGGTCTGATAAACGACGCCGTAACAAAGGGAGCGAGTGTCATGAATCCCGACGGCGGCAGCCATTCGTCAACGCTGTTTGTGCCGGCAGTCGTGTATCCGGTTAAGAAGGGGATGCGGCTTCTGGACGAAGAGCAGTTCGGTCCGGTGGTGCCGGTCGTGCCCTTTGACGATATTGAAGAGCCGATCAACTATGTGACGGATTCTCCCTACGGTCAGCAGGTCAGCATCTTCGGCCGGGATCATCAGGTGCTGGCTGCATTGATAGACCGCCTGGTCAACCAGGTCTGCCGCGTCAACGTGAATTCCCAATGTCAACGCGGCCCCGACAGCTTCCCCTTCACGGGACGCAAGGATTCCGCCGAAGGAACGCTTTCCGTGTCGGATGCATTGAAGGTCTTCTCGATACGCACCCTGGTTGCCGCCAAGCTGAATGAACTGAACCGAAGAATACTCTCCGACATTACTCACGAAAGGTCCTCATCGTTTCTTTCCACGGATTTCCTGTTCTGAGCGGGCGTTTGACTTATGCAAAACAAACGCCGCCTGCTGAAATCACTTGAACGGGAGCGGTCATGCGCACCGTCTTGGTAACCGGCAGTTCTACCGGAATCGGCCGCGCCGCGGCGGTAAGGCAGGCGAGCAACGGGTGGATCGTGTACGCCGGTGTGCGACGCGACCAGGATGCCCGCTCGGTCGAAGCAGAGCACTCGAACATCCGCGCTCTTCAGCTCGATGTCACCGACCGGCGGCAGATCGCCGATGCTGTTGCGCGAGTCGAGCGGGAACAGGAAGGACTCGACGCCCTGGTGAACAACGCGGGCATCGCCTACGGCGGTCCGATGGAGCTACTGGACAGCGAACGTTTTCGTGGCGTATTCGATGTCAACGTGTTCGGACTGCAGGATATGGCCGCCGCATGCACGCCGCTTCTGCGCAGAAGCCGCGGCCGGATGATTCTGGTCGGCTCCATGGGCGGATGGGCCACCAGACCGTTTGTCGGCCCCTACAGCGCTACCAAGCATGCGGTGGAAGCTATCGGCAATGCGTACCGCCTGGAGCTGGCCCCGCTGGGAGTACGGGTCGTGCTTATCGAGCCGGGAGTTATTCAGACTGCCATCTGGGACAAAGGCAAAGAGGCGGCGCGGCAGTGGGTCGAGGGAGAGCACGGCGATCTCGGCCCGTATCGTACCCGCGTGGAGCGCGCCCTGGCCAGGCAGATCACAAAGCTACGACGGCACACAAACAGCCCGGAACTGGTGGCGAGAGTCATTCACAAAGCTCTCGTTGCGCACAGACCGAAGGCCCGCTACGCAGTGGGACTCGATGCGAAACTGATCATCACCCTCAAACGCCTCCTGCCCACCTCATGGCTGGACACAATCATCCAGCACGCCGCGGGTTGAAGGCGTTCCGCAGTCGGCGCGGCCCCGGGTCACGGCCCATGCTTTGTTCGGACAGCGGCAATAGTGCCGTACACACCTCGCGCCTTGACGTCGTCGATCTTGTCCCGGCCGTAACCGTCAGGTATCACGACGCAGTGTGCCTGTGCCCAACGAAGATACAGAACAAAAAGCATGCACACAGACGGCACTGCACTACGACAAGGATTCGAGTCCGTCCTTGACATGGTACTTCCTATTCTCTTTCACGCTTGACTGTGCGGCTGAACGATGCCGTCCGTAGCTGCGCGAAGTACATACCGCCGGGCAGTCCGCTTCCGTCGAAATACTCCCTGTGCATGCCGGCCACCTGCTGGTGGTTCGCGGCGCTGTAGCTTGACGCCACGCACCAATCCATGCGCGCGGCAAAATCATTCTGAGCAGCTATCACCCAGCGCCAGTACATTTTGTTATCGTCCCCATCGTCATCAATCTCTTCATCGGTGATGTGGTTCGGCTTCTTGGCCGGATCATCGTATGCGGAGCGGCCGCCCCATCCGCCAAGCGTGTAGTCGACATGCGCGTCAAGACCATTGTTCACCAGATGCAGGAAGGAGGGCGTATCGCCTTCACTGACATAGGACTGTGGAGTCATGGCGCCCGGGGAACCGTGATCGTTCTTTACGTTCGTATTCAGCCAGGATTCGGACATGTACACCCGGACATCAGCGGGATTCTCGCTTCGCGAACCGATACTCTGATAATCCCGGACATTCGGCGGTTTCACCGGTTGCCGCGCCTCGTGAACAGGCCCTGTTCGTTGCGGAAAAACACACAATACCAAGCAGGCACACGAACGATGCACCAATGACGGAACACTGCGGGTAGGCTATAACAAGCATTTTCCTCTTGTCGCGACGTAGTC
This sequence comes from uncultured Fibrobacterota bacterium, assembly GCA_964571815.1. Taxonomy (GTDB): domain Bacteria; phylum Fibrobacterota; class Chitinivibrionia; order Chitinivibrionales; family WJKA01; genus CAZNDN01. Next base: position 9,183 of record CAZNDN010000116.1, on the reverse strand, counting down.
CCGCACACGGGACGGAGACGCATACGGGATCGAAAGGGTGGAACCCTTTCCGGCCAAAGCTTCTTAAAACTTACCCAAGAAAAAAACTCTCAACACGCCCGCCCCTCAATACGTAATTGCAAACCCCCGACTCTTACTATCCACGGGCATTTCCCGGCGGTTGACATTGGTCACGCGGGACAGCGGGGGTCCCTGGCTTACTTGTTTGAGGAAGGCCTCGACCTGCTCCTGCTCTCCCTGCGCTTCGAGTTCCACGGTTCCGTCGCCGCAATTGCGGACCCATCCGCTCAGCCCTGCACGCATGGCCGCGCTGCGGCAGTAGTAGCGAAACCCCACCCCCTGCACTCTTCCGGAAACGACAGCTCGAATTCGTGTGGCGGCCACGGGACTCTCATCACTTCCGCGCGAAGAAATTGAGGACAAGTGTAATTACCGCGCTCAGCAGCAGGCACGTCGCCACCGGAATATAGAGCCTGAATCGTCCACTTCCCAGTCGAAGATCACCCGGGAGACGGCCCAGCGGGATCTTGTCCGCTGCGAGGAAGAGCAGGCCCACGACCAGTATGACCGCGCCCGCCACCACCAGAAACCGTCCGGTATCCATCCAGTTCATCCGTGCCGTCCCCCTTTCACTGTTCCCCGAACATGTCCACCTGTGAGTCGCCCCGACGGGGCGCTTTCAAACCGAAATACCTGTACGCTTTTGCCGTCACCTCTCTGCCCCTCGGTGTTCGCTTGAGATAGCCCGACTGAATGAGAAACGGCTCGTACACCTCCTCGATCGTGTCGGGCTCCTCCCCCACCACAACCGCAACCGTGTTCAAACCCACGGGACCGCCGCCGTAGTGCTCCAGCATGGACCGCAGTATCCGGCGATCCATCTCATCCAGCCCCTCATCATCCACCCCCAGCATATCCAGGGTCGTGCGCACCACCGCCACCGTGATTTTCCCGTCGGCCTTGACTTCTGCAACGTCGCGGGCTCGTCGAAGCAGCCGGTTGACAATCCTGGGCGTACCCCGCGCGCGCTTGCCCAGCTCAAGGGCCGCCCTGTCGTCGCACGCCACGTCCAGAATCCTCGCCGAGCGCAGGGCTATCACTTTCAGGTCATCGGGACCGTAGTAGTTGAGCCTGCCCACGTAGCCGAACCGTGCTCTCATGGGCGATGTCAGCATGCCCGCGCGGGTGGTGGCCCCGACCAGCGTAAAATGTTTCAGGGGCAGACGGACGGCCCTGGCCGACGGGCCCTCGCCGATCGTGATGTCGAATACGTAGTCCTCCATCGCCGGATAGAGCACTTCCTCCACCACCCGGTTCAGCCGATGAATCTCATCGATAAACAACAGCTCCCGCTCGCCGAGATTGGTCAGATTGCCGGCAAGGTCGCCTTTCTTCTCCAGGACGGGTCCCGAGGTCGTGAGGATATTCACCCCGAGCTCATGGGCCAGGATACGCGCGAGGGTGGTCTTGCCCAGACCCGGCGGGCCGCACAGAAGAATATGATCGAGAGCCTCGCCCCGCCGCCGTGCCGCTTCGACAAACAACAGCAGGTTCTCTTTCAGGTGCTCCTGCCCGACAAACTCGTCGAACCCCTTCGGACGAAGCCGCACCTCCAGCGCTTCATCCTCCCCCCGCACGCCGCCGGTAACAATTCGATCGTGTGGATTCTCCTCGGGCATCCCGTCTCCGTCAGGTCCCTGATGCAACAACTGCTCCCCAACTCCGGAACTCATCGCCGGTCAAGCTTCCGGCAACCGGCAACGCGCTCTCAAATAACCTGCAGGGCACGTCGGATCCACTCCTCGACCCCTTCACTCCCCTCCACGGTCTCTTCCACCCGCGCCAGTGCCTGCTGCACCTGCCGGTCGACATATCCCAGTGAGACCATGGCTTCGTAGGCTTCTTCGCGCACACCCACGGGTCGTTCCGATCCCGGAACGGCGCCCGGTGGTGCTGCCCCGGCCGTTGCGGGGCCGAAACTTCCCGCCTGACCCAGTTTGCCTTTCAGCTCCATGACCAGGCGCTCGGCGGTTTTGGGCCCGATCCCCGGCACACCCTTGAGCCGCTTCGCATCACCGGTGCGCACCGATGCCGTCAGGTCCTGCACCGACACGCCCGAGAGCACGCCCAGCGCCACTTTGGGCCCGATCTTGGTGATACCGATAAGCCGGCGGAATATCTCCCGCTCCGGCTCGGTCATGAATCCGTACAGGCGCTGAAGGTCTTCGCGGACGTAATGATGGGTCAGGAGCTTCACCTCGGCGTTGACATCGGGCAGTTTCTCGAACGTCGACAACGGCACCGAAAGTGCATAGCCCACCCCGTGGGCTTCCACGGTCACCTGCACCGGGCTTTTCACGGTCAATGTACCGCGGATATAATCTATCATGGTATCTCCGGTCTTTGTTCCGTTTCCGGGGATCTCACTGCGCGGGACTCCGGTACCGGTAGAACCCGCACAGCGCCGCCGCGAGCGCATCGTAGGCATCGCTGTGCACGTGCGTACGGGGAGGAGACAGCAGCACTTTCACCATGTACATCACCTGGTCCTTCACCGCATTTCCGTTTCCGACCACCGCCTTTTTTATCTCTCGCGGAGAATACTCTACTATCGGCGCGCGGGCTTTCCGGGCGGCCAGCAATGCCACGCCCCGCACATGACCCAGTGTCAGGGTGGTCCTGACATTCTTGGCATAGAAGGCCTGTTCCACGCAGACCAGCGAAGGAGTACTGTCGGCCAGTTTGGCGGCAAGCCCGTCGTAGATACACGCCAGCTTCTCATCCAGGGCCGCCTTTGCCGGCGGTGTAATCACACCGGAATCGATCCACCGGAGTTCGTTGCCGCGCGCGCTGAGCACACCGTAGCCCGTTGCCCTGGTTCCGGGATCGACCCCGAAGAAGATCAGCTCGCGCCCGCTCACCGCCGCCCCTGTTGTGCAGCGACACTCACTGGTTGCCGTACCGCTCGGCTTCTTCGTCGCTGATATCGAAATTGGCGTAGACGTGCTGGGTATCGTCGAGGTCGTCCAGCGTATCGATCAACTTCAGCACCTTCTGTGCCGTATCGCCCTCGAGCTTTACCGTATTTTCCGGCACTTTGGTCAGCTCCGCCGACTCGGGGGTGATTCCCTTGCTCTCCAGCGCCCCCCTGACATCGTCAAACGTCTCGAGCGAAGTCGTTACTTCGTGCATATCATCCTCACTCCGCACATCCTCGGCCCCCGCCTCCAGCACAATCTCAAGCAGATCATCCTCCCCGATCGCATCGCGCGGGACAGTGACAATGCCCCTGGTGTTGAACATCCAGTTGACCGAATTGGTCGCCCCGAGATTTCCGCCGGCTTTGGTGAGCACGTGCCGTACTTCGGCCACGGTTCGCTTGCGGTTGTCGGTCATGGTTTCGATCAGGATTGCCACACCCGAGGGGCCGTAGCCTTCGAAAGTCACCTCTTCGTAGCTCACCCCTTCGAGCTGCCCGGTGCCCTTCATGATCGCATTCTCGATATTCTTGTTCGGCATGTTCTGGCCGCGGGCGTTGTTGACCGCGGTACGAAGACGCGGGTTCGCGGCCGGATCGCCTCCGCCCAGGCGAGCCGCTATGCTGATCTCCCTGATAAGTCGATTGAACACCTTCCCCCGTGCCGCGTCGGCCGCCCCCTTCTTGCGCCTTATTGTCGCCCATTTCGAATGCCCGGACATGTTCCCTCGCTTTGTTTCTGCGGGGTATCCCCGCGGTTCATCGCTCTCCCCAACCGGCCCCAAAAATACCATTTGTCCCGGTGGCGCCGGAGCGGCCGGTTCGACGCGTTCCGGGTGTCAATCCCCGGCCGCGTCCGTCAACTCTTCGATCGTCACTCGCTTCACCGACGTCAGCTCGGCGCCCAGAAACGCTTCGGCCCGCTCCCGAAACCCCGGTGTCAGGTCCGTGACGAAAAAACTGCTCCCCGCAAGGCCGTCGTCCCCCCCGTCGTTGAGACTGTCGAGTGCCACCAGGATATCCTGGGCTTCCTTGGCGGTCCACAGCGCGGTGTCGATCAACTGCACGCGCGTGCCGACCGTCGCCTGAATCACTTCCATGAGCAGCGGGTAGTGTGTGCAGCCCAGAATCAGGCAGTCGATCCCCTTGTCGACAAGCTCGTAGAGATAATGCTGCGCGGTCATCCGCGTAATCTCCGAATCCAGCAGCCCTTCCTCCACGAGGGAAGCGAACAGCGGACAGGCCTTGCCGTAGACGCGTATCTCGGAATCCAGTTTCAGGATCGCCCGATTGTACGCCTCGGACCGAACCGTTGCCCGCGTGCCGATCACGCCGATTTTCTTCTCGGCCGTGCGAAGCACCGATGCCCGCGCGCCGGGAAGGACAACGCCGATCACCGGATGTTCGCGCGTGTGCCTTTTCAGGGAGTCAAGCCCCACCGACGAAGCGGTGTTGCAGGCAACGATCATCAACTTGATATCGTGCTTGTACAGAAAGGAGCCGGCCTGGTGGGCAAATTCCCCGATCACTTCTTCGGAGCGTCCCCCGTAAGGGAAACGGGCGGTATCTCCCAGGTACACGATTTTCTCGCCGGGCATCACGCGCTGAAGCTCACGCACGACCGTCAGACCGCCCAGGCCCGAATCAAATACGCCGATAGGCCGTGTATCGCTCACAGGTCCTGCTCGTAGTTGCTCTTAAACGTGAGGATCGCCGTGCAGATCGCTTCCGCGAGGCGCTGCTGCGTCTTCTTTTCGGTCAACAACTTCTCTTCACGGCTGTTGGAGATAAAACCCGTCTCGACCAGCACGGCGGGCATGGTTGCGCCGTAGAGTACCCAGAACGGCCCCTGCCCCACGCCGGTGTGAATTTTGCGAATACTCTTGAGCGATTCCGCGAACGATTCCGCGATCATGATCGAGAGGTCCTGACTCTCCAGAAGATACTCGTTGGCGGTCAGGTCCAGCAGCAGGTTCTGAAGGAAGTTGTTGCCGCGGGGGCGCTTCTCGAACTGAACCACCGAGTTTTCCAGCATGGCCACCCGCCGGTCTTCCTCGTTCTTGGCCTGGCTCAGGAAGAAAACCTTGTAACCCTTCACCTGGTCCCTCTTGCGCTTCCCTCCTCCGATACTGTTGGCGTGAATACTGATAAACAGATCGGCGTCCTTGTCGACCGCCAACTGAGTCCGGTCGCGCAGCTCCACGAACGTGTCGGTGGTGCGTGTCATATACACGGTGATATCGGAGCGCTCCCGCAGTTGATCACGCAATGCCAGGGCGATCGGCAGAACAATGTCCTTCTCTTTGGTGCCTCCGGGGCCGATCGCTCCGGGGTCCTTGCCCCCGTGGCCGGCATCGATCACTACACTGCGTATCTCGTCGCCGGCGGACACGCTCCGATCCGGAGGGGGCGCCATGGAGTCGGACTCCGCCGGCACCGAATCAGCGGTGGCAGCCGCACGTTGCGTACTCGTATCCACGCCGACCGCGGGCACTACGGCACTCAAGGCCGCCGTCGGCAGCAGAAGGTCGTTGTCGCGCAGAACAGGCATCTGAGGCAATTGCAGCATCGAATCGCCGATCGTGCAGAAGCCGCTGACCGAAGACATTCGCAGCGTATCCCCGTCGCCGACACACGAGAGCACCCTGCCCGCACTGTCCCACGTACATTCATACCCCCTGTCGCGGAGATAGCCGGTCACGGAGACCGGGGTCCCGCCGGAGACCTCTTCGACAATCTCCCCCCTCGGAGCGGCCGACTCCTGCGCACCCACGCCCGCGCCGAGCAGCGGGGCCAAAGCGACAATGAACCACCGTACGGTCCGGCCCCCGCCGTATCGCGTGCAATCGTTCATCAGCGTCCCTTCGCCGCCTGTTTCATGAGCGCCGACACCCGTTTCTTTGACTCTTGTTCGGCGATCTTCTGCCTTTTGTCGTATTTCTTCCGTCCCCTGCACAGGCCGATCTCCACTTTGACCCATTGCTTCTTGAAATAGATCGACAGCGGCACCAGTGCCAGCCGCTTGCGTTCCACTTCTTTGCACAAGTACCCGATCTCGCGCCGGTGCAGCAGCAGCTTCCTCTTGCGATACGGGTCCGGTGCAAACTGTGCCGCCCGTTCGTAGGGGCTGATATGCAGGTGTTGGAGAAACACCTGCCCTCCGGCACAGTAAGCGTAACTGTCGGACAGGTTGATTTTGCCGGCCCGAATCGATTTTACCTCGGAGCCTTGCAGCTCGATACCGGTCTCATATCTGTCAAGAATTTCATAATTGTAAGCGGCTTTCTTGTTCCTGGCAACGACTTTCATTCTGATAGAATCCCGAACGGAACGCCGCGGGAGTCGACTTCCCCATGTCCCGTTGCACGCCCACAAAGGTTGATAGGGCCGACGGACAACAAGCCCGAGCGGCCGCCGCGCCAATCGCGGCAGCATGGCCCCGATGACGACAAAGCCCGTCAGTGCATAACGTATGAAAATACTTCCCCTTGCCCGGTCGAGGCAATGCACCGGTGAGCGACGGCAGTTCCGAGAGCGCATTCGGCAGGGCGCGTGAGGCACCCGCGAAGAACCGATATCATCAACTATGCCCGTCCGCTTGCCGCGAGCGAAGCCGCCGGCAGCCGGTACCGCAACATCCCCGGCACGCCCCCGCACCACCTCCGACAAGCGCGGTTTGCCGCATCGACGTTCCCGAACGTATTTTATGGTTCTTCAAAGTTTGAATGGGGCCGTAGCTCAGCTGGGAGAGCATCAGGCTGGCAGTCTGAGGGTCGTCGGTTCGATCCCGTCCGGCTCCACCATCTTCAAACCCCCGAAAATTGGCGATTCTGAGCAGCAGAAGCCGATTTCGGGGGTTTTTTTGTCCCCTCCAGTGTAGGCAGTTTCTGCCGGTTCTACTACGATTTGGTACGGTTTGGTACGCAACCGGTTACATTTCTTTATCTTTTGTCAATTACACACTCAGACTCAGGCACCCGGATGGTCCTTTCTCTTGTGTGCCTTTTTCCGGGATGGGCGCGGCCTTTTTCTGACGCTGGTTGAATTGCCGCTGTGTCACAGGGAATTCGGATACGAGCGGTGGCGAAAAAGAGGCGTAGGCCAATCAGAGACGCCCTGCATGGTACAGGAAACACGGGGGCCGTCGCGAAGCCGCATACCGCCGGATGGAACCTCCCGAACCATCTCGCCAATGTTGCTCCAGTCTCGTCGCCTTGCCATTCAACACGCCCTCAGAATGAAAAGGTGTCCGGGTTAATCCCTCTACCTATGCATTCCACCGCCGGCCGGGAAGTCCCCCATGATACCCTCGGAAACCCCGACGGCTTGGTGACGAGACGGCCCGTGAGCTCCATGACAATTCAGTCTCCGGGCAGCATGATATTGTGAATGATGCACGACAATGAGAACCGCGCGATGACCACGATTGGAATTGAGCTGTCCACAGCCATTTTGGCACTCCCATAATACGGATACTCTTCTCTCGTGGCAGTTGGGAAAGTCTTCAGAAGGGGTTCCCATTAGAAACCAGAAGTCGAACGAGCACATTCCCTTGCCAAATTGGTCCTTTTGAGAAACAAAAAATGGGCCACATCGGCTTTTTTGAGAATTCTTGTATTATATTCTTCCCAAGAAGGGAACTGAACAGGGAGAGGAAGAGCACACGATAGCAACTCGATTCCATCCGACAATGATTTCAACAAGGCTGGAGGTTTGGAATGAAACCCTATTTGACATGTGCCCTTCTGGGTCTTTCGGGCATAGCAAATATTGGCTATTCAAGAGAGATTCCTGATGAGCTTGAGCAGATTATGGAGCAGTTGCAGACTGATCCAAACGTTAAGTATGGGTTGGAAGAGGCAAAGAAATGGCGATTCGTTGCTGAAAACGTAAACATCAAGCAATTTCGGGTTGGCCTGCCGGTCGAAGTTTACACTTTCGATTACGAATTATTTGACACATGCGATGCAAGTATCGACTTGGAAAAGCTGATCAAGACGGAAAACATGTGGCATATTCCTGTTATAAGGTTCGAGGCAAGTACACATATTCCGTTCAGGTAAGAAAAAAAGGAGATAGTATCTATACATTCGGCTGTAGTGATGCAGTCATTGGATACCGGGGAGATTGGGATAAGATACGGAGAAAGTACCCGGAGCATACCGCCATACGACCAATTTTGATTAAGGATGGGCAACACAAGTATCTCCACTTTCCCAGTAAGAAACTCAATAACCTGTTGTACCTTCGCCCTGATTCGTACACAGACTCGTTATCTTTGATCGCCTCTAAATCCGTAGATTCATTGGATGATGCCGGCACCATATTGAAGTATCGAAAGAAAGAATGGGAGCAAAACCGTGAAAAGCGTGAAAGGTTCTTCAAAGAACACCCCGGCGTGTTTAACAAGCGGAGAGGGAAAGATGATTAGGCGAAATCCAAGGCGTTTTGCAGCAATTCTTGTGCTCACGGTTGCAGCAAGCAATGCATGGGCAGGTAAGGAATTCAGTATTAATCCTGTGGCGCAAGACCAGTCCAATTGGTGCTGGGCTGCATGCAGTGAAATGGTGTTAAATGCCTATCAGTATCCGAAAAGCCAGTCTAAGATTGCACACTGGGCTGTATCAGGAAGCAATGTACAAAATGACCTAAGTTGTCATGTCTTAGAGGTGCTATGATCGCTTGGTCATAGCACCTTCTTTCTCGGGGAAGATTACACGGAAAAAAGGACGTTGGGCTTTCTCGTATGGAATGCCTCCAGCGCTCCCCGATGCGCATCCGGCCTTTATGGCCCGCTCCAAGGCCGCTCCAGCTTCTCTCTGAGATGGTATCGAAGATTACCATTGACAGGGCTCCGGTCCTCGCTGAGGAAATTCCGGAAACCGTCATTCGGCGTGGATGGTGCAAAAGCAGTATCGGTTGATCGCTCACAGCACAGCACAGTCAGTCGGGCAGACGAGGCGCCTGAAACAACAAAACGGCACATTCAGAGGAAAATCAAGCGAAAAATCCCGCAAAGAGGCCGGTTTCCGCGGTTCTTTGTGTCTTTCGACGCCCTTTCAGGGGTTCTCGGCGGCTTATCCGACTCCATATCCGACGAGCCGGACAGCTCAAATGGCCTGGCCGGAATCCGCCACTCCCCCCTCCCCGACGCCTCACCCATCGCGAGAAATGTAATTTCTCTTCATGTTCAAAACCATTCACAC
>CAZNDN010000115.1:11473-12884 GCA_964571815.1 uncultured Fibrobacterota bacterium | reverse complement strand
CCCGCTGAAATTTCAATATACTGTTCGGCCACAAGGCTAGGCAAGCGATTTGCTGGCACGAAGTGAGCACTGTGCCGATTATTGGCAGAAAGCGCTCACCGAGTTCGGAATGCAGAATTCCGATTGAGAATGAGAGCACGTTGGGGGAGTTGTGGTTCAAGCCGGGACTTCGCTGCCCTCACCCCGAACATCTGTTTCTACCACTGCCGATCACCCTCCTGCCAACCGCACCTCCCTGGCCCGGCGAAGCTCCGCTACGTAAGGTGTCAACAGGTACAAACCAACAAAGCGGTTCACCCTGCCTTCTTTGCTTTCCCGGGGCTACAGCGGCACTTCTCATCGACGATCGCTCCCCGGTCCTCCGGACTTCCTTCTTTGCACCTAACAAGACGGTGAGCGGCAAAAGGGCAATTGGTGGATAATATGCTCCAGCTCCGCTAAGAAATGGCCCCGGGGGCAACAAGAATTTCAGGTTGCAGGCAATTTAGTCCGTTCCACCAACTGGTTATGCATCAGTCACGATAGGCGCCTTCGCGGTGACGAACGCGAATGATGAACACAATGAGAGCATCGTCGAGGATTTCGTATACAATTCTATGGTCACCGGCACGAACTCGGAACGTACGTTCCGATCCCTTCAGTTTTCTAACGCCACCAGGACGAGGATCGGTTGCCAACGATTGTACAATACGTGTAATCGCGGGACCGCGGATTTGTCGAGCCGCTTGAGTTCCTTGAGAGCGGACGATTTCCACTCAATCCGATACATAGCCATCCCGTTTCAGATCCTCCATCACCGTGTCGTGAGGGATTGTCGGCTCTCCTCGACGTTCAGCGATCACTGCCAGATCATCCAGATCTTCCATGAGTTCCCGGTACTCTTCGATAGGCAGGATGACCGCTCGTTTGCGTCCTTCGGAGTCAGTCACATACTCGGGATCATATTTCCGTGCATGCAGCATGGAGGCCTCCAATGCATCATTACTAGTTGCTTGCGATGTACCAACAAAGACAGCGAAGGTTGCTCTTCATGCAGCACCTGATTGAGCCGGAAAGGCTATGAAAGCACCACCCGGCTCATCTCCCCGCAGGCTGCAAATCCCCTTGTACCACCGCCGCGCCACCCAGAATCTCACCCGGCCCCGGATTGCACCATTTCCGTTTCGCGTTCATAATACTCCAGCTAAATATAGCGCACGCACAGGAGGGGGTTCAAGCGTCTCAGATGTGTCAGGAGCGGCTGATCATTCGTCCCGCCGAGCGGGACTCACCCAGTTCTCATTGGGATTGAGGGGCAGTTGGGTGTGTTCTACCTCAAACAGGGACTTCGTTGCCCTCACCCCGAACATCCATTTCTACCACTACCAATCACCCTCCTGCCTACCGCACCTCCCCCGCGCGGCGAAGTTCC
>CAZNDN010000115.1:0-11373 GCA_964571815.1 uncultured Fibrobacterota bacterium | reverse complement strand
CGGCGAAGTTCCGCTTTGTGGAACGAAGACGGCTGCACATCTGATCTCCCCTCAACCTCAACCTTAACCTAAACCTCAACCTTAACCCGAGCCTCTACCTTCTCATGCAACCGCTCCACCTGCAGGCAGAACGCTTCGACTCGCGCTTCTACAATCTGCGGAAAGGGGTTGCCGTCGGACTCCACCGACAGAAACGGCAGATTCACGATCCCCCGGTCGGGGATAGCCTGGTGGCCGTTGCTTAGGTTGGCATCGAGCATGCGCTTGCGCTCCATCGTGGATTCCACCGACAATACCGATTCAATAACACGGGTGGGCATGCAGGCAAACGGGCCGATCGAAATCACACCGTGTACCGAATGAAGGATATCCTTGAAAAAACTGCCCGTGACCACAATCGACTCGCCGGTGAAGCGAAGATCGAAGAACTGCTTGCCGTAGGCAAGCGTCCGCTTCATGTCCACCGTCTCGTATTCGTACAGCCCGCTGCGGGACAGGATTCGTTTCACCTTCTTTTCGTAACGGTCCTGAAGCGCCTGACGGGCCCAGAACTCGGCCCAGGCTTTCAATCCGAATTCCGAATCGTAAATGCCCCCCCGCACCAGGTGGTCCACGTAGGTGAGCCACTCGAAAAAATGAGCGCGCTTGAGCACAATGCCCCGCTGCGCAAGCCGCTCCGGAAGATCGCGCCCGCAATAACCGTCACGCCGCACGAATATCTCCCCCACCATCGCCACTTTCATGGCATCCTCGAGCCTGCGTCGCAGCGGAATCTCCGCCAGGCGTGAAGCGGCCCGTTCAAGCCGCCCGTACAACGCACCCGCTCCCTTGCCCGACTCCACCACCGAGAGAATCTCACGCCACTGCTGCTCGAACACCTTCATCCCCTCACCCACATCCTCGGCAAGCGCAATCAACGCGCACCGGATATCCTCCATGACATCGGAAACAATGATCATCTTCAGCGCCTTGAGCATCTCCGTGACCGGGAAGCCGGCGTAACCGTTTTCGGTTGTCAACGAAAGCAACGCCACATCCGGGACCTGCTTCCGCTCGATGTAGCGGGACATGAAGACGCTGTACTGGGTGAAGCGACAGTTGCCGCCCGTGGTCGGCATGAAATACGCCGTGTACTCACGCGGGTCGCGCTCCTCCAGATACCGGATCAGACCGCCCAGGGTCAACTGCAGCGGAAGACACTCCTTGCCCGAAGAATTCGCCCTGCCCAGCTTCAGCGTATCGAAATCGTACTCCGGGAGCGCGCTTGCGCGTACGCCGGCCCCGCGCAGCGCGGCGGCGATTGCCTCGCTGCCCAGGCGGCCCATCGACGGGAACAAAACGTGGACCCGCTTGTCGTACAGACTGACCCGGTCCCCTTTCGACGAAACAAACTGAGGACCCTTGCCGGTTATATCAACCCGCGCCGGCGTAAACGGCTGCCGGGGCGCCTCGCGCGTGCCCAGTTCACGGTAGCGCTGGACGATATCCCAGAACGCTTCGATTCGCGTATTCACGCCGGCATCGGCGGTGTGACTGTCAAGCTCGAGGGTCAGCGACGGCCTGGCGCCCATGATCTCCCGAAAATACGGCACCAGAAACGAATCGGGACCGCAACTGAAATTGGTGATGAATACGCCGAAAAGTTGGGGATGACGCTTGACCAGCTCCGCCGCTTTCCACAAGCTCTGCCCCATGGCCCACGACATCTGCTCGTGCGAATACTCCTTCTCCAGACTCAGTGCGTCCCAGGGAATCGCGGTGATGCCCCTGGATGCCAGCTTGGTGGGAATACCAAGGTTGGCCTCAGCGGCAAAGGCATTGTACGGTCGCCCGAACAACACCGCCGCCGAGCGTTTCGGCTCTTCCTCGATACGGGCAATCATCCGGCGACCAAGCTCCTTCAGCCGCTGCGTTATCTCCCGCTGCTTCGCGATCGCCCCTCGGTACGCATCCGCCCCCTCCCGCGCGCTGCGCCCCACACGGCGCGCAAGACGTCGAAACGACTCGATCTCCGCCTCGAAGCCTTTCGAGAAGTTGAGCACCGGCGAAAGAACCTCGGCCGACGATTCCATGTCGCCGAACGCGCTCTTGAGCCAGTACGCCTCGCTCTGAAGCAAAACGCAGGTGCACTGATGCTCCTTCTTCGCTCCTTCACTCCCTTCGACCTCAAGCTCGAGGATACGCGGAAGAAAGATGAAGTCAAGCTTCTTTGCCAGAAGATTGTGGTAGCAGCCGTGTGCGATCTCGCCGGGGTAGCAGAATGCCGTGCGCGTGCGTTTCAATCCCGCCGCATCCACACCGTCGGAGAGCACCACTTCACACCCCAGACGGCTGAAAAACTCATGATACAGCGGGAAAAACGTATTGGTGAGATAGCTCCTGCTGATGCCGATTTTCGGCGCGCCCGACGGCGCCGGCCCTTCTCCGTGACCGCCGAACACCATCTCCTGCCGCGTGCGCACCAGATCCAGCTCGCCCCGGTCGCGGCTGATATGATGAACCAGGTTGTAGTACTTGTCGCACGCCCCCCCGAACGGGTATTTTTTCCCGTCGATAATGAGCATGTTGATCTCACAACCCCGGTCGCACTTCTCCTTCCCGCCCCTGCACACGAAACTCTTCCCGTGCTCGATCCCCCGCCGGGCAAGCTCCCCGAGCACAAACGAGCGTTTCTCCGCCAGACCGTCGCGAATACGGTTCTTCAGCTCCAGCGCCACGCCGAACGCGCCGGTCAAGCCCGGCTCGGGCGGCACCACAATCGGCCGGCCGATCAGGTTGGCCATGGCAAGGGGCACGGCGCTGTTGTAACACACCCCGCCCTGCATGAATATACGCGAGCCGACCTTCCGCTGCCCCTTCACCCGGTTGACATAATTCATGCAGATCGAATAGACCAGCCCGGCCGTGATGTCCTCCCTGCCGATCCCCTCGTGCGTGGCGGTCTTGATATCGGAGCTTATGAAGGCCGCGCACTGGTCGTTGAAATTCGGCGGCGACTCCCCCTGTTCGGCAATCCGCTCGATTTCCCGATAGTCAATGCCCAGACTCTCCCGCGCCGACTCCTCCAGAAACGACCCGGTCCCGGCCGAGCAGGCCTCGTTCATGGCGTAGTCCGACGGCACCCCGTTGGTCAGATACGTATACTTCGCGTCCTGCCCGCCGATCTCGAAGATCGTGTCCACCCGCGGGTCGTAATGCGCGGCCCCGGTTGCATGAGCGATAATCTCGTTGATTATGGCGTCGGTCTTCGCATGCAGCCCGGCGATACGTCTGCCCGAGCCGGTCACCGCCAGCCCGGTGATTGCCGGCCTGCCGCCGCTCTGCTCATCCAGCGCCCGGTAGCAGTTGCGCGACGCCCCCACGGGATCGCCGTTGGTCCGCAGATAGACCGAGCCGCACAGCGCATTGTCCGAAACTCGCAAAAGGACGGCCTTGGTGGTGGTCGAGCCCACGTCAACACCGAGAATACACTCATCACCCTCACCGGCCTCGGCCCGTGAAAGCTCCTTGAATGCCACCATGGATTTGCCTCGGCCGATCGGCGGGAGGTAGCTGAACGAGCTTTTCTCCGTGCGAAAAAGACGCCCGGTGTCGAGATTGATGCGGCGCCGACGGCGCAAGGCAAACCAGGCCGCGCCCAGGGCCTCAAACTCGCCGGCATGCGGAGGAATGCACAGCGAGCTCACCTTGTTACGCAGGGAATCCATCACCACCCCGTTGGCCGTCACTCCCCCCACCGCGATCACCCGGCGGTCGGGAAGCCGCTCCAGCAGGTCCATCACCTTCTCGGCCAGCATCTCGCACAAACCCGCGCTCACCCTTCCGATCTGCACCCCCTTGTTCAGGGCGTGGGTGCAATCGCTCTTGCAGAACACGGAACACCGGCCCGATACCCGGTACCGCTGCGATCCCCGCGCAAGCTCCACCGCCTTCTCCGGCGAAATATCCATGCGGCGAACCTGCTGCAGGAAAAACTCGCCCGTGCCCGACGCGCACTTGTTGCCCGTATGCACGGTTTCGATATGCCCCTGGCGATCCAGCGCGTACACGACAAAATTCTCCGCGCCCAGACTGGCCAGCGCCGTGTACTCGCCCTCCATACCTCCCTGCCGGCGCGAAAACTCCAGCGCATACTCGACCGCCTCGGGCTCGGTGATAGACTCCACCGCAACCATGCTCCGGAATTTGCGTCCGGTCAAAGCGATATGGTCGTACGATCCCGCCCCAAGCTCATCGAGCAGCTCACCGAATACCTTGCGCGGATTGCTCTCGTGTCCCCGCCGACGAACCTCGCCAACCCCGACGGTATCGCCGTCGGCAATAAGCTCCACCGCCTTGATCGTCGATGCGCCAAGGCAGATGCCGAGTGAACGTGTTTCCGACATGCTGTACTCGATTCCCGAAAAAGACCTGTCAACGATTCCGCCCCGCCCCCCGCCACCCCGCTCCACGCCCCTCGCTGCCGCGGATACCGGTTCCCGGCCGAAGACAAGAGAATTTACCAAAATACTGATTTCTGAACCGATAGTCAAGGTGAGCAACGGACCGACGGTCCGGCGGGGAATGTTGTATATTCAGGCCTCGATAGTTGCAGGGTGTTCTCCTCCCTGAGAGTGTCCGAAAACCGGCGCACTCATGCCGCTCAACGAAGACCGGTACCTTTCCGTCGGCAATGACGCCGGCACGACACGACCGTTTTCCCGCGATGTGCGACCTGAATTTAGGCGGAGAACGACCAGCCACGTCGAGAAGTATCCTGCTTCGCGGAACTACGTCGGGTCGCAACCTGTCGTAACGGCAAATACCGCCCACGGTTCATCGTAGTACTCAAAGAGCCGGGCGCAACAGTTCGAAAAGGACTTGAATCATGGCAAAAATCCTCCGGAAAACACAATTGTCGGAACAGGTGTGGCGATACCGTATCGATGCCCCCCGTATCGCGCGCAAGCGCAAAGCCGGGCAATTCATCATCCTGCGGGCCGACAGCGAAGGAGAACGGATTCCCCTGACTATCGCCGATGCCGACGCCGGGGAAGGATGGATTGAAATCATCTTCCAGGTGGCCGGCGCCGGCACCCGACATCTGGCCGCGCTGAACCGGGGAGAGCGCCTCGCCGATCTGGCGGGCCCGCTGGGCTCACCCACGCATATCGAGAAATTCGGCCGCTGCGTGTGTATCGGCGGCGGCGTGGGAATCGCCCCCCTGTATCCTATCGTATGCGCCCTCAAGGAAGCCGGCAACCACGTGACGACCATACTCGGTGCGCGAACGGCCGAACTGCTGATTCTCGAACAGGAAATGCAGGCGCAGTGCGACCGCGTGGTGGTTGCCACCGACGACGGTTCCAAAGGATTCAAGGGATTCGTATCGCAGGCGTTCGGGAAGCTTATCGATGAGGGAGAACAATTCGACTACGCGGCCGTGATCGGACCGGTCATGATGATGCGGTTCACGACCAGAGACACCCTCGCCGCGGGCATTCACACGGTGGCATCCCTGAACCCGATCATGGTCGACGGGACCGGGATGTGCGGGGGATGTCGGGTGACCGTGCACGGGGAGACGAAATTCGCCTGCGTTGACGGGCCCGAGTTCGATGCCGCGGGGATCGACTGGATCGAGCTGATACGACGGCTGGACAGCTACAAATCGCACGAGTCACAAGCAGCCGAAGACCACAACTGCAGATTGGAAACCTCATCATGAACTCTACCGCCCGCAAGAAACCGGCGCCGAAAGCTACGCCGATGCGCGAGCAGCCGGCGAATCAGCGACGAAGGAACTTTCAGGAGGTCCCGCGGGGATACTCCGAAGAAGAGGCGATTGCCGAAGCGCAGCGGTGCCTCCAGTGCAAACGTCCGCGGTGCGTCGAAGGATGCCCGGTGAATGTACAAATTCCCCGGTTCCTCGCCCTGATTGCAGAGGGGAAGTTCGCCGAAGCGGCACGGAAAATCAAGGAAACCAACGCTCTGCCGGCAATATGCGGACGCGTGTGCCCCCAGGAAGACCAGTGTGAGCAACTGTGCGTCCTCGGCAAGAAAAACGATCCGGTCGCCGTCGGCAACCTGGAGCGCTTCGCCGCCGACTGGGAACGGGAACACTCATCCGTCGACATCCCGCAAATCAAGCCCCCGCGCGGCCTTCGCGTGGCAATCGTGGGATCGGGCCCGGCAGGGCTCACCGCCGCGGGGGAACTGGTCAAGGAAGGCGTTGACGTGACCGTGATGGAGGCGCTGCACGAGGCCGGCGGCGTGCTGGTGTACGGTATTCCCGAATTCCGGCTCCCCAAGAAAATCGTCGAATCGGAGATTGCCTACCTCAAGAAGCTCGGCGTGAAAATCGAAAAGAATTTCGTGGTCGGCAAGACCGCCACGGTCGACGATCTGTTGAACGAGGAGGGCTACGATGCGGTCTTTGTGGGATCGGGTGCGGGACTGCCCCGATTCATGAATATCCCCGGCGAAAACTCGATCGGCGTATACTCGGCCAACGAGTACCTCACCCGAAGCAATCTCATGAAAGCCTATCTTCCCAACGCGGCAACACCGATCATGCGGGGCGAGCAGGTGGTGACCGTCGGCGGCGGCAACGTGGCCATGGACTCGGCCCGCACCGCGCTTCGCCTCGGCGCGGAGCAGTCCACGATCGTGTATCGACGAAGCAGGGCGGAGATGCCGGCGCGCAACGCGGAGATTCATCACGCCGAACAGGAAGGCATCCGCTTCGAGCTGCTGACCAATCCCGTGGAGATTCTCGCCGACGACAAGGGGTTTGTCACGGCCGTGCGCTGCATCCGTATGCAACTGGGCGAACCCGATTCATCGGGACGCCGACGCCCGCTGCCGGTAGAGGGAAGTGAATTCGAGATCCCGTGCGATGTGATCGTGATTGCAATCGGCAACCGTCCCAACCCCCTGGTACCGGGAACCACTCCCGATATCCAGGTCTCCAAACGCGGGACGATCGTCGCGGGCGACCATGACGGTCGCACCACCAAAAAAGGCGTGTACGCCGGCGGCGACATCGTCACCGGCGCAGCGACGGTCATTCTCGCCATGGGCGCCGGAAAAAAAGCCGCCGCAAGCATCCTGGAAGACCTCGCGGAGCGCGGATGAGAAAGCCGGAGGGCGGAGCGAAGAACAAATCTCAAGGACAAAGAACAAGAACCGCAAAAGCACTTCGCAGGTAGATCGACCGTGTGTGGCACAAGGTAAGCGAAACCTAAAAATCAAATCCCCAAAACCTGCAATTGCACCACAACCAGGGCTGGAAGGGCCTGCACAGGCAAGGTCAAAGGTCAAACCCAACGGAACCACGCCCCGACCTTTCTCAACAACCCTCCAACACCCAGCATCCAGCATCAAGAATCAAGCATCATGCATTCCGCCCCCATTCACTCCCCCCTCACGCGAAGCCTGGCGCTCACCGGCTCGGCACCTCCCAGCGCGCGGCTGCGGGCCGTCGGACACGCGCCCGCGGCGGTTATCTCGATTTCGCCCGGCGCCGGCGCCAACCTCCCCCGATCGTCGACCACACAGAGCTGCTCCGGCGTAATCGAAAACCGCACGCTCCCCCGGCTGCCCGGCGCCAGAGCGATCCGCTCGAATCCGACCAGACTCCGCAACGGCGCCCCGACAGCGGACCCGCAATGCCGGATATAAAGCTGCACGACCTCCTCGCCCTCAACCGAACCGGTATTGCTCAGGGTGACATCCGCGGTGACGGCCTGATTGCCGGTGATCGTGTCGGATGACAGGTGTATCGACTCGTAGCGAAAGGTCGTGTACGCGAGCCCGAAACCGAACGGATAGAGCGGCTCCCGTGTCATGTAGCGATACGTTCGACCGCGCATGGAATAGTCCTCAAACTGAGGGAGATCGGCCGTGGCCGCGGGTACGGTTACCGGAAGACGACCCGAGGGGGAGGCTTTACCGAAGACGATATCGGCAAGCGCATGGCCCCCCTGCTCGCCGGGATACCACAAGTACAGGACCGCATCGGCGCATTCGTGAATCTCGGGAATGGCCATGGGACTCCCTCCGGCCAGAACCACGATCAGCGGTTTGCCGGTTTCCGCCAGCTCCTTCACAAACGCTACCTGCCCCGCCGGCAGCTCGATACGCTCCCGGTCGCCCTTGCTCGCCGACGCCACGGCGTCGCCTTCCTCGTTCTCCACCAGGGGCGACAGACCGATCACCGCAATCACGACATCGTACCAGCAAGCCGTACCCACGGCCCAGTTCCCCGGCTCCGGGCAGTCGCCCGAGAACAGGCTCCCGTGACGGTACTCGATTCTCATGTGTCCGGGCGCCCGCGCGCACAACCCTTCGAGCACCGTAACCAGCCGCCCCGAAACACCGTGGTAGTTTCCCAGCAGCACATCGACATCGGCGGCATTGTGACCGGTGATATACATGCTCGGCACGTTTTTTTTCAACGGAAGAAGGTTGCCGGCGTTTTTCAGAAGGACAATCGATTTTCGGGCCGCTTCGCGCGCCAGGTCCCGGTGCCGGCGGCAGTTGACCACCTTAAACGGAATCGAAGTATACGGCACGCGGTCGTCGGGGTCGAAAAGGCCCAGTTTGAACCGCGTGGCAAGAAGCCTTCCCAGCGACTCATCGATCCGGCTCTCCGCAAGCAGCCCCTGCTCGACCGCATCACGGAGCGCCGGATAGGTATCGCCGCAATTGAGATCGCAGGTGTTGGCGACCGCAAGGACCGCCGCGGCCTCGGGGGAATCGACAACCTTGTGCGACTCGAAAAAGTCCCGTATCGCCCAGCAGTCCGATACCACGTGGCCGGAGAACTTCCATCGATCGCGCAGGATCTTCCGCAGCAGCGTGGGCGAGCCGCAGCACACCTCACCGTTGGTACGGTTGTACGCCCCCATGATCGCCTCCACGCCTTCGTCGACCAGCCGGTTGAATGCCGGAAGGTAGGTTTCATGAAGGTCCTTGAGGCTCACGCGCGCATCGAAGCTGTGGCGTTTGGACTCCGGACCGCTGTGCACGGCAAAATGCTTGGCGCAGGCGGCCGTCTTGAGGTAGACGGGATGCTCGCCCTGAAGGCCCTTGACAAAAGCGGACCCCATTTCCGCGGTCAGAAACGGGTCCTCGCCCCAGGTCTCCTGCCCTCTCCCCCATCGCGGGTCCCGGAAAATGTTGATGTTGGGGGACCAGAAGGTCAAACCCGCGCGGGGACTACCCTTTCGGGCCCGCTGCGCCCGGTGAAACTTCGCCCGCGCTTCGTCGGAAATCGCATCGGCTACCCTCCATATACAGTCGCGATCGAACGTAGCGGCCAGCCCGATAGCCTGTGGGAACACCGTAGCGCGCCCGGCCCGCGCAACTCCGTGAAGACACTCGTTCCACCACAGGTAGTCGGGCACGCCCAGGCGCGGAACGCCTACCGACCAGTGAAGCATCTGCGCGATCTTCTCCTCCAGGCTCATGCGTGAGATGAGATCGTCGATCCGGCGCCGCGGCGGGAGATCGGGATTGCGGAAATCGGGGGTGTCGTTCATGGAAACTCCGTGCGGTTATGTTGGCACTCCGGACCCGACCAAAATAGTTCCTGTTGAGCCTGATCACCGGCCTCTCCGGATCAACCGCCGGGCTGCTTGCAAACGTGAAGGCAAACAGGTAATTTACTTGTGGGACATACGCGGAAGAGCGCTCCGGTCGGAAACCGGGTCACGGCAACCGTGGGGAATACTGAGATGACGGGCTGAGGAGGCGGGTGCTTGCGGATGTTCCCGGCGACCACGACTCGGTGAGTGTCACGCAAACCCACTCACGCCCGGCACACAAGGAGGCTGAAGCTCATGAGCGAAGAACTGCTGTCGCTGTTCCAGGCCCGAATCGACACCGCCTACCATGAGCAGGTCTGGGCGGTTGCGATTACGGGTGCCGCGATCGGATTCCTTCTGTCAAACCTTCATCCTATGACCAGCGCACTGCATCCGCGTTTCGCCGGTGCCGCCGTAATACTGTTCGCGGGCATCGGTACGGGGTTTGTCTGGAGCCGCTATTTCATATTCCGTCACTACGATGCCTGCATTCGGGATATCGTAGCCTCCGGCGAGACAACCACCCGGTGTTGCACACGAGGCGGCTCAGCCCTTCTCCGCGAGCTTGCCG
This sequence comes from uncultured Fibrobacterota bacterium, assembly GCA_964571815.1. Classification (GTDB taxonomy): domain Bacteria; phylum Fibrobacterota; class Chitinivibrionia; order Chitinivibrionales; family WJKA01; genus CAZNDN01. The sequence goes on along the minus strand of CAZNDN010000115.1, from coordinate 1,233 downwards.
GACTTTCGGGATCGCTCTTCTACAGCGGGATCATTGTCCTCCTGTGCTGCCTCGCCCTCGGGATGGTGGGGAAGCGGCAGTCGGGCTCGAACGCAACCGATACCAACGCACCTGCGCTCGATCCACCGGAATAGGTATTTTCACGACTCGCGCCGTCCTCACCCCCCGGTATTCATCCGGGCCGGTCCCCGACGTCTTCAATGAGGGTCGTATCCCATGGTCGATGTCTTCGAAGAACCCAAACGCCGGTATATTATGTCGCGGGTCGGCAGTCGCGACACGGCGCCCGAGGTGGCCGTGCGATCGATCGTGCACCGGCTGGGCTACCGCTTCCGCAAGCACCGCTCCGACCTGCCCGGCAATCCCGATATCGTTCTCACCCGCCACCGGACGGTAATCTTTGTCCACGGCTGCTTCTGGCACGGGCACCCCGGGTGCAAACGCGCCGCACGCCCCTCGTCGAACACCGGCTTCTGGCACGCCAAACTCGATGCGAATATCCGGCGCGACAGGCGCAATCAACGGAAGCTGCGACAGATGGGATGGAAAGTCATGGTGGTGTGGCAATGTCGACTTCGTGACAAACAGAAGCTGACCACGAGAATCAAGCGGTTCCTGGAGCGCTGACACATCCCGCAGTGCGTTTCCCCAGTGGTGTCGACGGCGCCGGCCCTCGCGGGCCCGTCCATTCCCCCGACAATCGAGCAACAGCTCGCCGGACTCCCGGCAGGTATAATCCCCCTCTCGCGGCGCCTTGATTCGAAAAGGTTGATTTTCTTGATCTTGATCAAGGTGCGGTGAAGCGGCATGTCCCATATTTTTTCATCGGGTCACAAGCGATCCGGGCGGATAAGAAACCAATCCGTTGATCTTTCACGTGAACCAGGGAGTGTGAAATGTCCATGTTTTGCTATCAGTGTGAGCAGGCTGCCCACGGTACCGGGTGCGACCGTATCGGCGTGTGCGGGAAACAGCCCGATGTCGCGGCGCTACAGGACCTTCTCGTCTATCAGGTGAAAGGGATCGGCCGGCTTGCTCACCTTCTGCGGGAAAGCGGCGCCGTGAACTCCGAAGCCGACCGGTTTGTGGTAGAGGCCCTGTTCAGCACGGTTACCAATGTCAATTTCGAGACACAGCGGCTGATCAGCCTGATCGGACGCGGGGAATCGATTCGGCTGAAACTGACATCCATGCTTGAAAAAGCCGACCCCGAGGCGTCCCGGACGCTTCCGG
>CAZNDN010000114.1:0-12922 GCA_964571815.1 uncultured Fibrobacterota bacterium | reverse complement strand
TGAGTACAACGTCCTGTTACAACGAACAGGGGAGCGTCACAGCGGCGACACACGGTTAAGGGCATGGACGATATCGGCTCGGGCAGCCCTCCGCAGTGGTCGACCGACGGCGTATTCAACCTTTTCAGTATCGGCATCGACGGCTCGAACCTGCGGCAGTTGACGGATGCCGGCTACAACGACTATCATCCGTGCCGGCTGCCTAACGGCCGTATCGCATTCATCTCCGAACGCAGGCGCCTGGCGCCTCGCTGCGGGAGTCTGCAGCCGTGCGGCACACTGTTTTCGGCGGCGGCCGACGGTACCGATCTTTTTCCGATCAGTTGGCACGAGACCTCGGAATTCAACCCCCGTGTGGACAACAACGGCATGCTGATCTATGTGAGATGGGACTATGTGGACCGTGACTTTGCCGCGGCGCATCATCTGTGGACCTGCTATCCCGACGGCCGCGACCCGCGCGCCCCGCACGGCAACTACCCGCGTCCGCACTCGACCCTTTCCCAAACCGCCGGCGATCGGTGGCGCGACGAGCGCATGCTGCGGCCCTGGATGGAATACGAACTGCGCGCCATCCCCGGCTCTCACAAGTACATTGCCATAGCAGGCGGTCATCATACGTTTGCCGACGGCAAACTGGTGCTGATTGATACGCGGATTCCCGACGACGATGCATCGTCGCAGGTAACCGCGGTCTCGCCGGGATGCTGGAAGCATGAAGGGTGCGAATGGAATGAAGTGGGAGGATGGGAGAAGAATACGTGGCGCAGGCACACGGTTGGAAACGCGCCGGCGACCTGTAATACCTCCATACCGGGCCCCTCCGACGACTACTATTCACCCTACGCGCTCAGCGAGGATTTCTATATTGTCGGCCAGGGCACGTCGTTGTACCTGCTGGACCGTTTCGGCAACAAGGAGCTTATCGTCAACCACGGTTCACTTGGAGCGCGGTATCCCGTTCCGGTCAGGAAGCGCGCGACTCCTCCGGATCTGGCGGTCAAGACATGGCAGGGACGGCGAAGAAATGCGGCCGATCACCGGAAGGCAACGATCGCGGTCACCAATATCTACGATTCCGATTTCCAGTGGCCTCCCGGCACGAGGATTACCCATCTGCGCATAATTCAGATCAATTTGAAGCCCTGGGAATACCCCGATCAGAACAAGCCGCGGATCGGCTGGGCGGGGGGAACTTCGACGCGCCAGGTGCTGGGCGTGGTGCCGGTCGAAGAGGACGGCAGCGTGTACTGCGAGGCGCCGGTGGAGTGCGAGATCTATTTCCAGGCGCTGGATTCCCTGGGCATGGCCGTTCAGTCCGTGCGCTCGGGCACGTATGTTCATCCGGGCGAGCAGCTCTCCTGCCAGGGGTGCCATGAGGACAAGTGGACGTCGCCGCCTTGTCGCGAGGGGACGCCGATTGCTTTTACGCGGCCGCCGTCGAAACTCGAGCGGGACGTCGAAGGGTCGCTTCCGTTTTCTTTCGCCCGCCTGGTCAAGCCGGTTTTCGAGAATACCTGCCTGCCGTGCCACCGGAAAGAGAACAGGGGAATTCAGGATTTCGGGTACGGAGAAAACCTGCGAAATCGTGCCTTCTATTTCCACGGCAATGAATGGTGTCACGGCCTGGCCTGGAAGCACGGCGGCTACCGCACGATTGCGGGGGAATTCGGTGCGTACTACTCGGAGCTGGGGAAGAAGCTGCTGGAGAGTCATAGAGACCGCATCTCCCACGACGATTTCCACCGCGTGACGCTCTGGCTCGATCTGAACTCGCACCAGTACGGCGCCTATCACAGTCTCGACAAGCAGGACAGAGGAGAGGTTGTGTGGCCGCTGTATGAGGTCGATCCGGACAATCCTCAAAGGACCGAGTTCGGAAAAGACCATCGTCCTCCGACGGGTGATGTTTCGCGTGTATCGACGATTCGCAATCCCGGAGTATTGCTCAGGGGAAACCGGCTGATTATCGAGGCCGGCCGTGGCGATCCGCACGTTGTCTCGCTGTATACCCCGCATGGAAAGAGGATTGGATCGTTCTCGGGAACGGGACCCCGGCGATATGTTCTGCCCGATGGAGACTGTGCGGCCGGGATCTACTGCATTCAGGGAAGGATTGGAAAACGAACCTGGAGCCGGTCTTTTGTCGTTGACCGGGACCGGGCGCCACGACCGTGATGAAAGCAATATCAACAGGGAGGCATAGTGGGAAGGTTATCGGAAAATAACCGGAGGAGCAAGGAGAATCACTCTGAAGTGAGGGGAGAGAAAGGAGAAGGTACGATGTCTCTGATAATCAAGGGTTTAACAACTATTCTTATCGCTGCTGTTCCCGTATCGCTTGTCAACGCGGCTTCGTGTGTCCCGGCCGTATGGCCGTCGGAGAAAGAGAAGTGGACCTGGCACGAAGATGCCGGAGAGGGACCGGGCATTCATATCACCACGGATATCGCGTTCCACGACGGAACCTGGTATTCGGTGGGTACGCAGAACGATTACCTTCGATGTGCGCGCTACTGGCCCGAAGGCGAAGAGGTAACCATCACACTGGCCACGTCGGCCGACGGCTTGTTCGAGTTTGTCGTTGACGAGTCGATCAATCCGATTGTCGAACCGGTGGACCGGATCGGCGAGCTTGAAATCGAGTATGGCGACAATCGCAATGTCTTCTTTCCGTGCTTCGGGAAGAACCCGGACGGTAGCCTGGCCACCTGGAAAGGTAGGTTTGTGCTCATGGTCAACACCGAGACCAAAGACCGCCAGACCATCCACCAGTGTCTCTTCTCCGAGGACATGAAGCACTGGACCGATCGCACGGTGGTGGAGCCCCTGAGCTTTCATGATGAGCAGGAGCCGCCTGATGCCGTGCGCGAGCCCCATTCCCTTATTCGCGATGACGACGGGACGTGGTATATGCACTATGGCGCTCATTCGGAGCACCGGGAAGAGGCCCTGGTCTGCTTCGCATCGGGACCGAGCCCGGTTGAGCTGACCCGCGGCACGTTAGTCTACCGTGACGTAGAGGCAAGCCTCGACGCGCACCTGCTCCGCGATGCACAGTCATGGCTGGTTCTGTACAATACCGACAGGGCGGAGAACCGGTTTCTCCGGATCGAGCAACCCGGAGCGACCGATTGGGGACCGGGGGAGGATTACTTCGAAAGTCACCACTCTCCGAAAACCACAACTTTTGCGTGGACGGCCATTGTCAATGAGGCCGATGAAACCGTTACCTGGAGGCTCTATCAGTACACGATGAAGCGCTGGTCCGACAAGACGATCCAGGGCGGTGCGTTTGAGGCCACGGTTCCGCTTGACAAAACAGTGCACAGGCTCCGGCGTGCTCCCCACAAAGGATCCGGCGCCGCCCCGTTTTCGGTTCGGAGTACAACGGTTGCGATTGAAGGCGGCGTGTCGACGTTCAACTGCCTGGGAAGGATTGTCTTCGGGGGCCGGGGCACCGGCCGGCGACCGGGCGCTTCGTCCAACCGGCCCGGCGCGGGGCTGCGGATAGTGTCGCTGGAGGAAGAGGTGAACCGGTCGTACCTACCGTGCATGGTTATCAACGATGAACCGCGGCAGAGGTGAGAGGGGACGGCAGGCCGGCAAAAGACCAGAAGCAATCAATGCCATTCCTGTTCTATCGTGCCGCGGTTCTTCGAACCTCATCTCGGGAGGGGGCACACAGTCTCCTGTCCCGCACTGTTCCCGCATAGCTGCGATACGCCAATGCTTCTCTGCCCGGGGGGCCTGCATTCAGGTGATTGGCGAGCGTGGCTCGTCCATGCCTGTGCGAGGGGCAATACAAGTACTACAATCGAGCACAAAACACAAGAAAGAAGGGTCGTTTTTCTCGGAAATACGGTTACATTCTATAAAAACTGTTTTCTCTCCGGTGGCCGGTAGTGTTTGACCGCATGGACGGGGGAGGGGCAGGCTGTTGAGGGATCCGAGGGGGGAGATGTGTTTCGCAAGGGTTGTCGCGATTGGCGAAGAAGAGGGAGGCGATTGCTTGTAGCGAGTGCGGGGACGAGCCGAGTACGATTACGCGCATGAGCACGAGGGTGAGGACGGGGGGAGGAGGGACAATAGATCTGTATAGTCAGGGACAACCGTAAGGGAGGGTCTGTTTATGCACTCGTTTTTTTACGTGAGTATGGTACTTGCCCTTGTGTGCCCGCTGTGGGCTGCATCGGTGAGTGATCTGGTGGGGGATATGGATGCGTACCAGTGCTGGCGGAACGGGAAATCGTTGATGCTGCTTGACTGCAAGAGCGGGCAGAGTCGGACGGTGGCCACGGTATCGGGCAACGTGGAGTGGGCGGGCGGACCGAATCGTGACGCCACGAAGATTGTCTTCTGGGATCCCGGGCAGAACGTCTACGTGGTCGACTGGGACGGCGGCAATCTGAAACGCATTGCCGGCGGCAGTCATCCGCACTTTCTGGGCAACGACGAAGTGGTGTACCTGTCGGGCGGCGGAACGTACAAGATAAGCATCGACCCATCGACCAACGAGCCGGGCGACGCCACAAAGTTGTCCGGCACGCAGTGCGAAGCCGGAATTACCGGCAACGGCCTCTACCTTGCCGAGACTTACCCGAAGTCATTCATGATAGAGATAAGCAGCGGCAAGAAATCGCCTCATTTCAACGGCAGTCAGAACTGCAGCGGCTCGGCTCATCCGGGCGACAAGGCTCAGATGATGTTCAACCGGGATCCGGGGCATAACGCAATGGTGATTGGTGAATGGGACCCGGGCAGCAACACCACGAACATAATCTGGACGTACAGCGGGGGCGAGATGTTCGGTTTGTGGTCGGTGAACCACGAGAATTTCTGTGTGATGATGTCACACGAGCGCGACCCCAAGTTGGTCAGGATCAGCGACAAGCAGTCGGCGGGCATTTCCATGGGCGGGGTGTATTGCGGTGGTCCCTGGGTGGGGCATCGCGTAGAGGTTCCCGAGGACGACACGCCGCCGTCGACGCCGGCGAACCTGTCGGCCGATGATGCCGGGGTGTCGTGGGTTGAGTTGAGCTGGGACGCGGCATCGGATGGCGAGAGCGATATCAGCGGCTACACCATCTATCGCGAAGGCGAGGAGGTGGGCAGCAGCGAGACCACGAGCTACCGTGATGAAGAGCTGAGTGAGGGAATGACCTATGCCTACCGCGTATCGGCGGTCAACGGGGCCGGCCTTGAGGGTGAGAAGAGTGCCGAAATATCGGCGAGCACCGAGGCTGACCAGACCCCGCCGAGTATTTCTCTGGTATCGGCGGTCGGTGATGCAACCACGGTGAGTGTTCTGTTTTCGGAACCGGTGGAGCAGAGCAGTGCCGAGACCGCCGGCAACTACACCATCGATAACAATATCACCGTATCGAGCGCATCGCTGGGCGATGACGCCAGGACGGTTACCCTGAGTACCTCGGAGCTTTCCCGGGGAATCACCTATACCCTGACCGCCGGCAACATCAACGACCGGGCCGTCACGCCGAATGTCCTTGCGCAGGGCACGCAGGCGAGCTTTGAGCTGCAGCCGTATACGCCCGGGGAGGTTGCCTACGAGTACTATGAAGGGAGTTTTTCCACCCTGCCCGATTTCGAGACGCTTACCCCGAGCCAAGAGGGGACGGTGGCGGGATTTGACATTGAGGAGGCGGCTGAGAAGGGAAATGACTATGCGGTGCGGTTTGTTGGCATGATTGAGATCGTTGAAGAGGGGGAGTACACGTTTGCGACGGTTTCCGACGACGGCAGCGCGCTTCATATCGGAGAGACGGCGGTTGTTGACAACGACGGCACGCACGGCATGGAGGAAAAGAGCGGCTCGATCACGCTGACCTCGGGCATGCATCCGATCATTGTCACTTATTTTCAGGGAGGCGGCGGCAAGGGACTCGAGGTGAAATGGATCACCCCCGGCTCCGGTGGAAGTGCGGAGGAGATACCCATTGACAAACTGTATGCGGGATCGGGCGATGTTGCCGATTCCAGATACTCCGCACCCACGGGATCGTCGGCGCCGGCCCCGGGCATCTCGGTTCACCGTTCGCGCCGCCGGATAACGGTCGCGGGACTTGACCAGTCGGGTATCGCAACCGTGCAGCTTGTGGATCCTTCGGGCCGCATTCTGGGCACTGCCGTGGCTGAAGGCACAACAACATGGATCCACGCACCGCGCTCCGTCGGCGCCGGTGTACTCCTGCTGCGCGTCCGCACCGGCGGCAAGGAGCAGACGGTGAGGTGTATGGTGCGGTAGAGGTGCAGAGGAGCAGCAAGCAGTAGGGTCATTGGCCATAGTAGTTGGAACAGGAGGCAGAGGGCAGTTTTGAGGGCAAAGAACAATAACGGTACCGGCAGTCTGTTGGTGGATATACCGCACTGCCCCCGTGTGTGGCGCCGCTAGACGAAGGGCAAATCTCAAAGGACGAAAAACAAGAACAGCAGGAAAGCCTGCAAGTGGCAATATTCCCGAAATCACTGTGTGTGGCACCGACGTCCTCGTCGGTGATTTCCCCAAGGTAGTGGATATACTCCTTCAGTGGTGGTCAAACACTTTCAGGGATGACAGTGCCGCACGAGGTGGGTGAAAATCAAAGATCCGATCGTTGAAAGGTTCACCTGCGCCACAACCAGACCCTGCAATCTACACCATCCAGCATGCTGCATCCATTATCTCCATCGAAAAAACGCCGCAGGTGCGGCATGTCTGTGGAACTTCAATGCCCCCGCAGAACCCGGAGGTCCGTAGGACCGGCATGGTCTTCTGAAACACAAAACGCCATAAACAAGCAGCCTCTTCGCAGGGTCATTTGGTATATTCCCTTAACATACGAAATTTGATTCCTGCATTCGCACCGGATCACGGGTATGGAGGCGTGGTTGTGCTTGAGCAACGAAACCTTTCGGCCCATGCGTGAGGGTCTGGCGTACGCTGCGTGGGCAGGTGTGGGGTTCTGGGCGAATAAGGAGCGACAGATGCGTGATGATTCGGGCAGGTGGTTTTCCGGCGGGGGAGTAAGCAGAGGGGACGATCGGGGAGGCGGGGACGCGGCGGGGAGGTTGGAACGGATGGTGCGCGCCGTGGTTGCGGGCGTATTGATGCTCGTGCAGTCTCCGCTGCATGCGGAGTTCGCGGTCACCGGGGAAGAGGTGGAGGCGTTTCTGGACTCCGGGAGGACCGGGAAGCTTGTGTATGTAAATGCGGAAGACGAGAAGGCCTATTTCGTAGATTTCTCGGCGGACAGCGTTGTGGAGAAGCTTCTGTGCGACACGAGCGGAGTGAAGGAGCCGCTGATCTCTCCTGATGGAGACTTTGTCGCCTTTGCCACAGGCCGCTGGGACAAGCACAACTGCGAAGGCAGCTCCGGGACGGTGTGGGTATGCCGCCTGGAACCGAATACGGACCCCGTTGCGGTGGCGGAGGGATTCGATCCGCACTGGTGGTCGGATGAGAGCGGAACCTATATCGTCTACCGGACAACATCGTGCAAGTGCACCTACCCCTGCCCCGGGACTACCAACAGGCTGAAGATCGACCTGGAGACCCTGCAGGCGGAGGGGGAGCCGGAGGTACTCGTGAACAGCGGTTTCGGCGGGGGGCTGTCCCCTGACGGCCGCTGGCTGTGCACGGCCTATCATACGGTATGCATGTATGATTTGCAGGAGGAGACCTCGTACGTGCTTGTCGACGAGGTGCAGGCGTGCAATCCGTCGATCACCCCTTCCAGGGACACTTCGCGGCAGAACAGAATGATGCATCTGAATCTCGGTATCACGGTAGGGGATCAGAGGTTCAAGAGCCATGAGACGTTCGGCATTCGCGACAACAACGACAGTCTGCTGTGGTATATCACGAACCCGGATTCATCGGGCGAATGGCAGCATCCGGAGTGGTCCACGCACGAGGATTTCGCCACGAGCTGTGCCGGCTATGGCGGGAACCTGGACTATAATGATTGCGACTACTGGGACATCTACGCGATCCATATCCCGTCAAAGGCCACGCTTCGCATAACCGAGGGCGGTGACTACGATGTCCCCCACCTGTGGGTGGGGAAAGCAAGCCCCGACACCAGAGCCGCGCCACGCGCACCGCGCTTGTCCCGGAGTGCGCCGGGGAGCATGGCCGTGTTCCGCGGCAGGGACGGCGCCATTCAATTCACGGGCATGGACAAAGCACCTTCAGCCCTGACCGTGTGCACACTCGACGGTGTGGTCCTGATGCACCTTCGTTCGCGCGGCGCGACTGCATACCGCACCCCAAAACCCCTGGCCGGCGGCGTGTACATCCTCCAAGGCACAACGCGTTCAGGAAGAGTCAGCCGGGCTGTGGTCGTTCCCTGAGACCGGGGCGGGCCGGTATGGTGGAGATCCCATGGACAGAGCGTGAAGGCTGAGTCTGTATTGCCGCGAGCGGTTTGGCCGGACAGTGTCTGTTCCGGTCGGATATTCCGGCTCGCCTATAGTTCCTTTGATTTGGGTGGCATATCTCCCCAGTACCTTCCAAGAACGAATTATGTGCCAGCCTGCTCAAGTGCTGATTACCGAGCAAGATTGCCAAGGCTGCCCCGGGCAAGAAATGATGCCATAAATCAAGGATATATGCTTTTTCATCGGCGCATGCTCAGTCAGTCCGGTGAGAGAACTTTTGTTGCTTCAATAAGCCTCCAGGCAGCATAGAAGATAGAGGGTGGAAAGAAGATGATAGAAGATGGAGGGTAGAGGATGGAGGGTGGAAGATGGAGGGTGGAGGATGGAGGGTAGAGGATGGAAGATAAGCGGATAATGTCGTATCGGGATTTGCGGGTGTATCAGGCTGCATTTCAGTTGCAGCAGGATATCTTCGTTATCAGCAAAGAGTTTCCAGTTGAAGAGAAGTATTCATTGACAGACCAGATTCGCCGTTCGTCGCGTTCGATAGGCGCTAATTTGGCCGAAGCATGGAAGAAGCGACGCTATAAAGCGCATTTCGTCAGCAAGCTGACCGATTCGGATGCAGAAACGGCGGAAACACAGCACTGGCTGCTTACTGCATGCAAATGTGATTATTTGAAGAATGAGAATTATAATGAATTAATCCGGCGATGCAATGAAATCGAGAGCATGCTGGGGAAGATGATGCGGGAAGCGAATAAATGGGTTGTATCGAAGAAAAAAGATAGCCGAGGGTAGAAGATGGAGGATGGAAGGTGGAAAATGCCACCTTCTACCTTCTATCATCCATTTTCTTGTTCGCGTCAGGAACAATGTCAGTTATCGGGAAAAACTATGGATAAAAAGAAACTGCTGAAAGAAATACAATCCGGCGAAGACAGCACACGCCAATTCAAGGTCGATGTAAAAAACGCTGATTCGCTCGCATCCGAGATGGTCGCATTCTCGAACTCGCAGGGCGGAACAATATTCATTGGCATTGACGACAACGGAAAGACTGTGTCGGCCTGTCAGCCAAAGATGTCAAGCGTATCAACCAGCTTATCAGCAATGCCGCATCGCAGCATGTGCGCAGCCCGATATCACCACTTACAAAAAATGTGCCGGTAGCTACCGGCACAACAGTTATCGTGCTGTCTGTTCCTGAAGGAATGGACAAGCCCTACTTCGACAAGAATGGTGTTATCTGGCTGAAGAGTGGACCTGACAAGCGGCGCGTGAATTCAAAGGAAGAACTGAAACGCATTTTCCAGGGCACCGACCAGTTTCATGCGGATGAGCTTCCCACCAAAGCTGGTAGCGACAAGATTGACAAGCTGCGGTTTCGGGATTTCCTTCGTGATGTGCACAAGATGAGCTACCCGGATTCAAAGAAAGAACTGACAAAGCTGCTTCAGAACATGAACCTGGCAACGGACAAGGGCGGATTAAATCTTGCCGGTGCATTGTTGTTCGCGGAAAAGCCGGAGATGATAAAGCCGTAGTTTGTAGTCAAGGCAATTCGCTCTCCCGGCGACAAGATTCATGTGAGTGAATACAAGGATACCGAGGATTTTGAGGACCCCTGAGCAAGGTGTTTGATGACTCGATGTCGTTCATCATGCGCAACCTTCATGAGGTGCAGGCCGGGCGCGGGGTGAATGCACCGGGAACGCCGGAAATACCGCAGGCGGTATTTAATGTGGCACGCGCAACCGTGAAAAGGGCAATCTCAAGATTGCGGGAGAAGGGCACAGTTCATCGAATCGGCGGTAAGAAGGGCGGCTATTGGGAGGTCTTGGATAGATGATACCGTCAGTACTCTCACCGGGGGTACTTTGACCTTTGAGTTTTGAGATTTGTCCTTGCTCACCTTGTGTGGCACTGTCATCCTTGACAGTGCTTGATCCACCACTGGAAGAGTGCGTGGAGTGCGTTAGTCAAATCACCGACGAGGATGTCGGTGCCGCACAAAGTGATTTCCGGAGTATTGCTGCTTGCTGCTCCTCCTTGGCACGGCGAAGTTCAGCGTTGCGGAACGAATACGGCTGCTCCTCCGCCCCTCTGCACCACTGCTTTCTGCCCTACGGCATAGTCCCCCGTTCGCAGAGAACCGCGGGTGTTTGCAGGAATCCCTTTCGTGATCTTTTGATGGGAATGTCGCCGATAAGCGCATGGGCCATGAGGTAGCCGATCGTGTGCCAGTCGGGCACGCAGGAAGCAATACCGTCGACTGCAAGCGACGGGTCTTCGTCGAAGCAGAGAATGGCTGCCGCGGAAGGAACCGGCATGCGCCGGCTTCGGCACCATGAAATGCACCAGCGCGCGGTGGCGGCATCGCCGCACAACCACACAGCGCCTTTCGGCGCGTGCTCAAGCAATTTCTCCATGCTGCCGTCCATGGTCACCAGCTTGTACAGGTCATTCATGCTCATGGGCGCGTACTTGCTCAGCAGTCCTTCCAGATACTCGAAATGCCCGGAGGTGCGATAGCTTGCCGTTTGTTTGAAGAGCCGTTCCGGGGAACGCGTGTCGTCGCGCGGCTGAATGAGAAAGCTTATTCGGACCCGGGGATTGCGCATCAGTGATTCCGAGATGAAGCGAACGAGGAAGCGCACGTTGGAGATACCCTCCAGCTTCTCGCGGAAAAGCAGCACGATATCCTGGAAACCCCTGGAGAAACAGTAGTCGGCGGCGGTGCGCACGGCGTTGGTTATGACGGTGCCGTGGCAGAAGTAGTGTATTCGTTTCGGCAGCCGCTCTTGGGGGTGCGTTCCGCAGAAGAGAAGCCGTTTTCCACTTCGTGCCAATGCAGGATCAAGAGCGACGAGGCGGGGATGGAGAGCGGTGAATCTCGCCTCGGTGATGCCTGAGACAATGATTCCGGGGTAATCGTTTTTCGCCAGGGTATCCGGGCGGAGAAAAAGGTCGATCTTGTGCGGGTCCTGGAAGGAGATGCGGAGATGATGGTTATGAAGCTCGTGCTCCATGGCCGTAAACGCATGGCGAATACTGGCGCCGGCCGTCAGGTCCGACGGTCCGCTGTCGGCGAAGTTGAAGCACGCAATCGTCTTTCTCACCCCGAAGGTTCGGATCGACTGCATGCCGCCAACCCAGAAATTCCTGCCGACTCTTCTGACCAGCCCTTTCTGCTGGAGTATCCGATAGGCGCGCGTGACGTTACGATGGGCGGTCTTGAACTGATTGCAGACCACTTTGACCGCGGGAAGAGGATCGCCGTGTTTGAGTTTTCCGGCGGCGATATCCTCGGCGATGGCGTCCGCGACTGAGTGCGCCGATGTCACCGCGGGCTGAATCACCGGTTGCGCGGTCTGTCGGGTACGGGCCGTAACAAACGTTCCCCGTCCGGGCATCGGCGTCAGCCTTCCCTCGTCTATATGCTGCTTGAGCACACGGCGTACTGATGAAGAAGAGATGCCGAAGCGCCGCGACAGGTGAGAAATCGTCGGCAGGCGCTCGGGAGCCGACGGATCGCCGATCGTCTTCTCAACCCATTGCGAAAAGAGAACCACAGAGCCGGAGTGCATTGCCGATTCCCGTTCGTTTCGATGACAACCGCATCGAACACAAGTGAGCACGAAGTATCACAAAAAATACATACTGCCGCCGCGAATGTCGGTAGATTGTGTGACGGAAGGGTCTATCCACGGGATGGCCGATCACTTTCCGTCGCACGGGATGTTGCGCCTCTCCCGGCGAGGAAGCACGACAAGAAGGCGCGGAACGACAGGAACGGGAGGTCCACGATGAATTTCCTGGTCAAATCGGGAATCATTTTTGCCCTTGCCTGCCCCGCCTGGGCGGCATCGGTGAGCGACCTGGTGGGAGGTATGGATGTGTATCAGTGCTGGCGGAACGGGAAATCATTGATGCTGCTGGACTGCAAGAGCGGGCAGAGTCGGACGGTGGCGACGGTTTCGGGGAATGTGGAATGGTCTGGTGGACCGAATCGTGACGCTACCAAGATCACTTTTTGGGATGGAGGAAGCGTCTACGTGGTGAACTGGGACGGCAGCAATCTCAAACGCATTGCCGGCGGTCAACATCCACACTTCCTGGGCAACGACCAGGTGGTGTACATATCGGGCGGCGGAACGTACAAGGTGAGTATCAACCCCTCGACCAACGAGCCGGGTAATGCTACAAAACTGTCCGGCACACAATGTGAAGCGGGGATTACCGGCGACGGCAAATATCTTGCCGAAACATACCGGACCTCTTTTATGATAGAGATAAGCACCGGGAAGAAATCACCTTCTTTCAACAATAATCAGAACTGCAGCGGGTCGGCCCATCCGGGCAACAAGGTTCAGATGATGTTCAACGCAGCGCCGGCCCACAATCAGATGGTGATTGGTGAATGGGATCCCGGCAGCAATTCAACGAGGATCGTCTGGTCCTACGGCGGCGGCGAAATATTCGGTCTGTGGTCGGTGAACCATGAGAATTTCTGTGTGATGATGTCACACGAGCGCAACCC
>CAZNDN010000113.1:8387-12932 GCA_964571815.1 uncultured Fibrobacterota bacterium | reverse complement strand
GTGCTACAGACATGCCGGCCCTACGGGCCTCCGGACTCAGAGGCGTGGAGGGGCAGCTTGCCGCGCCGTAGTCCCGCAAAGCGGGACCAAGGCGGGAGGAGCAGCAAGAAGTGGTGCAAGTTGTTCATTACGTGGAATCTGGAACTCAAATGTGCAGCCTGCCCGGCGTAGTGCTCCACCAACTCTGCCCTACTACTTTCATTCCACATTCCGAACTCGGTGAGCGCTTTCTGCGAATAATCCACGTTCCGCAATCCGCAATCGAAAAGCGCCGCAGGTGCGGCATGTCTGTAGGAAAACCAATGCAACAGACGCTCACGAGGTCCGTAGGACCGGCATGTTCTTCAGACCGTGGTCACGCTTCATGCCGCCCCTACGGGGCTCCGGATGTCATTTTTTGGGGTTGTCGTGTGCTACAGACATGCCGGCCCTACGGGCCTCCGGACTCAGAGGCGTGGAGGGGCAGCTTGCCGCGCCGTAGTCCCGCAAAGCGGGACCAAGGCGGACGGCAGCCCGGCCGGCGCGGTGAAAAAACGCCCGGGACTGGTGCAGTCCCGGGCGTGATCACTCGGAGCGTACTGTCGCCGCGGCTCAGGTGCCGGAGGCTGAAGCTTCCTCATCAGGCGCTTCTTCTTCCGCGGGAGCCTCCTCCGCGCTCACCTCTTCGTCCTCCCCCACGTCCCGTCCCTGGCGCATCGCTTCGGCACGAAGATTCTCCACACTGGTCATGGGCTCGGCCAGGTGCAGACACATGAACTCGGCGTCATCGGCCAGCTCGCAATCGGGTGTGTTTTTCAAGACCCACTTGTAGTTGACTTCAGCCAGCTCCGGCTTGTCCATGTACTCATCGTAAACAAACCCGACCATGAAGAAGACATTGCAGCGCTTTCCCGGCTCGTCTTCCATGATCAGATACTCACGGTAGTTCTTCAGGGCCTGCCGATACTGCTCCTTCTCACTCTGGATCTTCGCCAGCTCGGCCAGCGCCCGCTTCCCTTCGGGCATAAACCCGTAGTTGTTCACCAACTGCGTGTAACGCTTCCGCGCTTCGTCGGTACTGCCGGAATCCAGCAGCGAGTCGGCCTCGGCCTCGATCACCGCGGCCTCTTTCTCCTTGCCGTCGGTCCAATCGGTCTGGAAGAATTCGACCCCGGCCTCCTGGCGAAACCCGTACAGACGTTTGTCAAGGCCTCGCCCGACCGCTTCGGTCACCTTCTCCTCCACCAGCCCTTTGAGCGCGGTCGTATCGGGCGGCACCTGCACCCTCCCCTGGCGGTCCCAGTACTCATACAGACACATGGCGGTATCCACACGCGCTTCCGTGCGCGCCTCGGGAAGGATCTTTTCCCCGACATAGGCGTTGGCGACCTCCAGCTTCTCTGCCCATTCGAGGACATATTTCGTTTCCGGCTCCTCGGCAAAACCCGTCGCTTTCGCCTCACTCGAGAACAGTTCCCACCGCAGCAGCCAATGAACAAGATCGGTTATCCGCGTGGTGTCCTTGCGGTAGCTGTCGCGCTGCTGTTCGGGAATCCATGAGAGAATCACGTCGAGATCCTCCGGCGTTATCCGTTTCCCCTCACCGTAGATTTCCCCCAGTTCCTCGGGGAGGGGTTCGCCGTAGCGACTGCGATACCGCTTCCTGAGGAAGAAATCGGGCAGGTTGCCGCGGACCTTGCGAATCCAGCGGCTCTCGACCTCCGCTGTGTCCACCGACGGAGCAGCGGCGCTGTCGGCGGAATCGGCCTCATCCGTTCTCGTGAACTGCTCCCAGAACTCCTTGTCGGGCGGCGACTCCTCCAGGAAAAGCTCCTGCACAATCTCGGCACGTACCTGACTGAGCGGCTTGTACGTGACCGAGTCGCGATAGAACACCGAATCGGCGGCGTCGCTGTCCGCCGTTGCAGCTTCCGCCTTGATCGTGTCCCGCACACGAATCGTGTCCCGGTACCGTTGCTTGCTCTCTTCGTAGAAAGACTCGATCCGCTTCTCCCCGATCCCCAGGTCCCGTGCCAGCCGCTTCTGCAGATACAACTGCCCCGGAAAGAAACGCTGTTTCCAGTTCCAGTCGACATCACCCAGCGCCCGGCGCTTCTGCGGACTGAAACGCGCCTTTTTGAACAGGAGTTCCGTTTCCACCAGCAGAGCCATGTCCGAGCGGCCGCCGGGAAACGGCTTCTCCATCCTCCGGGGATACATCCGCTTCATCGTCCGGAACGCCTCGAATTCTTCCTTGGAAACGACATCGCCGCCGATCTTGACCATCCGGTCGGCCTCGTCCACCTGTTTCTGGCAACCGCACCACAGAACCAGCACGACCGTCACACCGATGCGAACCATTTTCTCGCTCATAGATGCTCTCTCCTTGTTCGTCGGAAAAATATCAAACACGATTGCCCGCTTCGAGGCACACGCTCACCTGCAGCCGCGACCCGCGGGAAAATATTCAGGCTTGTCTCAGCGACTCAACCGCCTCGTCAAGGTCTTCGAAGATCTCCAGCAGAGAGGATGCCCCGATTATCTCGATGATCTCGAAGACATTCTCGTTGACATTGGCGATCTTGAAGCACCCCCCCTTCTCCTTGGCGGTCTTGTTGAAGTGAAGCAGCACGCCCAGCCCCGTGCTGTTGACATACCGCAGCTTCTCGAAATCCGCAACGAGCTTCACGTTCCCGTCGTTGAGAAGGTTGCAGACTTTCTCCAGGACATTCTCTACGTTTGTGGCATCAAGGTCGCCCACAAAGCGTATGAGCCTGGCATTTTCGACCTCGTTCAGGTCCTCAATCTCCAGAGTGATCTGGGACTCCATATGCTATTCCCCTCGTAGACGAGTAACGAGTACACTCGTGCCTTTCTCGGAAAAGTCAATCTTCAGATTGTTCGACAGCATCTTGATCAGCGCCAGCCCCCGCCCGCGCTTGTACTCGATATTGGCCGGCGGCGATTTTCGCACCAGTTGCGACAACTCCTGCAACGTTTGTGCTTTCTTCGGATCGCTCTTGCCCACCACCTGGATCTCGATCCGGTCCCGGGCAATCCGCAGGTACAACTCGATTTTGGTGTCGCCCCCCTTCAAGCTGTGCTCCACCGCGTTGTTACAGATCTCGTCGACAATCGTCTCCACACGAAACGAATCGCGGCTGCCGAAACCCTTCTGGCGGGCAACGCGGCTCACCAACTGACGCACCGAGGGCACGAACCGCAGTTCGCTGGGAAATTCCAGGCTGAGCTTCTGGCTCGCGTGCGTATGCTCCCACCGGTACGCACTCATCGCTCCCCGTATGTCCCCGTACGCCTTGAAAATCCTCAAGGCGCCCAGCAGATTGAGCTTCGTCTTGATATCGAGATTCGGACCGGCAAGCGCCATGTCGCCGTCCTTGTCCACCAGCCGCTTCCGAAGCCCCATCAGGCTCCCCAGTGCGCTGGAGGACAGAAGCCGAAGTCCCGACATTTCCACCACCACAAACGGAGGGAAACCGGCCAGGATCTTCTCGGAAACCTTGTTCAGATCGGGAATCGAACCCGCATCGAGATTGCCCGTAACCCGAAGGATCGTTGCGTATGCCGGCCGGCCATAGCACTCAAGCTCTATGTGCGCTCCGCTCATAAGTTCCCCATCCTCCTCCTCGCCTTCGTCCCGCCCCGCAGGCGGCGCGACAGCGGCTGCATCTATGCCTCCCGCCGCGCGTTTCGTGAGGGCCGGTCGCCCTGTTTTCGCCTCACGACCCGCACCGACGTAACATTGTTTTCTCCCACCTCAAAATCCAGCTCTTCGGAGAGCATACGCACGATCTCCAGCCCCAGCTTCCCCGCTCCGGCGCCCGTCGCCGACTCGGCCAACGCGCCCCCCTCCGTCGCCACTTTCAACCGCCGCCGATTCTTCTCCTCTCCTCCCTCATCCTTCACAAACAGCTCCACACGATCCTCATGCAGTTGCAACGTAAGCTCAACGAGAGCATCGAGCGTACGACATCCGTGGACAATCGCATTCTGACACACTTCGTCCACGACAATCTCGGAGCGGTACGCGAATTTCGGATCGTAGTTGCCCGCCAGCAATATCTCCGCCACGAATTTCCGCACGGGCGGCAGGTAATCGATATCTCCCGGGAAGCTTACGATAATCTTGCGTTGTCGATTTTTCGGCATCGATCCCCACTCATGTATCCGGGCCGGGAATAAGCCGTTGGCCCGCGGTGAGACGCACCGCGTCAAAGCTCCGAGAACCGCCAGCTACTCTTCCCCGTGAAGAATAAACCGCTCGTCGTCGCCGTTGATCGCACCCTTCTTCACCAGCCGCTCCACCATCCGCGACGTCATCGACATCAGCGTGCTGAACGTCGGCGGCTCCTCAAGCCCCTTCACTTTCGCCGTCGCGGCCGCGTCCTTCTCCGACGACGATCGAAGAGAGTCGAGGATACACTCCATCACGAACATGATCTCGCCGTACGTGAGGTTGCCCTGACGGTAATCCGAGAACTCCTGGATCGCACCCAGAATCAGGTCGTTGAGCTTGTTGAACTCATTCTGATCGTCAAAAACATT
>CAZNDN010000113.1:6234-8287 GCA_964571815.1 uncultured Fibrobacterota bacterium | reverse complement strand
TCCTCACCCACAACCGCTCCCTCAACACTGGGCATCGTGAAGACGTCGGAGATCGACGGCACCTTGTATTTCTCGGCCCCGGTAACCGGCACGTCTTCCCCCAGCTCCCGGTTCCGCAGAATCCCGTCGAGCGCGGCCCCCGAAGCCCGCGCCGCGTTCTCGGCAAGCCGCGCAGTCACCTTTGCCAGCGACGGAGCGGGGATGTGAAAGCCGGAGACCGGAGCAAGGTAGAGACGACGCAGTTGAAGAACAGTCTCTTCGGT
This sequence comes from uncultured Fibrobacterota bacterium, assembly GCA_964571815.1. GTDB lineage: Bacteria > Fibrobacterota > Chitinivibrionia > Chitinivibrionales > WJKA01 > CAZNDN01. The sequence goes on along the minus strand of CAZNDN010000113.1, from coordinate 8,024 downwards.
GATATCCCCGGCAAACGCAAAGCGCCCGTCACCGGGCGAGTAGGCATGCATCGTCACCGTCGTCCGACCGCGCGCGGCAACACCAAACACCTGGTGCCGCACCGCCTCAATCTCCGTCGAGCGAACCTCACACCACACCGCCAGCACACTGTCGGCGAAATGATTCACCAGCGCCCGCACAAACGGCTCGGAAACCTCGGGCCGCCCCCGGAAATCCAGCTCAGCCCTGAACCGCTCCGACATCGGTTTGCTCACCAGCGCGACTCCCGGCCGCGATGCCGCGTAGTCACGCACCATTTCCTCGTAGCGCCGCTCGAACGCGGGCCCTCCCTGTCCGAACGTGCCCAGAAAAAGCAGGTCGGTACCCGAGGCCGACACCGCAACGCACAGCACCGGTAACCACAGAGCGCGCATTCTCATGTACCCGTCTCCTTTCGCAATTCACCGTTCGCCCGGTATATCCAGCTCAGCACCTCCGCTACCGCCGCGTACAGCTCCACCGGGATCTCCCGGTCCAGATCCACTTCGGCCAGCAGCTCCAGCAGGTCGTCGTCACGATGCAGGGGGATGCCGTGCTGCTCGGCAATCTCCCGTATCCGCTCGGCAAGCCGCCCGCGCCCCTTGGCCACCACCCGCGGAGCATCGTCGTCCCGCTCCCGGTAGCGAAGTGCAACAGCCCTGTTCTGCCGTGCCCGGTCGGCCATTATCCGACTTCTTTCATGTGCAAATCCCGGCTCGTTCCTATACGCGCATGTCAAATCTTCCCTCGGAGCGCGGACCAACCTCAGAAGCCTCCCTTTCGGGCTCATGCTTCCGTATCGTGTCCACCTCAACCGCCACCGCCCCGAAACCAAGCTTGCTCAGTGCCTCACCCAACGCAGCCTGCCTCTGCCGGAACCACTCCCGCGGGCCGGCCCGGGCACATTCGACCACAAGCCGCAACTCCCGCTTCGTCCAGTACTCCATCCGTGCCCGCACCTGTCCCAGCCCCGACGGCGATACGTCGACAACCACCGAGAATCTCCCGGCCCCCGCTTTCTTCGAATCGCGCCCCCCGCGTTTCACCAGCCGAATATCCGCCTCGGTCCATCGCCCCCCGATCTTGATCGGAATGGCCAGAATCTGCTGCTCGCCTTCGGCCGTCGACACCGGACGGCCCAGCATCTGAAGCGACTCCAGCCGGTTCAGCGAACCCTCAACGTGGTGACGGAACACTTCCAGAGCACTCCGGTACTCCTGTCCGCTTCGGTCGATCTCCCGGCCGAGTTCCCGAAGCGTCTGCTCGATCCGCCCCGTCAATTCCCGCAACACCTCCCGGCCTCCCCGCTCCGTAGCGGCCATGCGGCCTCCCGCCCGCTCGGCCGCCACCCTCGCCGCTTCATCCAGATGCCGCATCACTTCCTCAACCAGCCCCCTCAGCCGGGCTATCAGCCGCGAAGTCACCTCAGCGGGATCAGTGCCGCCCCCCGTTCCCGCCGAAACCGCCCCTGCCGCGGGCGCCCCCCCCCGCGAAACTTCCGCACGCTCCGCACCACGCTCCCGGCCGCCGCCATGAATACTCCGGACAACTTCATCCAGCGCCTTCCGGACCGTCTGCGATTCCGCGCGAAGCACTTCGGCGGTATGCCGCTGAATCCCCCGGGCAACATCGTACATCCGGGCGCGCTCGAACTGCAGCGTACTCTCCGTGCGATTGACCTCACTGCTCATCCACGACTCGAAATCGCGCAACGCACCCGAACCCGATCCGGCGTTGTCCACGCCCGAAAACGGCGGCGCGGCAACGCTGC
>CAZNDN010000113.1:0-6134 GCA_964571815.1 uncultured Fibrobacterota bacterium | reverse complement strand
CGTGGCGGTACAGCGACTGATGAGGAATCTCAAGCAGCGCGCGGACATCGGTCGGTACACCCGCCATCACCTCCCGGCCCCCTTCACCGACCTGAACGCCAAGCTGCTCGATCCGGTTGAGCGCCTCGCCAAGAAGCATCCAAACCCTGGCGCCCGCCGACCCGCCATGGTTGCCCGAACCTGCCGCGACCGCAATGCGCGCGCCGGTCCGAACGCCCATGTCCCGAAGCGCCCGGGCCGACTCATGGAGCAACTCCCGCATCCGCGCCCCCACACTTTCGGCCATGCGCCGGAGCCGATCGGCCAGGATTGCCGAATCTACCTGTTCGGCGGCGGATGACGCGGTTGTGCTCTGTTCTCCGGCCGCGCGTCCCGCGGCAATCGCCCGAAGCACCTCCGGATCGATCCCCCCCTCGGGGCCGCGCATAAGAGCGATCACGCGAGCCGCCGTCTCATTGCCGCGTGCGGCCAGTTTGTCGGCCGCGCGGGAGAGGACCTGCGCGATCGCCCCAACCGACGGAGATCCGGCCGGGCGTTCGGCCCCGTTCACCGGTTCGAATCGATCGGCGAGCCCCGCAAGGTCCGACGACACCGCCCTGATCACATTCACCGCATCCCGCACCGACCGGTACACCTCGGCCCGGACCGATTTCGCGCCCGACAGGTCGAGACGACCCGTACCGGACAAACGCCCGATTACCTCTCGAAGCTGCTCGTGCGCCCTCTCGGAGGCGGCTGCTTCCGCGGACTCCCGCGCCGCCGGAGCAGCACCCCGATTCCCCGCTCCCGCCCCGACCTCCTGTTCACCGGCTGTCGACCCTGTCCGGCGGAGTATGCGTTCTCCGTCCATCTCGGCATTCGCGGCCAGGCGGGCAAGCTGTGTGACAATTTTCTGCAGAGCCTGCTCCAGCTCCGCCGGGGGCTCAACCGGAGCCGGTCCGGCGGCCACGACAATCGATTGGAGAAGCCCGATCCGTGCCGCGGCCGAGGCGGTTTCGCGTTCGACCACGTCGCGCGAGCGGGCCAGTGCATCAACGGTCTCGGCAACCACCGCCTCCGCTGCTTCGCGCGGCAGCGCCTCCGCCGCCGGCGCGGAATCCGCGGGCACGGAAGCACGTTCAACCGAGACCCGTTCCCGCAAACCCCGCAGCTCATCCGCCTGCCGGCCGGCCCGATGCTCAATCATGTCCGCCGCCCGCACAAGCGCCTGAACCGTTTCGCGCACCTCTTCGGTGCCGGTCCCCGCCGCGGATCCTTCAACGGCCGAAGCCCGGACCGGCTCCAGGGCCATTTGCTCAACCCGGTCCGCAAGCTTGCCGAGCCGCTCCCCGAGTTGCCGCAACAGCTCCCGGGTCGCTGCAACCGCTACCCGCTCCGCCTCGCCGCCGGAAGATGCCTGTGCGGATTGCCCCGAACCGGATACGTCGGAGGAGCCCTCCGCGGCCGGCGCAACCGCCTTCGCGGCCTCAGCTTCCACGGCCGCCCTGAACTCACCGAGTCGACGTACCAGGGATGCAAGAAACGCGGAGGTGGAAGCCGGCTCCCGGCGCAATGCTCTGCCGAGGCCGTCACCCACTTTGTCCATCGCGGTGCGCAGTATCTGCTCGACCCGGTCAAGTGCCCGCACATGGTCAGCGGATCCCTCCTTTTCGGCCTGCACACGAAGCTCATCGAGCCCAACGGCAGCCTCCAGGTCTACCCGCTCCAGCATCCGCCGCACCTGCCCGGACCCGCCTTCAGCTCCGCGGGCCGCGTTCCCGGCCAGCTCGTCCAGCCGCGAAGCCGCCTCCACTACCCGGTCGAGAGCGGCACGCACAACCGCCGGCGAGGCCCGTTGCGTGCCGGCCGCGTCGGCTTCGGCACGTGCACCCAGCAGAATCGCCTTCAGCGCCGCTTCGGGTTCCACGGCCGGGCGCTCACCCGTCGATTCGGCCGCCAGTGAATGCTCAAGCGTATACCCCAGTTGCTGAATGACCCGCGGCAGCACCTGTTCGCGCGGGATGTCGGCGGATAGCTTCTCGGCCGTAAGAGCGGCGCGCTCGAGATCGATACGGGGAGGGCCCGCTCGCACGATTTCTTCGAGTCGCGCGGCCTCACGAATGGAAAGCGCCGACTCACCTGCCTCACCTGCCGGTGAAGGAGGCGGAGGAAGCTCGGAGGGATGGGTATCACCGGCGAGGACCGCCGCTATCCACGCACGCAATGCCGCGGTGCGCTCCGTTGCTCCGCCTGCCGCCGTGCCCTCCGGCACGCTCTGTGGCCGAGCGTCTACCAGAATCCGGTCGATCTGCTCGATACGCTCCACCGTCAGGTGCCCGTGGGTCCGGACACTCTCGGCCGCCGTCTCCATGGGCACGGCCCTCAGCACCGCACTTCGCGCCGTACCTTTGATCAGGTGCTCCAGCTCCGAGGTCAGTTCCCCCGGCGACAGAACCGTGGCTGTGGTTGCGCCGCTCCGGCTCTCCCCCACCAGGACCACCACCGCCCCCTTCAAACCGGAGGCGGGCTCGGGCATACGACCGGGATCCGCTCCCGAGGATGCAAGCCACTCACGGGCCCGGGCCCCGCTTTCGAAATAGTAGATGCCTTCCTTGACCGAACCCGGATCCATCCGGTACGCGGGAGGGGGGGCGCCGGATTCCGCCCGGGTGCTCGGAAGAGCCTTTCGCAGGTGGGCAACGGCATCGCGGATTTCACGGTCGCCTCCGCGGCTCGTCACCGCCTCTTCGGCACGTTGGAGTGCTTTCAGCGCCTCGGGCGAAAGGCGCTCCGCGGCCGCACGCACCCTGCTGAGGGTATCACGCAGTTGAGCGATTGTCTCGGCGGAGCCGCTGCCGCGGCGCAACGATGTTTCAATCGCGCCCAGTTCGCGGGCAAGCCGGGCAATCGACGGGCGGTCGAAACGGTCGCCGTGTGTGGAGCGACTGTTGGCGGCGGCTCCGGCCGTCTCGGCCCGAGCGTCGCCGCGCTGAATGAGTACGTCGGTGCCGCGCGAAGAAACGCGTACTTCCTCCCCGACTTCAAGGGCGCCCCGGGCAATGCGAACGGTCACTTTCTGCGAAGAAAGCTTCAGCGCATACGTCGTCTCGTCGAGTCGCTCCACCACCCTGGCCTTCCCGGAGATCTTCCGACCGGAACAGGCCCGCACAACTTCGGCGGCAAGCTGGTGGGAAAGCCCTATCATAGTGACCCATTCACGTGACCGAACACGCTCTGGAGGGGCGGCGTCCGGCCGAAATCCGTCACGGCGCCGTGTACACAGCCGCGGTCGAACCCGGCAATCCAGGTATCGAGCCGGTGCAACCCCTTACCCGTCGTCACCGTCACGGTGCATGCGCAGGATCAACCGCACCTGATCGACCCCGATATGATACCTGCGCGATATCTCCTCTTCGCTCATGCCCCCGCGTGCGGCACGGATGATCTCTCGCGTGATGTCGCCGCCCTCCCCCGCATCCGCCGGAGGTTGATCGTCGGGCGCGCTGCGCGGGATCGGCGGCGGCTCCCTCTGGGGGCTCCCCGCCCGCGGTGTCCCCCGTTCGATTCGCCTTCTGAGCCGCTCCAGTTTTTCCCGCTCCCGTTGCTTCTCCGACTCCCCGTCATCCGCGGCAGGCTCCGGCGGCGGCACCTTCGAAGCAGCCCGGGGCGGCGGGGACGGCCGTGGAGAAGACCGTGGTCGCGCGGCACGCCTGGAGCGGCCCCTGCCCCCGGCGAGCCGGCTCTGAAACAAGCCGACAACCAGTACCACGCCCGAAAGCACCGCCACGGCTCCCATGATTACCACAATCCAGTCGAACGGGTTGCGCGGAAGGTACGTTTCGAGGGCAAACCCGCGACGGGCCCGCGACGTGTCGGGGTGGGCGGCGATTCCCTCTTCGTTTGAAATCGCCGAGCGAAGCATGAAAATCGAGTCTTTGAGCAAGGCAGCGTGTCGCTCAAGATCCGACAGGTCTTCGCCCCTGCGCTTGAACCGCTGCTTTTCGAGTTCAATCGAATCCAGACGACGCGAAAGCTCGTGCTTGCGCGCAAGTATATCGTCTCCGGACGGGCCGCCCCGGGCCGCCGGCGACACCATGGCCGCAAGTATCACTACCGCCCTGATCCATGCGCCCCGAATCCTGCTCTTCCCGGCATCCGGTTTCTCGGCATAGCGGAACACGTGCACGAACACTCCTCCCTCATCAAGAATCGGCCGGATCTCCCCGCACCGGACGCGGGAGAGCCGCCCCTCTCAGGTGTATCGACGCGACACGGCTTCGGCTGCAGCCCCGGTCGGGCCTTTCAGGATCCTGAGATCCGTCGCACTCCGCGCACCGCCCGGGGCCGGGAACCGAATCCCGTGAGTGAACCGGACAACGGCGAATGCCGTCGCACGATACGACAATCCCCGCCGGTCAACTCGACACCGCCGGTATTCAAATATATCATATAAGGGGCGCCTGAATCCATAGCGAGACCGTAAAACGACCCCGGGCCCGGGGTCTCAGGCAGTGTGATCCCACGGCCGAGGGGACGCACCAGACGGCTGCGGTACGGGGATGGAGCTTTCATCCGGAAGGCGAAAATCGGGAGAAATGGGCCGTGGCATGATTGTGCCCGTCCTTTTCCATCGTATATTTTATCAATCTGGTTTCCGTAAGGAATTGCGTACATGCCGCGCTTCGTGCTTCTTTTCGACAACGAACGGGTGAAGACTTTTGATATTGACGAGGGAGTGGTGACCATCGGTCGCCTGCCCGAGAATTCGATATCAATCGTCAATATGGGCGTCTCGCGACGGCACGCGCGGATCGAACGAGACGCCCACAACACCTTCGTACTCATCGACCACAGCTCCCTCAACGGAACGTTTCTCAACGACAAGAAGGTCTCGCGGGCGGTGCTTCACAACGAAGACCGTATCGGTATCGGGAAGTATACGATTCTTTTCGAGGAGACACAGACCGACACCGAGGATGAACGTGATACCAAGTCGATTGTGTTCGACGATCCCGCCTCGCCGCCTCCGGAGCAGGAAGCCGCGGAGCCCGAAGGCGCCGAGCCGGCGCCGGAGTCGCCCGACACGCGTGAAGACCGCTCGGAAGGGCCGGCCGGGGAGAGTGAGGCGTCCACGTGTCCCGTGCTTATCGAGACGACAAAGCACGTGGTTTACAAGCTGGACAAGAGCTACATGACACTGGGCAATTCGGAGGACGACGACGTGTTCATTGACGGGCATTTTATCGACCGGGCCCATGCCGCGATCGAGCGACAGGACGACGGGTTGTGGCTGTCGACGCAGAAGCTCCTGTCGAAAGTGAAAGTCAACGGGAAAAGAGTCCGGAACCATCAACTGGCGCACAAAGACAGGCTCCAAATCGCCGGCAGTACGTTCCGTTACATGGAAAAAGAGTAGGTATATGCGCTACGCCCTGATCTCGGATATCCACGGCAATCTCGAGGCGCTTGAAGCCGTCCTGGAGGATATCGGGACGCAGCGGATCGACCGGACGGTGTGCCTGGGCGACGTGGTCGGGTACGGAGCCGACCCCGACAAATGCACCGATCGGGTCAGGGACAACTGCCGGCCGACTATACTCGGCAACCACGATGCGGCCGCCATGGGAATGCTCTCAACGCACAATTTCAACGTGCACGCCAAAATCGCCATCGAATGGACGGCCGAGCACCTGAGCGAGAACACGAGACTATTCCTCCACAGCCTGCCGCTGAGGGAGACCCGCGATGATCTGTCGCTGGTGCACGCGACCCCCTACGAGCCCAATACCTGGCATTACATCACGTCGCTGGAAGAAGCGGCATTCAATTTCCAGTTTTTCGATACCAGCTTCTGTTTTGTGGGCCATACCCATATCCCGCTTATCATCGTGGTCAACGGCAAGCGTGAGCTGTACGTGCACCAGGACGACCATATCGACTACCGCGGCATGGAAAACGCCCGTTTTCTGATCAATGTGGGAAGTGTCGGCCAGCCCCGCGACCGCGACGCCCGCGCCTGCTACGGTATCCTCGATACCGAAGCCCGCTACTTCAACTACCGCCGGGTAGACTACGACATCGCTGGGTGCCGCAACAAGATGCGATCGATCGAAATGCCCGAATTCCTCATCGACAGACTCGCGCAGGGACGATAG
>CAZNDN010000112.1:0-12940 GCA_964571815.1 uncultured Fibrobacterota bacterium | reverse complement strand
ATCCTCTCTCCAGTGTCAAGGACCGTATCGGACTTGCCATGATCGAAGCGGCGGAGCGGGAGGGCAAAATCAATCAAAACACGGTAATCGTGGAGCCGACAAGCGGCAACACGGGGATTGCCCTCGCGTTCGTGTGCGCCTCACGGGGCTGCCGCCTAATGCTGACCATGCCGGATACCATGAGTATCGAACGACGCAAGCTTCTCAAGGCGCTGGGCGCCGAGCTTGTTCTGACCGAGGGCTCCGGTGGTATGAAAGGAGCCGTCGACAAGGCAGAGGAGCTGGCCGCCTCGATGGACAATGCGTTCGTGCCGCAGCAGTTCACCAACGAGGCCAACCCCGAAGTCCACCGTCGTACCACCGCCGAAGAAATCTGGAGCGACACCGACGGCAGCGTTGATATCTTCGTGGCCGGTGTGGGAACCGGTGGGACGGTGACCGGGGTCGGCCGGGTCCTCAAGCAGCGGAACAAGGAGATACAGATCGTCGCCGTCGAGCCGATCGATTCACCGGTGCTGTCGGGGGGCAACTCCGGCCCGCACAAACTGCAGGGTATCGGCGCCGGATTCGTGCCCGAAATTCTCGATACTGAAATCTACGATGAAGTGATGAAGGTGAGCACCGAGGATGCCGGAAGGACGGCGGTGGCGCTTGCCCGGGAGGAGGGGATCCTGACCGGTATCTCATCGGGGGCCGCCTTGTGGGCCGCTCTGCAGGTAGCCGGCAGAGATGAAAACCGTGACAAAGAAATTGTGGTGCTGCTTCCGGACACCGGCGAGCGGTACCTGAGCACGTGGCTGTGGGAGGACGCCGCCTCCGAAGACACGTCGTGAGGTGCGCGAGCCGCCAAGATCACATACACTTTTTTGAGGGAGAGCATACTTCATGAGTGCGCCATCATATCGACCGGAAACACTTGCCCTGCACGCGGGACACACGCCCGAAACCACAACGCATGCGCGCGCCGTGCCCGTACACCGCACGACTTCGTACACCTTCGACAATACCGCACACGCCGCACGCCTCTTCAACCTCGAAGAACCCGGCAACATCTACACACGGATCATGAACCCCACCCAGGATGTCCTGGAGAAACGCGTGGCCGCCCTTGAGGGAGGCACCGGCGCGCTGGCCCTGGCTTCGGGCACATCGGCGGTCTTCTACTCGGTTATCAATGTCTGCCGGCAGGGTGAAGAAATCGTCGCGGCCCGCAATCTCTACGGCGGGACGTACACGATGTTCGACAGTATTCTCCCGCAATTCGGGATCACGGTGCGCCTGGTGGATCACGACAAGCCGGAGCAATTCAGACAGGCGTGCAACGACAAGACACGAGCGGTCTACATCGAGACCATCGGCAACCCGGTCCTGGATTTCACCGATATCGAAGCAATCGCGGCAATCGCCTCGGAACACCACGTACCGCTGATTGTCGATTCGACGTTCACCACACCCTGCCTGCTGAAGCCGCTGGAGTACGGCGCGGATATTGTGGTCCACTCCCTGACCAAATGGCTCGGCGGACACGGGACCGCTATCGGGGGTGTAGTGGTAGACTCGGGGAAATTCGACTGGACCGACCCCAGGTTCACCCTTTTCAACGAGCCGGACGAGAGCTACCACGGCATCCGTTTCGCCCACGATCTGGGCGAGCTGAGCCCCCTGGCTTTTGTGCTGCGCATGAGGCTCATACCGCTGCGCAATCTCGGAGCATGTGTATCGCCCGACAATGCCTGGATGTTTCTTCAGGGCATCGAAACGCTGCCCCTTCGCATGCAGCGTCACTGCGAGAATGCTCTGGCGCTTGCCGAGTTTCTGTCGACCCACCCGCACGTCGAGTGGGTCCGCTACCCCGGTCTTCCGGGCGACCCCTCATACGAAACGGCGAGGCGGTACCTGTCGCGCGGTTTCGGCGGCATGGTCGTGTTCGGTGTGAAAGGGGGCTACGATGCAGCGGTGAAACTGATCGATTCCATCACGCTCTTTTCGCACCTGGCAAACGTCGGTGACGCCAGGAGTCTGATCATTCACCCGTCAAGCACCACGCACTCCCAGCTCAGCGAGACACAACAACGCGCGGCCGGACTGACACCGGATCTGGTCCGTCTCTCGGTGGGACTGGAACATATCGACGATCTGCGGGAAGCCCTGGACAGGGCGTTGCGAGAAGCTCACGCCTGAGGAGGCTCGTCATCGAGTCTTTTACCGGGGGGGGGTGTCGCTCAGCGGGAGGCGGCGCCCCCTTTTTGGGGTTGGGCTCTTCGATGAAGGCTGCCTGCCTACACTTTGTGCTTGTTCTGGAATGCGATTTCTTCGTGGATATACTTGATCCACTGTGAGAAGAATTCAAGGGAATGGGCCCGCCACCGGTTGCGGGGCCGCGCAAGGTCCAGATTGACCGGGAGACCGACGTCTTCCCTCCCCTTTCGCATGTCGCGCTCGTACTCATCAACCAGCCGTCGAGCATCGTACTCGGGATGACCGAGGTGCATGAGAAACCGGTGATCGCCACTTTCGAAGATCGTATAGCCGGTCTCTTTCGAATATGCCAGGGGAACGATTCGTCCCTCGTGCGCTTCCCGCTCGATCGTCTCGTCGACCACCCCGGAGTGCCTGCTTTGCGGACACCAGAAGATATCGTCCATCTCGCCCGTAATGCGGTGCTTCCGGTCTATGTTCTCGGCCTCGAAAACGCCGAACAGCTTCCGCTCGGACCTGACCTTTTCCATTCCGAGATGCTTTGCAAGCGCGAGCGCCCCCCAGCAGATACCGAGGGTGGATACGATATTCTCGCGGGCAAAGTCGAGGATATTCTGCACTTCGTCCCAGTACGTAACCTCTTCGAAAGGTATCTCCTCTACCGGCGCCCCGGTGACGATGAGACCGTCAAGCCCTCCCCGCTCCAATGCCTGCTCAAACGGAATGTAGAAGTTGCGGAGGTGCTCCTTATTGGTGCTGTTGTAGTGATGGTTTTTCAGGCGCAACCACACGGGCTCGATCTGGATTACCGATCTGCCCAGCGGGAAGAGCAGGCTATACTCGTAGTGCTCCGCCTCCGGCATGATATTGAAAATACCGATCCGCAGGGCACGGATATCCTCCCGCAGCGCCCGTTCGTAGTCGACGCAGAGTATGCGGCGCTCTTCCAGTGCATGCCGCGCGTGATAATCATCGGGAAGTACGATTGTCATACTCGGTGCCTGTGCACTCCCGCTTGGCGCTTTGGCTCAGTGTACGTTGCTTGATTGCATCGACGCCCGATGCCCCGGCGACGCGTTCTCACCCGACACCTTCATCGCCGTCCGTTCTCCCCGCTTCGGCCGCCGTACGCTCCGCTACCGGCGGCCCCCGACGATCCCGGTGATTTGCCTTGCATCCCCATCGTTGAGAAGGAAGTACGTTCCGCTTGCGCCCAGTGCCCCACGGCGTCCCGAGTGCGACACCCCGGTGTGCCTTCCACCCGGGAGATTTCCGGCCCCACCCACCGCTCTCCCCCGGGGATCGAACAGCACTGCGGACCCCGAGAGACCAACTCTTCGGTCGGAGGCGGGTCCGAATCTTGCCTCTGGACGACGAACAGCCGTCAGAGTGGCGGGCACCGGCTCCCCGTTAAGATGAACGTTGTGGAACCGATAGCCTCCCTTGCCCAGGGTCGTATCGCCATCGATCGCAATCATTCGCAGGTACCGCATTCCCTCGTGTTCTCCGTAATAGTACGTCGCCGCGTACCAGTCGAGTCCCCGAACCTCAAGGCTGCGTATCCCCCAGGTCTCCTTGTCGATCCGGAAGTGATATTCATTGTCGATATCCATGTGCACCACAACAAAATAGTCCGCTTCGTTCTCCAGAAGATGACCTCCCCGAAGCCTGCTCAACAACTCGGCCGACATGATCGGCTGATCCACCAGCGACATGGCAAGGTTTGTCCCGCACCCCAGATGGTCCTCCCCCGTACAGGTCTCCCACGTGCCGTCGTCCTGCCTGATCTCCAGCACCGTTGAATCGGGATTTTCGTAATAGTATCGACCGATACTCTCCCGGTTGGGAATTGACGGTCAGACGAAGGCCTCGACCACTTCCGCCTCCGCTCTGTACTGCTTGATCTTCGCGGTTTGTTTTTCCACTCTACCGACCAGAGAGTCCAGTTCCTCACCCGCGGTCGCTCCAAACCAGCCAAGGCAGAGAAATAGAAAACACGCACCTGCTCCGTATTCGTAGATCATCCGGCCACCTCCCGCGCGCTTTGGTTTCCAATCATGGTTTTCCCACCTCACGCTCCCGCTGAAACCGCTCGGCCCGTCCACCAGGAACCAGTTCAGTTCGCGGCAAGAAACGGTTCGTCCTGTTCAACGAGGTCCTCCAGAGTCATCTCTGAGAGGATTTTCTCCGTTGACCGTCGAATCCGCTCCCACACTTTCCGTGTCGTGCAGCCTTCACGCCGATCGCAGTAGTCTTCGTTGTTGAGACACTCCACCGGCCCCAGGGGGCCTTCAAGTATCTTGACTACCTCCAGCAGAGATATCTCGCCCGGGGGACGGGCGAGGGCGTATCCCCCCCGTGCGCCCCGCGTCGCAAAGAGAATTCCCCCGGATTTCAGAAGAACGAACAGGTTCTCCAGATACCCCTCGGAAATATCCTGCCTTCGCGCAATGTCCCTGCGTTTCAAAGGCTCCCCTCCGAATGCCCGTGCCGTTTCAACAAGGGCGCGGAGACCATACCGACACTTCGTGGAAAGCCGCGTCATGTGAGTTCCCCATTGTTAATAATCTTCATCACCTTAGTTAACAATATATATCAAAAACGCCTTCTTCGACAACAACGGCGGGCGAAAGATTCGCCATACACATGTCTGCGCCCCGCGCGCTCGCTTCGGTCCCGAAGCCTCTATTTCGACGACATCGCGCCCGCCTCCCCTTTTGATCCCCGGCGAACCCCGCGCTCCTTGAGCCAGGCATACAGCACCGGCGCCAGGAACAGCGTAACAATCTGAACCATCATACCCCCGAACGACGGGATCGCCATGGGGACCATGACATCGGCGCCCCTCCCCGTGGATGTGAGTACGGGCAGAAGCGCCAGGATCGTGGTGGCCGAGGTCATCAGCGCCGGCCGCACCCGGCGGCTTGCGGCTTCAAGGGTAAGCCTGCGCACTTCCTCGATCGTCTTCGGCGCCCCGAGCGCAAAGCGCTGCTCGAGGTAGGTACAGATAACCACGCCGTTGTCGGAGGCGATGCCGAAGAGGGCGAGGAACCCGACCCAGACCGCCACGCTCAGGTTGATGGTGTGCATTTGAAAGAGTTCTCTCAGGTTTGTCCCGAAAAAACCGATATTCAGAAACCACTCGCGGCCGTAAAGCCAGATGAGCAGGAAGCCGCCCGACCATGCCACCACAATACCGCCGAATACCAGCAGCGTGGTGGGCACACTGCGAAACTGAAAGTAGAGAATCAGGAAAATCAGGAACAGAGCGATGGGAAGAATGACCCGGAGCCTTTTTTCCGAGCGCACCTGGTTTTCGTAGCTGCCGGCGAATGCATAGCTGACCCCGGGCGGCACGGTCAGGACCCCGGCGTCGATCTTTCGCCTGATATACCGCTGTGCCTGGTGCACCACGTCGACTTCGGCGAATCCCTCCCGTTTGTCAAAAAGTACATAGCCCGTCAGGAACGTGTCTTCGCTCTTGATCATCTGCGGACCGCGGCGATAGACGATCCGGGCCAGGCGCCCGAGTGGAACCTGTTCACCGCTCAACGTTGTAACCAGCACCTGCTCCAGATCTTCGATCCCCCCGCCCAGCCCTCGGCGTTCACGAGGGTAGCGGATTCTGACACGGTATCGCTCCCGCCCCTCGACGGTAGTGGTCACGGGTTTGCCGCCCAGGGCAATCTCGATGATATTGTTCACATTGCGAACATGGATACCGTAGCGCGCGATCGCATCGCGATCGATCTCGATCTCAAGGTAGGGCTTGCCCACAATCCGATCGGCGTAAACCGCCGAGGCGCGCACCGACGGAACCTCCTTGAGGTACTTCTCGAGACGAAGGCCGAAACGCTCGATCGTTTCCAGGTCGGGACCGTGTACCTTGATCCCCATGGGCGCCCGCATACCGCTTTGCAGCATCACAATCCTCGCCGCGATCGGCTGCAGACGGGGCGCCGCGGTCACTCCCACCACCTGCGCCTTCTCCACGATCTCATCCCAGATATCGTCGGCCTCCTCGACATGCTCTCTCCACTGCCGGTACGGCCTGCCCCGCGGGTCGGGAATCAGTTCTCCCACGCTGTCGCGAACGAACTCCCTTTTCCGCCGGTCGTAAAGAAAACGCATCCGCTTCCCGCTTTCATCAACGATATACTCCGGTTTGATCGTAATGATCGTCTCGATCATCGAAACGGGCGCCGGATCCAGCGGACTCATCACGCGCCCCAGCTTCCCTACCGCACTCTCCACTTCGGGAATGTTGCTCATCGCCAGATCCTGAATACGCAGAATCTCATGGACCTCCCCCACCGAGGCATGCGTCATGGTCGTGGGCATGTACAGATACGAGCCCTCATCCAGAGGCGGCATGAATTCCTTGCCCAGCCCCGGGAAGGCGTGTGCGACGGCCGAGACCGCGGGGACCCGGTACAGGGCCTTGGGCACGAAGAAAAAGACCGTCCCGAATCCCAGCCAGATAGTCGCGCCCAGCAGAAGAAGTCCGCCCACCGGCACAAGAAAGTGGCTCTTGTGCGCCAGGAAGTATCCCAGCACGCGCGGGTACACCTTCACGATCCACCCGAAAAGCAGCAACAGTCCCCCCACGGTCAGCGCCACAAAGAGCAGGTTCACCGCAAGCGATCGCCGGGCGCCCACCGGCAGCCATTCCATGGTCAGAAGCAGCCCGACGATTACCACCACACAGCCGTTGACGATCAGCGGGAGGCGACCGCGGACCCGTTGAGGCAGCAGACGGCCGGCGAGCAGACGAGCTCCGAAGAGGATCAGCAGCACGCCGGACCACCAGTTCACCGCCGCCAGGAAAACCACCCCCGCCACGATCAGAAACACCGCCGCGGGCCACCGGAGGATGCCGGTTGCGGCGCCTTTGCCGCGGTTGAACAACGCGTGAAGGACCGGCGGCAGAAGGGTGAGTGCGACAATGACCGACGCGATCAGAGCGAAGGTCTTGGTGTATGCCAGCGGCTTAAACAGTTTTCCTTCAGCCGCCTGCATCGTGAACACCGGCAGAAAGCTGACTACGGTGGTGAGCACGGCGGTCAGGATCGCCCCTCCCACCTCCGAGGCGGCCCGGTACACCACCTCGCGCGTACTCTCCTCCGGATGAGCCCGCTCCAGATGCTTGATCACGTTCTCACTCAGGACAATTCCCATGTCCACGGTCGTACCGATCGCTATGGCAATGCCGGAAAGCGACACGATGTTGGCATCGACGCCGAACAGTTTCATTCCGATGAAACTCATGAGCACGGCCAGGGGAAGCATGCCGGAGATCACCAGCGAGCTTTCGAGATTGTTGATCATGACCAGGATCACGAGCACCGTGATCAGGATCTCCAGCATGATCGCGGTGCTGAGCGTGCCCAGGGTTTCCTTGATCAGTTCGGTACGATCGTAGAACGGCACGATCGTCACCTTCGACAGGGAACCGTCGTCCAGCCGCTTCTCGGGAAGCCCGGGAGCTATCTGCTCGATCTTCTCTTTCACATTCTTGATCACCCTCAGCGGATTTTCGCCGTAACGGGTCACCACCACCCCGCCCACCGCTTCGGCCCCGCCCTTGTCAAGTACGCCCCGCCGCGGGGCCGGACCCAGTTTTACGTGGGCGATATCCCCCACCGTAATCGGCACGTTGTCGGCCACACGGACAACGCTTTTTCTCAGGTCCTCCACGCTCTTTACAAAACCAATCCCGCGGATCACGTACTCGACGCTGTTGATCTCGAGAGTCCGCGCGCCCACATCCAGGTTCGACATCCTGACCGCCCCGTACACCTGCTCCAGCGTCACGCCGTGCCCGCGCATCGCATCGGGGTCAACGTCGATCTGGTACTCCTTCACATACCCGCCCACCGAGGCCACCTCGGCAACCCCCTCGGCCGCCATCAGGCCGTAGCGCACGTACCAGTCCTGGATGGAGCGCAACTCCCTGAGCCCCCATCCCCCCGCGGGATTGCCTTCCCGGTCCCGCCCCTCCAGCGTGTACCAGAACACCTGCCCCAGGGCCGTGGCGTCGGGGCCCATCGTGGGTTTCACCCCATCGGGAACCGTCCCGGGGGGCAGTGACCCGAGCTTCTCCAGTATCCTGCTTCGGGACCAGTAGAAGTCGGCCTTCTCCTTGAACACCACATAGATGCTCGAAAACCCGAACATCGAGAAACTGCGAACCGTCTTGACTTCGGGAATTCCCAGCAATGCCACGGTAAGCGGGTACGTGACCTGATCTTCGATATCCTGCGGGCTTCGCCCGGGCCACGGGGTGAAGACGATCTGCTGGTTCTCACCAATATCGGGTATGGCGTCGACCGGCACCGGATTGCGCTCGATCAACCCGATATCCCAGTCAAAAGGAGCGACGATCACACCCCAGGTGAGCACGCCGAACGCGCCCAGGCCGACAACCAGCTTGTTGTCAAGACAGAAGCGCAGTAGCTTGTTTACCATCGGTTTCCCTTTCCGGATTTCAGGCGTAGAAAACTCATATCCAGCCCCTACTGCTCGCTCCGCGATCCGTGCGGCCGTGCCGGCAGGTTCTCCCTGATCTCCCCGCACCGAAGCATCTGCGACCCGTAATACGGGTTGTTGATCTGCTCGCGGCGCTGCAGCCAGTAAGCGCCCGCGTTGCCGAACGCCATGGGACAGAAGGCCAGATAGCGCATGCCGTCACCCTCGTGACCGTAGTGTTTCTGCAGCATGATGACCTGACGGGAAAGTTTCTCGAACAACTCGCGGGCATCCGCTATCGCTTCCAGGTGTTCCACGTGCGAAAGGCCTTCACGCAACTGCTCGGCGGCCCCATCCCATGCGTCATATCGTTTGCCCTCCGGTCGGGCAACCCCCCCCATAGCCGTACGGAGCTTTCGCATGGAAGCCAGAGCCGTCTCCGGATTGTCGCCGGCCAGGGCCACGGACACCGCGAAGTACGCTTTGTACACGGGAGACAGGGAGGAGACGAACTCCGCCGACGGCGGTCCCTCGCGGATATCCCGCTCCGTGCCGGGAGCCGTCTTCTCCGCGCCGTGCCCCGCAGGCGTTCGTGACGTATCCTTCCGCGGACTCATCATGCTCGGCCGCGCCCTGATCTGCAGTTCGCCGTCAATCTTGAATGCCCCGTTGACCACAACCCGCTCCCCTTCGGCAATCCCCGACTTGACAATGTAGTGATCGCCGACACGCGGCCCGAGCTTCACTTCTCGCCCTTCGTACGTGGGCTGCTCCGTGTCCGGAATTTCGACATAGACTACCGCTCGTGTGCCGGTAATCAGCGGCGCGGTCGCCGGGATCAGGATCGGGTCGACGCTCTCCAGCCCGCCCGTGACGTATCCCAGTTCCTCAGCCGGTACCAGCGGCATGCCGCAGATATCGCACGTACCGGGGTTGTCCTTGACAATCTGCGGGTGCATGGGACTGATCCATTTGCCGCGGAGGGAGCCGCTTCTGACGCCCCCGCTCTTGCCGACCTCGACATGAACCACCGCCCTGACAAACATCTCCGGTTTCAGCCGCAGGTCGGCATTGTCGGTAATGACACGTACTTCGACCGTGCGCGTACGCGGGTCGACCACGGGGTCGACAAATGAAATCACCCCCGTAAACAGATCTCCCGGCCACGCCTCGACCGAAAACTCGACGTTCTGTCCAAGCCTGAGCCACACCAGATCCGATTCGTAGGCATCGAGCACAACCCAGAGTTTCGACAGGTCGGCGATATGAAACAGAGGACTTCCCTCACCGACGTACGCGCCCTCTTCAATGAGCTTCTTCAGGACAATCCCCTGCTGTGAAGCCCACAGTGTCATGTGCTCGATCGTTTCCCCCCGCTCAAGCGTCGCACGTACCTCGCGATCGCCGAATCCCAGCAACCGCAGTTTCTCCTTGACCGCTTCCAGCGTGCGCTCGGTGCTGCGGCGGACAAGGGCGGATGCATCGGGGCTCAACTCCCGCGCGGCCTTGCCGGCTTCCAGCAGTTCTTTCTGCAGGGAGACCAGTTCGGGGCTGTAGATCCGCGCAAGGTGATCGCCTTTGCTCACGGCAATTCCTTCATAGTCAACGAACAGACGGTCGATTCGACCGGCGATACGGGCGCTGATAATCTCAACCCTGGTTTCATCAGGCTGAATCTTGCCGGAAAGCCGGATATCGGTACGTGCTCCGCGACGAACGGCCGGCGCGGTCCTGATCGCCGCAAGAACGGCGGCGCTCTCCGAGATGGTCAGACGCGGGAGTTCGCTCTCTCCCGCGGCGCCGCCGGTCTCAAGCGGAATCAGGTCCATGAAACAGATCGGACACTGTCCCGGTTCCGGCATCTTGATCTGCGGGTGCATGGAACAGGTCCACACCGTCTCTTCTCCCGTATCTGCCTCCGCGTGGACATGCTCGCCGGTCATTGCGCCCGACTCCCTCCCGGCACGCCCCAGATAAAAGCCAATCACAAGCAGCGAAAGCATACCGAGCCCCAGAGCGATTCGACTCCCTGCCGCCTTGTTCAACAAACGTTTCATTGCCCCGACCTCCCCTCTTCCTTTTCCATAATCTGATCACGACCCAGAAGCATTCCGATCACCGCGGCCCCCTTCTCACGTCGCGCCTCCTGCTCCGCAAGCGTCTTCTGCAAATCAAGAAGCATCCTCTGCGCATCGAGCAGGTCCAGCAATTCCGCGCGATTGTTCATGTACGCTTCCTGCACCACTTCAAGACTCTGACGCGCCCGGGGAACAACGACCTCACGCAGCAGGGTGATCCTCCTGCCGGCATCCCGATATTCCTCGGCCACCCCGGTCATCGCGGCCCGGACCTCGTCCCCCGCACTCTCAAGCATCAGCTCCCGCGCCCGTCGCAGCTCGCCCGCCTTGCGCACACGGCCGCGGTTGGCGCCGAACCACACCGGCAGGCTCGCCGATACCTCCACGATCCACGGGTCCTTGCCGTTTTCGTCCGGCGACACCATCGACGAAGACGATTGGTCGGTGATAATGTAACCGGTCATGAGCATGAAATCGGGAGCGTACGAACGACGCGCCAACGCCTCTTCGGCGCGCGCCTGCTTGACCCTGTGCGCCTCCGTGCGCACGCCGGGATTCGAGGCCAACAAAGTGTCGATGGATTCGAGGTACACTGCCGGCACGGGACGATGCGGAAGCGTGTCCGGATACGGGATGTCAAACCCCGGATCGACGTTGACAAGAGATACCATCTCTTCGCGCAGTCTCCTGCCCCGGGATCGGAGGCTCTCGATGTGATCTTCCAGGATTGCCATCTCCACCTGGAGTTTCAGCACCGATGCCTGCGTGGTTCGGTCGTTTGCGTAATCGGTCAAGAGGACCGATTCCCACTGCCGGAGCAAATTCAGGCTCTCACGACTCACTCTGACCGCTTCGCCGGCGGCGTACAACGATGCATACGTCCGGCGCACGTCGGCAACAACCTCTGAACGGACCCGACGGGATTCCTCCCGCCGGGCGCCCAGGGCACGATGAGCCACGTCGCGCTTGCCGGTAAGCTTGCCCGGCCAGGGTATCTTCTGCGACAGCCCCAGCCTGGCTCGCTGCGGCCCCACACGCGTTTCCACTTCGGAGATAAAAAAGCCGCCCGCCACCGAGGGATTGGGCAGAACTCCCGCCACGCGCGTTTCCTCCCGGGCCGCCGCCACGCTTCTCCCGGCCGCTTCGATGCGCGGATTGCGCTCAAGAGCAAGGTCGATGTAATCATTGACCGAACGCCGCGGCTGTGCGTGGACTGCCACCGACACCATAAGAAACGACAGCAGGAGCGCCTTACCTGCCCCCCCCCTGTCAAAGGTCTGCGTTGAGCATTCCGGCATGATACAACCCCTCCTCAGTTTGGAATTGCCTCCGGTTCCTGACCCGATTCCCGCAGCTTCTTCAGGTATTTCTCCGGGTCCTCCTCGAACGGGCCCTTGCATCCCCCGCAGCAGAAATATACCCGTTTCCCCTGGTAGTCCGCATACAACTCCTTGTTGATCGCTCCGCCCATGACCGGGCAGGTGGTCTGCGCCCCGGCGCTCGCAAGGGACTTAGGTTTCTGACCCGCTTCGTTCAACTTGCCGAGATACGTTTCGGGGTCCTTGTTAAACTCTCCGATACACCCTTCACAGCAGAAGTACACCCGTTTCCCATCGTGATCGGCATAGAGCTCCTTCTCGATCTCACCACCCATGACCGGACAGGTGCTTTGAGGTGCAAGCTCGGAGGGTTCCGATTTCGCACCGGAACCGGCCTTGTGGGCCGTCTTGCCCGCGTGCAGCGGAGCATCAAGCGAAAGAACAACTGCCGCGGTGGAGATTGTTGCCGTGATTATTGATGTAGCGTTCATGACCAATTCCTTTCGGTGTGCGGGCACGAATCACCCGCGTCGATACTGTTGCGCATCCGCTCCGCGCCGGCATCACGGCCGGTGGTGCTGATGCACTGCTATGTGTGGTTTTGAAGCGAAACAGAGCGATGGCGGAGCATGAAAACGTGCACCGCGATCGCGGTCGAGTTCGGTGGGAGACTAGATGCGAAGGTAGAAAGGTCGGTGGTTCAGAAAGGCTCGAGGGATGGTTCTGGGGATCCACGGACGGTCGGCGATTTCGACACAAGCGTCGCGGTATCCCGAGCACGGCAGCGTCAAAGCCAAACCAGGCCACTCCGCTCGCCGGAGCGTCGCGGCTCGTACGATAGATTTCTTTTGTCTCCGGCGCATTGTCATATAGTAT
>CAZNDN010000111.1:7647-13530 GCA_964571815.1 uncultured Fibrobacterota bacterium | reverse complement strand
GCGCGGGGGCGGCTGCCCTCCGATTCTTGTCCTTTGAGCTTTGAGATTTGCCCTTCGCCCCCCCCTACATCTGCCCCCGTTTCTCCAAATCCTTGATCAGTGCGGCTATGGTGAGAATGCCGTCCGACGCAGGTTGCGCGAACTCGAAGCCGCATTCGTACGAGGGCTCCTGCGGATGGGGCGTGCTCCAGCGTGCCCGGGCGAGCAACTCCACCGAATCGCCGAGGATGCTGTCGCCGGGGAGAAGAATTTCAAAGCGATGCGTGGAGCCGGGCTCCCGGGAGTCTTCACTGACAAGGCGCATGCCGTTTCTGCTGATGTCGATGACCGAGCCGGCATAGTCACCGGAGTCCTTCTCGTAGACCCGAAGATAGTAGTAAGGTTTCATTCTCTTCACGGTTCTTCGTTCCTGCATGCGCATCCTCACACGGGCTCGGGTATCGGTCGGGCGCTCGCCCGAATGGCCGGACCAACCGTCGCGGGCCCCGGACGACACTCCTGTAATTCTACATTCACCGTCCGCCGCATAACAACAGGCCCGCACCCGGCAGGGAGCGCGACAGTGAGCGGGGCTGTCCCGGTTACCGGCGTGTCCGGTGCCGGAAAAGTATTTTTCCTTTTTACGCTGGAAGCGCTTCGACGGATACGGGATTCGCTCGAAAGGAGTACATGGATGATCGGATGCACGTGGGGACGGTTTTTCAAGGTAACGGTGGCAGGGGGATCGTATCAGGAAGGCTTGGCTGCGATCATGCAGGGGATTCCTTCGGGCATGACTGTCCGGGAGCAGGAGATCTATGCCGATCTTCTGCTGCGCAAGCCGGGGGCCGACGAGCTTTCATCGCCGCGCAAGGAGCCCGATCTTCCCGTGCTCTACACCGGGCTCAATGCGGCCGAGACGGTTGCAGGTGCAGGCAATCGCAACCACGCCAACGGCACGCCCCTGACAATCCTCATTCCGAACCTCGACCGGCATTTCATTCATATCAAGCAGTACCAGGATACCAACCGTACCCCGCGTCCGGGGCACGCATCGTACGCATCGTTTCTGAAGTACGGGCCCGACGACGATGCGATCGGGGCGGGGATATTCAGCGGGCGGTACACATCGACGCTGGTTGCGGCGGGGTGCGTGGCCAGGAAGATCCTGCGGAAGCTGGGTATCCGGGTTTTTTCGTACGTCAAGGAAGCCGGCGGGGTGACATGTCCCGACACCGCGGCCGAGACCGTCCTTGAAAAATCGGACGCCTACAAGCGCATGCGTTGTGATTACGACCCCTTCTACCAGGACGTGTACGTGGGCCGGCGCATCACCATGGAGATGCGGATGCTGGAGAAGATGGCGGTCCTTGCCCAAATCCAGGATGAGATCGAGCAGATCAGAAACAAGGCTCCGGCAATGAACCCTGAAGAGATACGGGAGAAGTACGGCGTGCACGAGATCGTGAATTGCCCGGATATCACGGCCGCCGACGAGATGGTGGCGGCGGTCAACAGGATCTCGGCTACCGGCGATTCGGCCGGCGGTGTGGTCGAAGTGATGGTCACCGGCGCGCCGGCGGGCCTCGGTGAGCCGGTGTTCGAGAAGCTCGACGGTCTTCTGGGGCAGATGCTGGGAATCGGCGCGGTGAAAAGCGTGGAGATCGGGGCCGGGTTGAAGGTCAAGAACATGACCGGCTATGAGTGCAACGACCGGATGCATGCGGAAGGCGGAAAAGTGGTTTTTGAGTCCAACAATGCCGGCGGAATTACCGGAGGCCTTTCAAACGGCCAGACGATCGTCGCGCGGCTGGGAATCAAACCGACTCCCACGATTGATCGAAAGCAGAACACCATAGACAAGTATACGCTCGAAAACACCGATCTGGCGGCCATTACCCGGCGTGACCCGACCATCGTGGCCCGAATCTGGCCGGTGGCCGAAAACTATACGGCCATGGTGATTCTCGACTGCCTGATCGCCCAGTTCGGATACAACCGGCTCAGGGAGATATCGTGGAAAGAAGATTGATCGTCCGTCGGAGAAGTGCCATGAAGGGATTTCGCGGAGTGCGGGGTTGTGCGCCGATCGTCCTTGCGGCCGCACTGGGCGTGTGCGCTGCCCTGGATGTCGAGATTCCCGTACATTACGACTCTCTGGACAACGGCCTCAAATTCATTGTCGTACCCGACACGCAGGTCGCCGTTGTCTCGTGTCGTCTGTACTATTTCGTGGGCTCGATGTATGAAGGGCCGGGGACGAGCGGGTTGTCGCACATGTACGAACACATGATGTTCAAGGGCACGAAAACCCTGGGCACCAGAAACTATTCCAAAGAACGGCCATACATGCGCCGGCTGGATTCTCTCGGTCGCCGCATGAATCGTCTGCGCAAGGAACATGCGGCGGAGTCCGTGATAGACTCCCTGCGTGAGAAGATCTACGCACTGCTTCAGGAGCAGCGACGGTTCATCAAGAAGGATGAAATCTGGGAGCTTTACCAGCGCAACGGCGGCACGCGACTCAACGCCTGGACCGGCGACGACATGACCGCCTATATCGTTACCCTGCCCGGGAACAAGGTGGAGCTGTTCTACTGGATAGAGTCCGACCGCATGCGAAACCCCGTCCTGCGCGAGTTTTACAGCGAGCGCGAAGTGGTGACCAGGGAACGTCGTATGCGCTACGACAACCGCCCCGAAAATGCCTACTGGGAGCGGCTCTTTGCGCTGTTCTATATCGCTCACCCGTACCGCCTTCCCACGATCGGCTGGATGTCGGACATCGAATCCTATACGCGCGAGAAACTTGAAGCGCACATCAGGAAGTTCTACCGCCCCGACAATGCACTGGTGGTCCTGGTGGGCAACATTGATTCCACCGCCGCCCGCAAGGACCTCAAGCGGTATTTCGGTCGCATACCACGCGGAGAGGGTCCGGTTCGGGAAGTGGTGACGCGGGAGCCGGAGATTCATGGCCGACGGGAGCTGGTGATCCGCCGCAAGGCCACGCCGCGGATCGATATGCTCTTTCAGATACCCGGCTTTCCCCACCAGGATCTCTACCGGCTGGACGTGATCGAAGGGATCCTCTCCGGCAGGAGCGGCCGCTTGTACCGGCGCCTGGTCACCGAGGAACAACTGTGTACGGATGCCGGTGCGGGGAATGCGTTCCGGCTCCACAACGGGTACTTCCACGTATACGCGGAACTCAAAGCGGGAACGTCGCCGGACAGCGTGGAAAGCATACTGACCGAAGAAATTCGGCGGCTGCATACAAGTCCCCCGACCGAACGGGAAATGCGGCGCAATATCAATTCCATACGCAAATCGTTCGTGTCGGGACTGAAGAGCCTGGAGGGGATCTCCGATCGACTGGCATGGTTCGAGCGTCTCAACTCCTGGCGCGATCTGCTCCGGTACCCCGAGAGTATCGCCGAAGTCCAGCGCGGGGAGATCCCCGCAATCGCCCGAAAATACCTGACCGTCGAACGTATGACAATCGGGATGTTGCTTGCTCCGGACGGGAAGAAGGGGGAGGAGCAATGATACGATGGTTCGGTGGAGTGATTGGGGCCGTGCTTGTGGCGGCGACGGCCGCGGGGGCGGCGAAGATTCCGTCTCATCCCTCGAAACTCGCCTTCGATTCGCTCGGGTGGGAAGTCCCGCGCGGCGAGCCCTTTCGTGTGGAGCTTCCGGGCGGAATCGTGGCTTACGTGGCCGAAGACAGGTCACTGCCCCTGATCAATGTCGGGGGCTACGTTTCCACCGGTTCGGTGTTCGATCCGGCGGGCAAGGAAGGGCTGGGCACGCTGGCCGCACGTATGCTCAAGAGCGGGGGCACCGAGAAGTACCTCGCCGATACGCTGGATCTGCTGCTGGACCTGTTTGCAATCGACGTCTCGTTCCGCATGAAAGAGACGGAGATGCACTTCGGCTGTTCGTTCCTTGCGGAGTTCACGGATACGGCCCTTGATATCCTTGAGCAGATGCTGTTCCATCCGGCATTCGAGGAAGGCCGCCTGAAGCGGGAGCGGGCCCTGCTTGCGGAGAGAATCATCCACCGCTTCGACAACCCCGGACCGGTAGCCGCGGCAGCGTACGAAAAACTGATGTATCCCGGCACACCGGTGAGCCGACTGGCCGTCAAGGCAACGCTTGATTCGATTCGCCGGGAGGATATCCTCGCCTTCCACGCAAGCACGATTCGTCCGGGCAACATGATCCTGGCCGTCGCCGGTAAGTTCGACAGGGATTCGATGATCGCGAAACTGCGGAGGATGCTTCCGGCCGAGGGAGATTCGTCCCGGCGCGCATTGGCGGTCGAGGCGATGCCGAAACCGGCGCGTAAATGCCTTTTCGTGCACAAGGAGATCAGCCAGTCGTACGTGCGGTTCGGCATTCCCATTGTCAAACGCCCCCATCCCGACTACTATCCTCTCACGATACTGAACGAAATCCTGGGTGGCGGCGGTTTCACGTCGAGACTGGGAAAGAAGATCCGCTCCGACGAAGGACTGACCTACTCGATATACTCCCGTGCGGGATCCAGTTACCTGTATCCCGCGACGCTGTTCGTGACGTTTCACACGAAAGCATCCTCGACGGCAAAGGCAATGGCCCTGTCGCTGAAAGAGGTTCGACGGCTGCGGCGAGAGGGCATTACCGGCGATGAGCTGCAGCGGGCGAAGGATGCGCTTATCGAGGGGTACCCGTCGATGTTTCGCACACCGGTGGATATCACCGACAACTACGCGTGGAATGAGTATTATGGGCGCGATTCGGACCATTTCGAGAAGTATCCCGCGCGTATCAAGGCAATTACGAAAGAGCGCGTTGAAGAAGTGGCGGAGAAATACCTTGATCCCGGGGGCTTCTCGTTTGCCGTGGTCGGCGATACGGCACAGGTGTTTCCCTCGGAGCGCTACGAAGATTTCTCGTTGCGCGGGCTTACGCCTTTCGCGCTGACCGACGAGGATTCGCTCCCGGAGCTGTTCCTTGAGCCGGGCACCAAGTCGAAACCACCGGGCGCGCGCTGATTCCATGAAACCTTTGATGGACGTTTCCCCGCGCTTTGCGTTCCGGGTGTGCGCGGTCCCCGCCGTGCTGTGGGCCCTGACGACCGGGTTTTCGGACTGTGCCGGCCCGTCGAGTACGGTTGAAGCGGGACTGGGGGGGCGCATAACCCGTGAGACGGCGACATCGGCAGCCCCGGATCCGCTGCGGGAGCTTGTGGGCGAACTCCTGAGCGTGATGGGAGATACGATTCCCGCGCCGGACCTTGACGGGCAGTGGGAGCAGTTCGTAGCCCGGTTCACGCTGGATCCCGAGCAGGATTCAAGGGGAAGCTCGCCCTTGTATATCCGGTCGCTGGGGGCGCTCCTGCGGTATCACGATGTGGAGGTGTATCGGGTGTCCCCGTGTACCTACGAAAGCATACGCGCACTCTGCGCTCTTCCTGCAGTTCTTCTTACCCTGTCGATCGATTTTCCGCTTCAGAACGTCACGCCGCTTCCGCGGGAGCAACTGCCCGAAACACAGTTGGCCCGTCTCCGGCCCCATGCCGAGCGCCTTCTTCTGGCTTCCCTGCGGCGGGTCGAATACCTCTCGGGCTACTACCGTCTTTTCCTTTCCGGCGGCGACAAGGTCGCGGGTCTGCCCACCGACCATCTGGTCGGGCAAGTCTACCCCTGGCCCTCCGAGAAGCGGAGGGAAGGATACCGTCAGGTGGTGGACCTGTACGTGATCACCAGACTCCCGCCCCGCGAACTCAACGCCCACCTGAGCGAATGGTATGAACACTTGCCCTACACCATGAGCAGGCCGGAGATCGAAGCGGCTCTGGGCGGATGAGGATCAGGGGATCAGAGGGGCAGGGGAGCAGAGGGGCAGAAAGCAGAAGGC